>NZ_MABH01000189.1 GCF_001720585.1 Cereibacter johrii | reverse complement strand
GATCTCGCGGGTCTCGCCCCAGGGCAGGCCGTCGAGGTCGAGGAACAGCGCCAGCCGGTCCACGAGGCCGAGCGGCAGCAGCTCGTCGCGCTCGGCGCCCTCGTCGAGCGCGATCAGGCAGTGGCGCGGCGCATCGAGCGCGGTGCCGAGCCGGGCCGCAAGGCCGGGCAGGGTGCGCTCGGCCATGGCGAGGACCAGCGCCGCGGGCTCGTCGAGGATGCCCTTCTGCACCACGGGCGTGCCGGCCGAGAGGGTCGCGGCCAGATCGAGCCCGCCGAAGAGCGCATCGTCGCCGATGGTCGGATGGACGCGGCGGACCGGCAGCGGCAGCGCGCCGAGCGCCCCGGTGATCCGGTCGCGCAGCGCGCTGGCCCGCGCCCGGAGCCAGAGGCCCTTGAGGCCCGCAGGGTCGATGGCGAGAAGGGTGAGGGCCGCCTCGACCCGTTCCCACGGGCCGAGCGGCGCGGGGGCTGCGTGTGTCAGGGCAGGACCTCCGCCACGCACCGCTCGACGCGGCTGACCGAGCCCGCCTCGTCCAGCGGATCGCGCCGCAGCCGGTGGCTGAGCGCCATGGTCGCGACCGACCGCAGGTGGCTGCGCCCCACCGCCTCGGCGCCCTCGAAGGCCGCCTGGGCGCGGGCCGCCCGGAGGAGCGTGAGCTCGCCCCGCAGACCGTCGGATCCGAGCGCGATGCAGAGCGCCGCGCAGTCGTGCAGCACGGTGTTCGGCGTCTTGAGCTGGGGCAGCGCCGCCCGCGCGCCGAGGATGCGGCCGCGCAGCTGCATGTCCTCGGCGCCCCATTTCTCCATGAAGGCGTCGTGGTCCGCGTCATAGGCGTCGCGGCGGGTGATGACCTCGACGCGGGTCTCCACGTCGCGGGGGCTGCGGACCTCGACCGAAAGGCCGAACCGGTCCAGAAGCTGCGGGCGCAGCTCGCCTTCCTCGGGGTTGCCCGAGCCCACCAGCACGAAGCGGGCGGGGTGGCGGATCGACAGACCTTCGCGCTCGACCACGTTCTCGCCGGACTGCGCCACGTCGAGCAGCAGGTCCACGATGTGATCTTCGAGAAGGTTGACCTCGTCGATATAGAGATAGCCGCGGTTGGCGCGGGCGAGCAGGCCGGGTTCGAAGGCCTTTTCGCCGCGGGTGAGGGCGCGCTCGATGTCGAGCGCGCCCACCACACGGTCTTCCGTCACGCCGAGCGGCAGGTCGACGACGGGCGTCGGCCGTTCGATCAGCGTGGTGGAGGAGACATGCGCCCATTCCGGGCAATCCTCCGGCCGGGCCGAGTTCACAGGGCAGCCCTCGACCGCCTTGATCAGCGGCAGGAGCGCCGCGAGAGCACGGACGGCGGTGGACTTGCCGGTGCCGCGATCGCCGAACACCAGCACGCCGCCGATGCCCGGGTCGATCGCAGTCAGCACCATGGCCTGCTTCATCTGCTCCTGACCGACGATGGCCGAGAAGGGGAAGGGTTTTTTCATTGCGTCAGGCGTTCTCTTTGCGGCCGCCCTTGCCGGGCTTGCCCTTGAAGTTCGGCTTTCCGCCCTGCGGCACCGGCTTCGAGGCCACGGGAGCGGGAGCGGGTTTCGGGGCCTCGACCACGGGCTTCGGCGGCTCGGCGGGCTTCGGCATCTCGACGGCGAGGGCGGGCTTCTCCGCGACCGGCGCCGGGGCAGGCTTCGGAGCTTCGACCGCCGGGGCGGGCTGGGCAGCCGCCGGTGCCGGAGCGGGTTTCGGAGCCTCGGAGGGGCGAGCGGTCAGCGCCTCGCCCACCGGGTCCTTGCCATCCCACTTACCAATCGTTCCGAGAATCTGGAAGCGGGCATAAAGCTCCTCCTTGAACCAGTCCTCGGCGCGCACGGCCTTGATCGCCTCGCCATGCGGGCCGCCGGCGCCGCGGGCGAACTCGTCCATCGAGCGGGCGTCGGGCCAGACCGAGAAGGTAACCTGCTGGACGAACGGCACTTCCCCCACGCCGATCTTGAAGACCACGTCCTTGTTCAGGCCGATCATGTGCGAGATGGCGGGCTCGCGCGCCCAGAACCGTTCGGCCTTCCAGAACTTGACCGTGGCGCGGGTAAGGGCGGCGATCGGCCGCACGTCCGAGGTGGGATTCACCGGCTCGAACGGCTCCTTGCCGTCCCATTTGCCCCAAGCGCTGGTGGGCTGCAGGAGCACCGTGTAGCTCTCGTCGGCCATCTTGGTCCAACGCTGGTAGATCGGCGATTCGGCCACTTCCCGGCGCGCGGTCTCCTCGTCCGGCCAGACGGCGAGGATGCTCCAGACATGCCAGTTGGGCTTCGGCGTGAAGCCCTGACCCGTGCCCGAGCCGAACATCTTCCAGAATTTCGCCTTCGGCAGGTAATGCATGCCCAGCTTGTTTGCGGTCATCTGACCAAGCACCCAGAGCCGCTTTTCGAACTCGTTGAACCGGAAGATACTGAGCGTGACAGTCTGCATGTCATTCCTCCTGCAGATGGGGTGGGCGCGATCAAACACTGAACCGAAGCGGGCGGACATTAGTCGCGAAGTCGCACCGCCCTCAAGCCGCATTGTAAACCTGACTAGACAGTCTATTGTATGGGGCATGTTGACAAGCACTGCAGGAGTTCGCGCCATGCCCTCGATCTCGCCCGCCTCCGACGCCGACCGCGCCCTCGTGATCGGCTCGGGACTGGGAGGCCTTGCGGCCGCGATGCGCCTCGGCGCCAAGGGCTGGCGCGTGACGGTCATCGACAAGCTCGACGTGCCGGGCGGCCGCGGCTCCTCGATCACGCAGGAGGGGCACCGGTTCGATCTCGGGCCGACCATCGTGACCGTGCCGCAGAGCCTGCGCGATCTGTGGAAGATCTGCGGGCGGGATTTCGACGCCGATGTCGAGCTGAAGCCGATCGATCCGTTCTACGAGGTGCGCTGGCCGGACGGGTCGCATTTCACGGTGCGCCAGTCGACCGAGGCGATGAAGGCCGAGGTGGCCCGCCTCTCGCCCGGCGATGTCGCGGGATACGAGAAGTTCCTGAAGGACAGCGAGAAGCGCTACTGGTTCGGCTACGAGGATCTCGGCCGCCGCTCGATGCACAAGCTGTGGGATCTCATCAAGGTGCTGCCCACCTTCGGGATGCTGCGGGCCGACCGCTCCGTCTACCAGCATGCCGCGCTGCGGGTGAAGGACGAGCGGCTGCGCATGGCGCTCTCGTTCCACCCGCTCTTCATCGGCGGCGACCCCTTCAACGTGACCTCGATGTATATCCTCGTGAGCCAGCTCGAGAAGGAGTTCGGCGTCCATTATGCCATCGGCGGCGTGGCGGCCATCGCCGCGGCCATGGCGAAGGTGATCGAGGGGCAGGGCGGCAGCTTCCGCATGAACACCGAGGTGGACGAGATCCTCGTCGAGAAGGGCACCGCCACCGGCGTGCGGCTCGCCTCGGGCGAGGTGCTGCGGGCGGGCCTCGTGGTCTCGAACGCGGATGCGGGCCATACCTACATGCGGCTTCTGCGCAACCATCCGCGCCGCCGCTGGACCGACGCTCATGTGAGGAGCCGGCGCTGGTCGATGGGGCTGTTCGTCTGGTATTTCGGCACCAAGGGGACGAAGGGCATGTGGCCCGACGTGGGCCACCACACGATCGTCAATGCGCCGCGCTACAAGGGGCTGGTCGAGGACATCTTCCTCAAGGGCAAGCTCGCGAAGGACATGAGCCTCTATATCCACAGGCCCTCGATCACCGATCCGACCGTGGCGCCCGAGGGGGATGACACGTTCTATGCGCTCTCGCCCGTGCCGCATCTGAAACAGGCGCAGCCGGTGGACTGGCAGGCTGCGGCCGAGCCCTACCGCGAGAGCGTGCTCGAGGTGCTCGAGCAATCGATGCCGGGGATCGGGGAACGGATCGGGCCCTCGCTCGTCTTCACCCCCGAGACCTTCCGCGACCGCTACCTCAGCCCCTGGGGCGCGGGCTTCTCGATCGAGCCGCGGATCCTGCAGTCGGCCTGGTTCCGGCCGCACAACATCTCGGAGGAGGTGGGAAACCTGTTCCTCGTGGGAGCGGGCACCCATCCGGGCGCGGGCGTGCCCGGCGTGATCGGTTCGGCCGAAGTGATGGCCAAGCTTGCCCCCGACGCGCCGCGCGCGCGCCGGGAGGCCGAACCTGCTGAAAGGCTTGCCGCGGAATGATTGCCACTGCCGATCTGGATGCCTGCCGGGAGCTGATCCGCACCGGCTCCTACTCGTTCCACGCCGCCTCCCGCCTTCTGCCCGAGCGCGTGCGCGCGCCGGCGCTCGCGCTCTATGCCTTCTGCCGGGTGGCCGACGATGCGGTCGACGAGGCGGTGAACGAGGGCCAGCGCGAGGAGGATGCCGAGGCCAAGCGCCGCGCCGTCCTGAGCCTGCGCGACCGGCTGGACCTCGTCTATGCGGGCCGCCCGCGCAATGCGCCGGCCGACCGCGCCTTCGCCGCGGTGGTCGAGGAGTTCGAGATGCCCCGGGCGCTGCCCGAGGCGCTGCTCGAGGGTCTCGCCTGGGATGCGGTGGGGCGCAGCTACGGCAGTTTCTCGGGCGTGCTCGACTATTCGGCGCGGGTGGCCGCGGCGGTGGGGGCGATGATGTGCGTCCTCATGCGCGTGCGCGATCCCGACGTGCTGGCGCGGGCCTGCGATCTGGGCCTGGCCATGCAGCTCACCAACATCGCCCGCGACGTGGGCACCGACGCCCGGTCGGGGCGGATCTACCTGCCGCGCGACTGGATGGAGGAGGCGGGGCTGCCGGTCGAGGAGTTCCTCGCCCGGCCGGTGGTCGACGATCGCATCCGGGCCGTGACGCGCCGCCTGCTGCGGGCGGCCGACCGGCTCTATCTGCGCTCGGAGGCGGGGGTCTGCGGCCTGCCCCTGGCCTGCCGGCCCGGCATCTATGCCGCGCGCCACATCTATGCGGGCATCGGCGGCGAGATCGCGCGGAACGGCTATGACAGCGTGACGCGCCGCGCCTTCACCACGCGGCGGCAGAAGCTCGTCTGGCTCGGGCTCTCGGCCACACGCGCCGCCATCAGCCCGTTCGGCCCCGGCTGCGCCACGCTTCACGCGGCGCCCGAGCCCGAGGTGGCCTTCCTCGTCAATGCCGCCGCCCGGGCCCGGCCGCAGCGCGGCCGTTCCGAGGCGCTGATCTCGGTTCTGGCCCAGCTCGAGGCGCAGGACCGGCAGATCTCGCGGCAGCGACTGGGGAACCGGGCCAACCCGATCTAGGTTCTCGTGCAGGTATACCGGAGTAACGATGATGAACATGGACTGGGCTCTTTTCCTCACCTTCCTCGCCGCCTGCGGCGCGCCCGCGACGACGGGGGCGTTGTTGAAGCCCGATGAATGGTACGACAATCTGAACAAGCCCTGGTGGAACCCGCCGCGCTGGGTGTTCCCGCTGGCCTGGACCTCGCTCTATTTCCTCATGAGCCTCGCGGCCATGCGGGTGGCGCAGCTCGAAGGGTCGGGGCAGGCGCTTGCCTTCTATGCCGCCCAGCTCGCCTTCAACACGCTCTGGACGCCGGTCTTCTTCGGGATGAAGCGGATGGCGACCGCGCTCGGCGTGGTGGTGGTGATGTGGCTCTTCGTGGCCGCGACCATGTGGGCCTTCTTCCAGCTCGACACCTGGGCGGGGGTGCTGTTCGTGCCCTACCTGATCTGGGCCACCGCCGCGACCGGCCTCAATTTCGAGGCGATGCGGCTGAACTGGAGCCGGCCCGAAGCCCGCGCCTGATCCGGGGGCAGAAGAGAGGAGGGGCGGGCCTGCGGGCGCCGCCCCTTTTGCTTTGAGGGACGAAAGAGGGGGGCTGTCTGCCCCCCTTGCCCCTGCGGGGCAATTCCCCCCGAGGATATTTGCGCAGAGTGAAAGGCGCGGCCTGTCCGCGGCGGGGATGTCAGGAGAAGCGCCAGCCGGGGCGGCGGGGGACGCGGACGGCGAGCATGGGCATCAGGAGCGGCGAGCGGAAGCGGCGCAGATCGAGCGCCTCGTGCACGCCCACCGTCTTCTGGCCGAAGACGGTCGTCTCGACCATCGCGCGCGAATAGAAGGGCGCATCGAGCATCGACATCACCTGCCGCGGCCGCGTGCCGGGATCGGCGGGCGTGTGGCGCTCGACCAGCCAGCCCGAGCGGGAGAAGCGGGCCTGCGGCGGCGGCTGGATCAGCCGCGCACGCCCGTCGGCCGCGACATGGAGCCCGAGCTCGAGCCGCGAGCCGTCG
Organism: Cereibacter johrii; assembly: GCF_001720585.1. Classification (GTDB taxonomy): domain Bacteria; phylum Pseudomonadota; class Alphaproteobacteria; order Rhodobacterales; family Rhodobacteraceae; genus Cereibacter_A; species Cereibacter_A johrii. Next base: position 24,470 of record NZ_MABH01000189.1, on the reverse strand, counting down.
CGGCGGGGGGCGTCGTAGAAGCAGGCCGCCCCGTCGGCCACCGGGTACCGGCCCCAGGTCCAGAAGCGGAAGTCGGCCTCGAGCGCCGCCGTGCCGAAATTCGCGTCGAAATAGCCGTGGCCATGCCAGCGGTGGCCCTGCGTCAGATCGACCTCGATGCGCGCGGTGGGGGCGAAGGGGCGCCAGATGTGCGAGCCATCGTCCTTGAGCGTCACCTCGACCTCGGTGATCCCGGTGGGCGTGAGCACGATCCGGCCCTTCACCGGCGAGACGAGGGGCGGCGAGGAGACCTCGTTCACCTCGACGATGAGCTGGGTGCCGGTCCAGTGCATCCGCGAGGGGCCCACGGTCAGCGTGTCCGGGCTCTGGCGCAGCGCGGCCCGGCCGCGGTCGGTCATGGTGAAGCGCCCGCCGGGGCCGTAGGTCGCCACATTGAGGCAGCAGTGGTTCTGCGGCTCCTTCCGGCCCGACCAGCGATACCAGGGCGAGAAGACCGAGCCGATGAAGCCGATCACCGAGAGCGCGCGGGTGCCGTCGTCGGACACGCCGTCGATATACCACCAGGCATAGCCGTCGGGCGCTACTTCGACCGAGAAGCAAGGTCCGCCAGTATCGCCTCGGCCGCGTGCCGTCCGGAGAGGGCCGCCATCGGCACGCCCGCCCCCGGATGGGCCCCGCCCCCCGCCAGCCACAGGCCCGGCAGCGCCGTTCCCGCCAGCGGGCGTTTCAGCGAGGCCAGCGCCCCGTGCGGGCTCAGCCCGTAGATCGAGCCCTGCGACGCCGGGAACAGGCGCGCGAAGCCCGTGGGGGCCGTCAGGCTCGTCTCGCCCGGCACCGGGTCGAAGGTCAGCCCGAACTGTCTCAGGCGGTCGAAGGTTCGGCTGCGACATTGCGCAAAATCCTCGGGTTTCGCGGGCCGGCCGGGCGGTCCGTTCATGATGATCTCGAATCGCTCGGGCCCGTCGGGCACCTGTCCGCCGGAGCGGTCCTCGGCGCAGATGTAGAGTGTCGCATCCTCCGGCATCTGTCCTGCGGCGATCGGTCCGAACTCGCGCCGGGGGTCGTCGGCGAAGAAGACGTTGTGGTGGACGAGCGGCGGGCCCGAGGCGCGGGCGGCATAGGACCAGACCCAGGCCGAGAGACTGCGCGGGTGGATCCGGTCCTCGGGCACCGCGGCCTGCGGCCCGTCGCCCAGAAGCCCCGCGAGGAGCGCCGCCGGATCGCCGTTGAAGACGACGTGATCGGCCGGAAGCGTCCGCCCGTCGGCCAGCTGAACGCCGGTGGCGCGGCCTCCCTGGCGCAGGATGCGCGCGACCGGCGCCCCGTAGCGCAGCCGCACGCCCTGATCCTCGGCCAGCCGGGCAAGCGCGAGCGCCAGCCGGTGCATCCCGCCCTCGACCGCCCAGACCCCGCGCGCCTCGGCCGCCCAGATCAGCGCGAGCACGCCCGGCGCGCCATAGGGCGTGCCGCCCACATAGGTGGCATAGCGCCCGAAGAGCTGGCGCAGGCGCCGGTCGCGGAAGAAGAGCCGCAGGAGCCGGTCGAGCGTCATGCCGGGCAGGAGCGCGGGCCATGTCCGGGGCGCCTTCAGGGCCCCGGTCGCGATGGCCCGCAGGTCCGGCCGGGCCGCGCGCATCATCGGCCGGTCGAAAGCGTCATAAAGCCGCGCCGAGAGGTCGTGGAAGCGGCGGAAGGCGCGGGCCTCGCGCGCGCCGGCGAAGGCCGCCACTGCCTCGACATTGGCCTCGAGGTCGGTGGTGAGGTCGAGCGTGCTGCCGTCGAGCCACCAGTGCCGGGCCAGAAGCGGCTGGGGCAGGAGGGTGAGGTGATGATCGAGCTTCTGCCCGCAAGCATCGAAGATATCGTCGAAAACCTCGCGCAGTGTGAGGACCGTCGGGCCCGCGTCCACGGGGCCCGCCACACTCGGGAGGGTGCGCATCCGCCCCCCCGGCGCCTCGCGCGCCTCGAGGAGCGTCACCTCGCACCCGGCCCGCGCCAGCCGGATCGCAGACGCCAGCCCGCCCATCCCGGCCCCGACCACAACCACCTTCGGCACAATCTGTCTCATGCCCGGGATTGTTGACACCCCGATGCGGGCTGTCCAGTATCAAAGACGAGAGGGTGTAAGAAAAAGTTGACACCTGTGGAGTCGGCGGCACGGTGGCCGCCCCGGGGCGCAGCGATGCGCCGGAGCTGTCCTATGAGGCACATGATGGCGTTTGAACAGCGGATTGAAGCGGCGATGGCAGCGGCGATCGCGCGGGGGCAGGGCTCCGAGGCGCCCTCGAAGCTGGCGACGGCGCTCGACTATGCGGTGACGCCCGGCGGCGCGCGCATCCGGCCCACGCTTCTGCTCAGCGTGGCCACGGCCTGCGGCGACGACCGCCCGGCCCTGTCGGACGCGGCGGCGGTGGCGCTCGAACTGATCCATTGCGCGAGCCTCGTGCATGACGATCTGCCCTGTTTCGACGATGCCGAGATCCGGCGCGGCAAGCCCACGGTGCACCGCGCCTATTCCGAGCCGCTCGCGATCCTCACCGGCGACAGCCTGATCGTGATGGGCTTCGAGGTGCTGGCCCGCGCCGCGGCCGACCAGCCGCAGCGGGCGCTGCAGCTGGTGACGGCGCTGGCGGTGCGGACGGGGATGCCGATGGGCATATGCGCGGGTCAGGGCTGGGAGAGCGAGAGCCAGATCAACCTCTCGGCCTATCACCGGGCCAAGACCGGCGCGCTCTTCATCGCCGCGACCCAGATGGGCGCCATTGCCGCGGGCTACGAGGCCGAGCCCTGGGAAGAGCTGGGCTCCCGCATCGGCGAGGCCTTCCAGGTGGCCGACGACCTGCGCGACGCGCTCTGCGATGCCGAGACGCTGGGCAAGCCCGCGGGGCAGGACGAGATCCACGCCCGGCCGAACGCGGTGCGCGAATATGGCGTCGACGGCGCGGCGAAACGGCTGAAGGACATCCTCGGCGGCGCCATCGCTTCGATCCCCTCCTGCCCGGGCGAGGCGATGCTGGCCGAGATGGTCCGCCGCTATGCCGAGAAGATCGTGCCGGCGCAGGTCGCGGCCCGCGTCTGAGCCGCCCGCACTCAAGGCCCCGCCTGCCGGGGCCGGATCGGAAAGGACTTCCATGAGCGCTCTCAGACCTCCCGCCCGCGGGGGGCTCGGCCTCTCCCGCCTCGGCGTGCGCCTTGCCGGCTCGCGCCGCTTCCAGCTCATCGCCGAGCGTGTGCCCTTCCTGCGCCGCATCGGGCGGCGCGAGGGAGAGGAGCTGTTCGACATCGTCGCGGGCTTCGTCCATTCGCAGGTGCTCTATGCGCTGGTCGAGCTGCGGGTGCTGCATCTGGTGGCCGAAGGGCCCCAGACGGTGCAGGCGCTGGCCGCGGCCACCGGGCTTGCGCCCGAGCGGATGCAGCTTCTCCTGCAGGGGGGCGCCGCGCTGAAGCTGCTCACGCGGAGGCGCGACGGGCGGTTCGATCTGGCGGTGCGGGGCGCGGCCTTCCTCGCGGTGCCGGGGCTCGAGGCGATGGTGGGCCATCACCATGTGCTCTACCGCGATCTGGCCGATCCGGTGGCCTTCCTGAAGGGCGAGACCGAGCCCGAGCTCGCACGTTTCTGGCCCTATGTCTTCGGCGCCGCGGGGGCGACCGACCCGGAGGTGACCGCCAAATATTCCCGCCTGATGACCGAGAGCCAGGGGCTCGTGGCCGAGGATGCGCTGCGACTGGTGGATCTGATGGGGGTCAGGCGGCTGATGGACGTGGGCGGGGGCACCGGCGCCTTCCTCGCGGCCGTGGGGCGGGCCTATCCGCTGATGGAGCTCATGCTGTTCGACCTGCCCATGGTGGCCGAGGCCGCGCCGCAGCGGCTGACCGAGGCGGGGCTTGCCGGGCGGTTCACCGTGCATGGCGGCAGCTTCCGCGACGATCCGCTGCCGCTCGGCGCCGATGCGATCAGCCTCGTGCGGGTGCTGTTCGACCATTCGGACGAGACGGTGAAGCTGCTCTTGCGCAGGGTGCGCGAGGCGCTGCCGGTGGGCGGGCGGGTGATCGTGGCCGAGGCCATGTCCGGGGGCGCCCGGCCGCACCGCGAGACGGACACCTACATGGCCTTCTACACCGCCGCGATGCGGACGGGGCGCGTGCGCTCGGCGGCCGAGATCGCGGAGCTGCTCACGGGGCAGGGCTTTTCGGAGATCAAGATCTTCCCCGGCCTCAGGCCCTATGTCGCGAGCGCGGTGACGGCCGTGCGTCCCTCTGACGCGCCGTGACGCGCGGGCGCAGCGCAATCGGACGCAGGGAGGCACTGTCCAATAAAGTTGACACTTCACGATGTCCCGTTAATGTTACACCTGAAGCGTCGATATAGGCCGACCCGAGTCCCCCTGGACCGCTCGGCCGGAAGAGCGCGGGGGAAAACGCTGTGAGAACGACCGCCGTCATCCTGTCGGGTCCGCGGGACCTTGGCCTTCAGACCATCCAGCTGAACGAGCCTGCGCCCGGCGACATCGTCGTCGAGATCACCCATTCGGGCATTTCGACGGGTACCGAAAAACTGTTCTACACCGGCCAGATGCCGCCCTTTCCGGGCATGGGCTACCCGCTCGTGCCGGGTTACGAGGCGGCGGGCGAAGTGGTCGAGGCGGCGCCCGACACGGGCTTCCGGCCGGGCGACCGGGTCTTCGTGCCGGGCTCCAACTGTTTCGCGCCGACCGATGCGGGACCGATCCGCGGCCTGTTCGGCGCGGCGACGAAGCGGCTCGTGACGCCCGCCCATCGCGCGGTGCGCATCGATCCCGCGCTCGAGGCCGAGGGGGCGCTTCTGGCGCTTGCCGCAACCGCGCGCCATGCGCTGGCCGGGTTGAACCATGTGCTGCCGGACCTGATCGTGGGTCACGGCACGCTGGGCCGGCTTCTTGCGCGGCTGACCATTGCCGCGGGCGGCGAGCCGCCGGTGGTCTGGGAGACCAAGGCGGAACGGCGCCGCCATGCGCAGGGCTACGAGGTCATCGACCCCGCGACCGACCAGCGCCGCGACTACCGCTCGATCTACGATGCGTCGGGCGATCCGAAACTGATCGACAGTCTGGTGATGCGGCTCGCCAAGGGCGGCGAAATCGTGCTGGCGGGCTTCTATACCGAGCCCGTCGCCTTCACCTTCGTGCCCGCCTTCATGAAGGAGGCGCGCCTGCGCATCGCTGCCGAGTGGCAGCCCGAGGACATGGTGGCTACCCGCGCGCTGATCGAGAGCGGGGCGCTTTCGCTTGCCAACCTGATCACCCACACCCGACCGGCGTCGGAGGCGGCCGAGGCCTATGCCACGGCCTTCAGCGACCCCGACTGTCTCAAGATGATCCTGGATTGGAGGGCCACCGCATGACGGATGCACCCGAACTGAAGGCGTTCGACCAACGCCTCCGCGACGAGGCGGCGGAAGAGCCGACGCTCGAGGTGCCGCAAGGCGAGCCGAAGAAGAAGACGCAGGTCATCGCGATCTACGGCAAGGGCGGCATCGGCAAGAGCTTCACGCTCGCCAACCTCAGCTACATGATGGCCCAGATCGGCAAGCGCGTGCTGCTGATCGGCTGCGACCCGAAGTCGGACACGACCTCGCTTCTGTTCGGCGGCAAGGCCTGCCCCACGATCATCGAGACCTCGGCGAAGAAGAAGCTCGCCGGCGAGGAGGTCCAGATCGGCGATGTCTGCTTCAAGCGGGGCGGCGTCTTCGCGATGGAGCTGGGCGGCCCGGAAGTGGGCCGCGGCTGCGGCGGGCGCGGCATCATCCACGGTTTCGAACTGCTGGAGAAGCTCGGCTTCCACGACTGGGACTTCGACTATGTGCTGCTCGACTTCCTGGGCGACGTGGTCTGCGGCGGCTTCGGCCTGCCCATCGCCCGCGACATGGCGCAGAAGGTGATCCTCGTCGGCTCGAACGACCTCCAGTCGCTCTATGTCACGAACAACGTCTGCTCGGCGGTGGAATATTTCCGCAAGCTCGGCGGCAACGTGGGCGTGGCGGGCCTCGTCATCAACAAGGATGACGGCACGGGCGAGGCCAAGGCCTTTGCCGAGGCGGTGCAGATCCCGATCCTCGCCACCATCCCGGCCGACGAGGACCTGCGCCGCAAGTCGGCCAACTACCAGATCGTGGCCATTCCCGGCACGCGCTGGGGGCCCCTGTTCGAGGGGCTGGCCCATGCCGTGGGCGAGGCGCTGCCGATCCGGCCGAAGCCGCTGTCGCAGGACGGGCTGCTCGACCTCTTCACGCCGGAGGCCGTGGGCGCCGATTTCGTGCTCGATCCCGCCACCGATGCCGACATGCGCGGCAAGAACGCGGCCCCGAAGAAATCGCTGGAAGTGATCTACGACGATGCTTGATCTCGATACCCTCGCGCGGCTCGATCAGGCGCTCCGTCAGATCGCCGCGCGCCAGAAGCGGAAGGGGGCAGGGCGATGAGCCAGACCCCAGGCGGCGCCCCGGTGGCGCCCGAGGCCATGGGCTGCCATTCGGCGGCCGACATGGCCGCCGCGGCCAGTGCCGCGGGCAATGGCGAGCTGATGGAGCGGTTCAAGGCCGATTATCCGGTCGGGCCCCATGACAAGCCGCAGAGCATGTGCCCGGCCTTCGGATCGCTGCGCACCGGGCTTCGGATGCGGCGGGTGGGCACGATCATCTCGGGCTCGGCCTGCTGCACCTACGGGCTCTCCTTCGTCTCGCATTTCTACGGTGCGCGGCGCTCGATCGGCTATGTGCCCTTCAACTCGGAATCGCTCGTCACGGGCAAGCTCTTCGAGGACATCCGCGAGGCGGTCCACGAGATGGCCGATCCGCAGCGATACGATGCCATCGTGGTGACGAACCTCTGCGTGCCCACCGCCTCGGGCGTGCCGCTGCGGCTGCTGCCCTCCGAGATCAACGGCGTGCGGATCGTGGGCATCGACGTGCCGGGCTTCGGCGTGCCGACCCATGCCGAGGCCAAGGACGTGCTGGCGGGGGCGATGCTGAAATATGCCCGCTCCGAGATCGAGGCGGGCCCGGTGCAGGCGCCGGTCTCGGGCCGGTCCGACCGGCCGACCGTGGCGCTTCTGGGCGAGATGTTCCCGGCCGATCCGGTGATGATCGGGGCGCTGCTGGCGCCCCTGGGTCTCGCTGCGGGGCCCGTGGTGCCCTGCCGCGACTGGCGCGAGCTCTATGCCGCGCTGGACAGTGGCGTGGCCGCCGCGATCCACCCGTTCTACACCGCCTCGGTCCGCGAGTTTCAGGCCGCGGGCCGCGCCATCGTGGGCTCCGCCCCCGTGGGCCATGACGGCACCGCCGCCTGGCTTGCCGCCATCGGCGAGGCCTACGGCATCGCCGCCGACAAGGTGGCTGCCGCGCAGAACGCCTTCCTGCCCGCGATCAAGGGTGCGCTGGCCGGCGCGCCGATCAAGGGCCGCATCACGCTCTCGGGCTATGAGGGCTCCGAGCTGATCGTGGCGCGCCTGCTGATCGAGAGCGGCGCCGAGGTGCCCTATGTGGGCACGGCCGCGGGCAGGACGCCCTGGAGTGCCGCCGACCGCGAATGGCTCGAGGCCAGAGGCACGGTCGTGAAGTTCCGCGCCTCGCTCGAGGACGATCTCGCCGCGATGCAGGGCTTCGAGCCCGACCTCGCCGTGGGCACGACGCCGGTGGTGCAGAACGCCAAGTCGCTGGGCATCCCGTCGCTCTACTTCACCAACCTCATCTCGGCCCGGCCGCTGATGGGGCCGGCCGGAGCGGGCAGCCTCGCGCAGGTGATGAATGCGGCCATCGGCAACCGCGAGCGGATGTCGAGGATGAAGGCCTTCTTCGCCGGTGTGGGCGAGGGGGATACGGCCGGCATCTGGGAGGGCGCGCCCAACCTGCGCCCCGACTTCCGTGCCGCGCACCAGAAGAAGCTCGAGAAGGCCGCCCGGGCCGCCAAGTCCGAGGAGATGATCTGATGCTCGTGCAGGATCATGACAGGGCAGGGGGCTACTGGGGCGCCGTCTATGCCTTCTGTGCGGTGAAGGGGCTTCAGGTGGTGATCGACGGCCCGGTGGGCTGCGAGAACCTGCCCGTGACCTCGGTGCTGCATTACACCGACGCGCTGCCCCCGCACGAGCTGCCCATCGTGGTGACGGGCCTCGGCGAGAGCGAGATGAGCGAGGGCACCGAGGCCTCGATGAGCCGGGCCTGGAAGGTGCTGGATCCGGCGCTGCCCGCGGTGGTGGTCACGGGATCGATCGCCGAGATGATCGGCGGCGGCGTGACGCCGCAGGGCACGAACATCCAGCGCTTCCTGCCGCGCACCATCGACGAGGACCAGTGGGAAGCGGCCGACCGGGCGATGACCTGGATCTTCTCGGAATTCGGGATGACCAAGGGTCGCATGCCGCCCGAAGCCAAGCGCCCCGAGGGGGCGAAGCCGCGGGTGAACATCCTCGGGCCCATGTACGGCGTCTTCAACATGGCCTCGGACCTGCACGAGATTCGCCGTCTGGTCGAAGGGATCGGCGCCGAAGTGAACATGGTGATGCCCCTGGGCGCGCATCTGGCCGAGATGCGACACTTGGTCAATGCCGACGCCAACATCGTCATGTACCGCGAATTCGGCCGCGGGCTGGCCGAGGTTCTGGGCAAACCCTACCTCCAGGCGCCCATCGGGGTCGAGAGCACGACCGCCTTCCTGCGCCGTCTCGGCGAGATTCTGGGCCTCGATCCCGAGCCCTTCATCGCGCGCGAGAAGCACTCCACCCTGAAGCCCGTGTGGGATCTGTGGCGGAGTGTCACGCAGGACTTCTTCGGGACGGCCAATTTCGGAATCGTGGCGACCGAAACTTATGCAAGAGGCATCCGAAACTACCTCGAAGGCGATCTGGGGCTGCCCTGCGCCTTCGCCGTGGCCCGCAAGAGGGGCTCGAAGACCGACAACGAGGCGGTGCGCGGACTGATCCGCCAGCACCGTCCGCTCGTGCTCATGGGGTCGATCAACGAGAAGATTTACCTTGCGGAACTCAAGGCCGGCCACGGCCCGCAACCCTCTTTCATCGCTGCCTCTTTCCCGGGTGCGGCGATCCGGCGCGCTACCGGAACGCCCGTTATGGGATATGCAGGTGCCACGTGGTTACTGCAGGAAGTTTGCAACGCCCTGTTCGACGCCCTGTTCCACATCCTGCCCCTCGGCACGGAGATGGACAGCGCCGCCGCCACGCCGACGACACTGCGCCGCGACTTCCCGTGGGATGCCGATGCGCAAGCGGCCCTGGACCGCATCGTAGAGGAGCATCCGGTTCTCACCCGGATCAGCGCCGCGCGTGCCTTGCGCGACGCCGCCGAGAAGGCTGCCCTCGATGCCGGTGCCGAGAGGGTCGTGAGAGAGACTGTCGAAGCCCTGCGTGGGCCGGGCTTCGGCGAGAGGAAGGGAGAGAACCAATGAGCGATCATGCCGTCAACACGCCGGTCCATGCCGCCAGGGCCCACGGGCACCGAGCACCGCGTGCCGAGTTCTACGTCTACTTCGCCGTCATTCTGCTGGGCGCCTTCCCGGTGGCCTTCGTGAGCTGGATCGTCTCGACGATCCGCCACCGCAGGCTGCCCAAGCGCGGCCCCTTCGCGTCCGCCTGGTTCGATGCCAAGGCGATCACGCCGCTGATTTTCCGCGCCTGACCGCAGGTCAGGACGCGACACGCCATTCGTCGTCTCCCCAAGGGGCGGCGGATTAATCGGGAGGGCATGGTGCCTTACCGTAACCCACGCCACCAGCATGTGGCGTCAGTCTTACGATCCGGAGGATAGCATGGCTGATAAATCCGACCTGGGCTACACAGGTCTTACGGACGAGCAGGCGCAGGAATTGCACTCCGTCTACATGAGCGGTCTTTGGCTGTTCAGCGCGGTGGCGATCGTCGCTCACCTCGCTGTGTACATCTGGCGTCCGTGGTTCTGAGGAGAACAAGATCATGAGCAAGTTCTACAAAATTTGGATGATCTTCGACCCCCGTCGCGTGTTCGTGGCTCAGGGCGTGTTCCTGTTCCTCCTCGCGGTGATGATCCACCTCATCCTGCTGAGCACCCCCAGCTACAACTGGCTGGAAATCTCTGCCGCCAAGTACAACCGCGTCGCCGTCGCCGAGTAATCGGGCCGGCCCTCCGTCGCGGGCGGCACCCACCGCCCGCGACGATTCCAAGGTTCAGCCATTGAGACGGCTCCGCTTCGCGCGCAAGCGCGGGTTGGGCCGACTGCAAGCGGAGAGGGAAGCATGGCACTGCTCAGCTTCGAGCGAAAATATCGCGTGCCGGGGGGCACGCTGGTCGGCGGAAACCTGTTCGACTTCTGGGTCGGCCCTTTCTATGTCGGCTTCTTCGGGGTTGCGACGTTTTTCTTCGCGGCCCTGGGTATCATTCTGATTGCCTGGAGTGCCGTACTCCAGGGCACCTGGAACCCCCAACTCATCTCTGTCTACCCGCCGGCCCTTGAATATGGCCTGGGAGGTGCACCCCTCGCAAAAGGCGGGCTGTGGCAGATCATCACGATCTGCGCCACCGGTGCCTTCGTCAGCTGGGCGCTGCGCGAAGTCGAAATCTGCCGTAAGCTGGGCATCGGGTACCATATCCCGTTCGCCTTCGCGTTCGCCATCCTGGCCTACCTGACGCTGGTGCTGTTCCGCCCGGTGATGATGGGCGCCTGGGGCTATGCCTTCCCCTACGGGATCTGGACGCACCTCGACTGGGTGTCGAACACGGGCTACACCTACGGCAACTTCCACTACAACCCTGCCCACATGATCGCCATCACGTTCTTCTTCACGAACGCGCTGGCTCTGGCGCTGCACGGCGCCCTGGTGCTCTCCGCGGCCAACCCCGAGAAGGGCAAGGAAATGCGGACGCCGGATCACGAGGACACGTTCTTCCGCGATCTGGTCGGCTACTCGATCGGGACGCTCGGCATCCACCGCCTCGGCCTGCTGCTCTCGCTGAGCGCCGTCTTCTTCAGCGCCCTCTGCATGATCATCACCGGCACCATCTGGTTCGATCAGTGGGTCGACTGGTGGCAATGGTGGGTGAAGCTGCCGTGGTGGGCGAACATCCCGGGAGGCATCAATGGCTGAGTATCAGAACATCTTCACCCAGGTCCAGGTCCGCGGACCGGCCGACCTGGGGATGACCGAAGACGTCAACCTGGCCAACCGTTCGGGCGTCGGTCCCTTCTCGACCCTGCTCGGCTGGTTCGGCAACGCCCAGCTCGGCCCGATCTATCTCGGCTCGCTCGGCGTCCTGTCCCTCTTCTCGGGCCTGATGTGGTTCTTCACCATCGGGATCTGGTTCTGGTATCAGGCGGGCTGGAACCCGGCCGTCTTCCTGCGCGACCTGTTCTTCTTCTCGCTCGAGCCGCCGGCACCCGAATACGGGCTGTCCTTCGCGGCTCCGCTGAAGGAAGGCGGTCTGTGGCTGATCGCGTCGTTCTTCATGTTCGTCGCGGTCTGGTCCTGGTGGGGCCGCACCTATCTCCGCGCTCAGGCGCTGGGCATGGGCAAGCACACCGCCTGGGCGTTCCTCTCGGCCATCTGGCTGTGGATGGTGCTGGGCTTCATCCGTCCGATCCTCATGGGGTCCTGGTCGGAAGCGGTTCCCTACGGCATCTTCTCGCACCTCGACTGGACGAACAACTTCTCGCTCGTCCACGGCAACCTGTTCTACAACCCCTTCCACGGTCTCTCGATCGCCTTCCTCTACGGTTCGGCCCTGCTCTTCGCGATGCACGGCGCGACCATCCTCGCGGTCTCCCGCTTCGGCGGCGAGCGCGAGCTGGAGCAGATCGCCGACCGCGGGACGGCAGCGGAGCGGGCCGCCCTCTTCTGGCGCTGGACCATGGGTTTCAACGCCACGATGGAAGGCATCCACCGCTGGGCCATCTGGATGGCGGTCCTCGTGACCCTCACAGGCGGCATCGGCATCCTGCTCTCGGGCACGGTCGTGGACAACTGGTACGTCTGGGGCCAGAACCACGGCATGGCGCCGCTGAACTGAGGAGCGATCACAATGGCTGACAAGACCATCTTCAACGATCACCTCAACACCAATCCGAAGACCAACCTTCGCCTCTGGGTCGCCTTCCAGATGATGAAGGGTGCGGGCTGGGCCGGCGGCGTGTTCTTCGGGACGCTCCTTCTCATCGGGTTCTTCCGGGTGGTCGGGCGGATGCTTCCGATCGACGAGAACCCCGCTCCGGCGCCGAACATCACCGGCGCTCTGGAGACCGGGATCGAGCTGATCAAGCATCTCGTCTGAGACAAGTCTCGGGGCAGGGCGGCAGCAGGCCGCCCGCCCCTCCAAGTCCGGGCCAGATCGCCGGCCCGGGTCCGGGGCGACACCACAGCCCGGTTCCCTTCCTGTTGGCGACAGGGACCTGGTGCCGTGTGGAAGACCGCACGGCACCCTTTTGACATTCACGGGAGGCTCTGATGACCAATCCCACCCCGCGACCCGAAACCCCGCTTTTGGATCGCGTCTGCTGCCCGGCCGACATGAAGGCGCTGAGTGACGCCGAACTGGAGCGGCTGGCCGACGAAGTGCGTTCCGAGGTGATTTCGGTCGTTGCCGAGACGGGAGGACATCTGGGATCCTCGCTGGGGGTGGTCGAGCTGACCGTCGCGCTGCATGCGGTCTTCAACACGCCCACCGACAAGCTCGTCTGGGACGTGGGCCACCAGTGCTACCCCCACAAGATCCTCACCGGCCGGCGCGAGCAGATGCGCACGCTGCGCCAGAAGGGCGGCCTCTCGGGCTTCACCAAACGCTCGGAATCCGCCTACGACCCGTTCGGCGCGGCCCATTCCTCGACCTCGATCTCGGCCGCGCTCGGCTTTGCCATGGGCCGCGAGCTGGGCCAGCCCGTGGGCGACACGATCGCCGTGATCGGCGACGGCTCGATCACCGCGGGCATGGCCTACGAGGCGCTGAACCACGCGGGCCACCTGAACAAGCGCCTGTTCGTGATCCTGAACGACAATGACATGAGCATCGCGCCGCCCGTGGGGGCGCTTGCGCGCTATCTCGTGAACCTCTCCTCGAAGGCGCCCTTCGCCACGCTGCGGGCGGCCGCCGACGGGCTCGAGGCCTCGCTGCCGGGGCCGCTCCGCGACGGGGCGCGCCGGGCGCGCCAGCTCGTGACCGGGATGCCGGGCGGGGGCACGCTCTTCGAGGAGCTGGGCTTCACCTATGTCGGCCCCATCGACGGCCACGACATGGAGGCGCTCCTCCAGACGCTGCGCGCGGCGCGGGCGCGTACCACGGGGCCCGTGCTCATCCATGTGGTGACGAAGAAGGGCAAGGGCTACGCCCCCGCCGAGAACGCCCCCGACAAGTATCACGGGGTGAACAAGTTCGACCCCGTCACGGGCGAGCAGAAGAAGTCGGTCGCCAACGCGCCGAACTACACCAAGGTCTTCGGCACCACGCTGACCGAGGAGGCCGCGCGCGATCCGCGCATCGTGGCCATCACCGCCGCCATGCCCTCGGGCACCGGCGTCGATATCATGCAGAAACGCTTCCCGAACCGCGTCTTCGACGTGGGCATCGCCGAGCAGCATGCCGTGACCTTCGCGGCGGGCCTCGCCGGGGCCGGGATGAAGCCCTTCTGCGCGATCTATTCCTCGTTCCTGCAGCGCGGCTACGACCAGATCGCCCATGACGTGGCGCTGCAGAACCTTCCCGTCCGCTTCGTGATCGACCGCGCGGGCCTCGTGGGCGCCGATGGCGCGACCCATGCGGGGGCCTTCGACGTGGGCTTCCTGACCACGCTCCCGAACATGACCGTGATGGCCGCGGCCGACGAGGCCGAGCTCATCCACATGATCGCCACCGCCGTGGCCTTCGACGAGGGCCCCATCGCCTTCCGCTTCCCGCGGGGCGAGGGGGTGGGCGTCGAGATGCCCGAGCGCGGGACCGTGCTGGAACTCGGCCGGGGCCGGGTGGTGCGCGAGGGGACGGATGTGGCGATCCTGTCCTTCGGCGCGCATCTGCACGAGGCGTTGCAGGCGGCGAAACTCCTCGAGGCCGAGGGGGTGAGCGTGACCGTGGCCGACGCCCGCTTCTCGCGCCCGCTCGACACGGGGCTGATCGACCAGCTGGTGCGCCATCATGCGGCGCTGGTGACGGTGGAGCAGGGGGCCATGGGCGGCTTCGGCGCCCATGTCATGCATTATCTCGCCAATTCGGGCGGGTTCGACGGGGGCCTCGCGCTGCGGGTCATGACGCTGCCCGACCGCTTCATCGAGCAGGCGAGCCCCGAGGACATGTATGCCGATGCGGGGCTGCGGGCCGAAGACATCGCGGCCACGGCGCGGGGCGCGCTCGCCCGGGGGCGCGTGATGCCTCTCCGGCAGACGGCAAAGCCGCGGGCGGTCTGATCCCGCAGCGCTGACCGGCTGGCCGGTCAGCGCCCCGCGAGCCTGTGGCCCAGGGCCGCGAGCCACGAGGGCGGGCCGCCCGCCTCTTCCTGCCGGTCGGCGGCCTCGAGCAGCCGATACATGCCCCGCACGCCCAGCCAGCGCAGCGGCTCGGGCTCCCACCGGCGGACACGGCGGTTGACCCACGGCAACCGCGTCAGCGCTGTGTCGCGTTTGAGCGCGAGATCGGCCAGCGTGCGCGCCGCGAGGTTCGAGGTCGAGACCCCGACGCCCACATAGCCGCCCGCCCAGCCGATGCCCGTGGTGGGATCGAGGCCCACGGTCGCGCACCAGTCGCGCGGCACGCCCAGCACCCCGCACCAGGAATGGTCGATCCGCGCCTCGGCCGCGCCCGGGAAATGCCGCTGCAGCCGCTTGAGAAGATGGGCCACGGTGACGGCATCGGCCTCGCCCCGCTCGTCGATCCGCGAGCCCATGCGGTAGGCCCGCCCGCGCGCGCCGACCGCGATCCGCCCCTCGCGCGTGCGCTGGCAGTAGCAATAGGCATTGGCCATGTCGCCGAGGATCTCGGCCCCCTCCCAGCCGATCCGATCCCAGACCTCGGGCGGCAGCGGCTCGGTCACGATCTGGGCCGAGTTGAGCGGCAGCCAGTCGCGCTTCGTGCCGGGCAGGGTGGCGGTGAAGCCCTCGGTCGCACGCAGGATGATGGGCGCCTGCACGGTGCCCCGCCGGGTCTCGACCCGACCGGGGGCGATGCCCAGCACCTCGGTGCCTTCCGCGATCCGCACGCCGCGCCTCTCGGCGGCGGCGGCGAGGCCGCGGACGAGCTTGGCGGGCTGCACCCGTGCGACGCCGCCCACCACCATGGCCCCTTCCGTCTTCGGAATGCGGATGCGCCGCGCCACCGCGTCCGCCTCGAGGAAGGACACCCGCTCTTCGCCCCAGCTCTGGCGGTGGCGCACCTCGGCCTCGGCGCGGGCCCGTTGTGCGGGCGTCACCGCCACCATGAGCTCGTCGGTCCGGTGGATGTCGGCATCGATCCCCTCGGCCTCGGCCACCCGGATCACCTCGTCCACCGTGCCGCTCATGGCGGCCACCATCGCGCGCACGCCCTCGGCCGTCCCGGTCGAGAGATACCGGTCGTGCGTCCAGGCGAAGCTGCCGGTGAGCCAGCCGCCATTGCGCCCCGAGGCACCGAAGCCCGCGAATTCCTTCTCCAGCACCAGCACCTCGAGCTCGGGCGCCTGCTCCTTCAGATAGAGCGCCGTCCAGAGCCCGGTGTAGCCCGCCCCCACGATGCAGACATCGGCCCGCGCATCGCCCGCCAGCGGAGGCCGCGGCTGCGGCACCCCGCCGATGTCGGCATACCAGAAGGAAATGTCGCCGTTGCGGGCGGGAGAGGGCGTCATGGCAGGGCTCCGGCTCTGTGCCTGCGCAGAGTGGACGGGCGGACGGCCGCTCGCAAGGGCGTGTGATGGCGGCCACTCTGTGGATAAACCCGTTCCGCCGTCTGTTGCCGCGCCTGCGCATCTGTGGCAAGAGGATGGAGACTGTAGCGGACGGAAGAGCTTGGCAGATGACGGATTTTGCGACGCGGCGCATGATGATGGTGGACACGCAGATCCGCCCTTCGGACGTGACCAAGTTTCCGATCATCGATGCGATGCTGACCGTGCCGCGCGAGGTCTATGTGCCGCGCCCCCTGCGGGAAGTCGCCTACATGAGCGAGAACGTGGTGGTGGCGCCGAACCGCGTCCTGCTCGAGCCGCGGACCTTCGCGAAGCTGCTCGACACGCTGAACATCCAGCCGGTGGAATCGGTGCTCGATGTGGCCTGCGGGCTCGGCTATTCCTGCGCCGTGATCGCCCGGCTGGCGGAAGCGGTCGTGGGCCTCGAGGAGGACGAGCAGCTTGCCGCCGAGGCGCAGCGCACCCTCTCGGCCGAGGGCGTGGACAATGCGGCCGTGATCGTGGGCCCCCTGACCAGCGGGGCCGCCAAGCACGGGCCCTATGATGTCATCACGGTCGAAGGCGCGGTCGAGACGGTGCCGCAGGCGCTGCTCGACCAGCTGAAGGAAGGCGGCCGGATCGGCTGCATCTTCATGGAAGGCCCGCTCGGCGTGGCCCGCATCGGATACAAGGTCGACGGGGCGATCACCTGGCGCCCGGTTTTCAATGCCAGTGCCCCGGTCCTGCCGGGGTTCGAGGTGAAGCGCGATTTTGCGTTGTAAGGCAAGTCTTTCAGAAACAAGAGATTGACGGGACAGTGGAGAGGGCAATGAGAAAGATCAGACTGTGGGCCGTGGCGACCTGCTCGGCTCTGGCGGTGATGGCCTCGTCCGCGGCACAGGCGGAGACGCTCGCCGATGCCCTTATCTCCGCCTACCGCAGCAGCAACCTCCTCGAACAGAATCGCGCGCTTCTGCGGGCGACCGACGAGGATGTGGCGGTGGCCGTCGCGGCGCTCCGCCCCGTCGTGCAGTTCGTCGCGCAATCGACCTACAGCTTCCAGCGGGTTCATGCGGATGCGACGCTCGTGACCCCCGCAGGACGCAGCAACGTGGAGAACCTGAACTCCTCGGTCGGGCTCACCGCCTCGATGACGCTCTATGACTTCGGGCGCAACGCGCTCGCCGTCGAGGCCGCCAAGGAGACGGTGCTGGCCACCCGCGAGGCGCTGGTGCAGGTCGAGCAGAACGTGCTGCTCGATGCGGTCAATGCCTATGTGCAGGTGCAGCTCGCGCAATCCATCGTCAATCTGCGGCGCAACAACCTCGGGCTGATCGATCAGGAACTGCAGGCGGCGCAGGACCGGTTCGACGTGGGCGAGGTCACGCGCACCGACGTGTCGCAGGCCCAGGCCGCGCTGGCGGCCTCGCGGTCCGACCTGACCTCGGCCGAGGGCGATCTCGTGGTGGCACGCGAGGCCTACAAGGCCGCGGTGGGCCATTATCCGGTCGATCTCGCGCCGCGTCCCGCCGCGCCGCGCACCGCCGCGACCGTCGAGGCGGCCCGTCAGGTCGCGCTCCGCGCCCATCCGCAGGTGCGTCAGGCCCAGCGGCAGGGGGCGGCGGCCGATCTGAACGTGGCGCGCGCCAAGGCCGCGATGCGCCCCTCGATCAGCGCCGAGGCGAATGTGGGACTCGACGACGAAGGGCAGGAATCGGCCAGCGTCGGTCTCTCGCTCCGGCACACGCTCTATGCCGGGGGCGAACTGTCCGCGCTCTACCGCCAGACGCTCGCCAACCGCGATGCGCAGAAGGCGAACCTGCTGCAGACCGGCGTGAACGTGGCGCAGAATGTGGGCATCGCCTGGTCGACGGTCGAGGTGGCCTCCGCCGCCATCGCCGCGGGTGACGAAGAAGTGCGCGCCGCCCGCACCGCCTTCGAGGGCGTGCGCGAGGAAGCGACGCTCGGCGCCCGGACCACGCTCGACGTGCTGAACGCCGAGCAGGACCTCCTGAACGCGCAGGCCGACCGTCTCACCGCCGAGGCGCAGCGCTATGTGGGCATGTATCAGGTGCTGGCCTCGATGGGGCTGCTCACCGTCGAACATCTCAATCTTGGCATTCCGACCTACGATCCGGCGGCCTACTACAATGCCGTGAAGAACGCGCCGGCCACCAGCTCGCAGGGCAAGCGGCTCGACCGCGTGCTGAAGTCGATCGGCCGGAACTGAGACTTTCCTTCTTGCGGGGCGCGGGGTCGGACAGTCCGGCCCCGTTTCCTTTTTGGCGTGCATGGGCGGGTATCGACCCTTCCCCGACCGGAACTTGTGCCGGAGGCCCATGCCTCTTAGACTGAGAAGATGCCAGGACCGGAGAGCCAGATGACGGAACGCATGACCAATGTGGAGTATGGGGATGTTCTGTCCTCGATCCGTCGGCTGGTGGCCGAGGGCGCGGGAGGCGAGCCCCTGCCGGTCGGCCCCGATCCCTTGGTCCTGACCCCGGCGCTTCGGGTGGTGACGCCGGCCGATCCCGTGCCGCCGGCGCCCTTCATGGAGGCCGAGGAGGACTGGCTGCCCGAGAGCGATCCCGAGACCGGCGCGCCCTTCATCCGGCCTGCGACGGTCGTGAGCCTCGCTGGTGGAGCGGCGCGGGTGGATCTCACGGCGCCCCATGCGTCCCCGGCCGAACCGGACGGGATGGAGAAGGCGGGCTCACCCGCCGCGCCGGAGGCGGAGCCGGCTGCCGATCCGGTCCCGCAGGATCCGCGCGCTGGACGGAGCGCGGCCGGAGAGGAGGCGCGCCAGCAGCAGGAGGCTGCCACGGCGGATCGCGAGACCCGCCTGCCTGTGTCAGCCGCCGCGCGGGCGCCCGCCGCCTCCGAGGGGGCGCTCGATCTCGAGGACGACCGTCTGCGCGCGATGGTGCAGGCCGTGATCCGCGAGGAGCTTCAGGGCGAGTTGGGCGAGCGCATCACCCGCAACATCCGCAAGCTGATCCGCGCCGAGATCCATCGCGCGCTCCTGGCCCGCGATTCCTCCTGACGACCTCGGCCCGAGCCGATCGGCGAGGTCGCCCCCAAGGCGGCCGGGCGCGGCCCGGCCATCTGCCATGGTCTCCCATGCGGTGAAACGCGGGAGTGTCGCCGCCCCCCGACCGGAGACCCGGAGCGAGAGGATCGCCGCGACCCTCTTCGCCTCGACCTGTCCGGGAATGCTCCAGGACGCCGCCCCGAGAGCGAGTTGGGGATACCGCAAGCCCGGACGTGGAGTGCCGAGGCGCGTGCGCGCCGCGTCTGAGAGGGCCCGGCCGAAGCCGGGTAAAACCTCGCCCCCGGTCGATGCGCCCAAAGAAAAACGCGCCCCGAAGGGCGCGTCGTCCTGTCGATGGCGGATGGCTCAGGCCGCTTCGGCCTGATCCATTTCGAGCGCATGGCGCCGCTCGCTCTCTTCGCGCGAGAGCGCAACCGAGGTGCGGATGCCCTTGCTCACAAATTCCATCAGTCCCTTCACGACCCGCTCGTTGGGGTCGATCCCGGCGCAGGAAAGCACTTCGCGCCCGTCGCGCGACCGTGCCCAGCGGGCGATCTGTTCCGGCCCGTTGCCATACTTCTTGTCGTCCGCGATGGCATCATCCAGCGCGGCCAGCACCACGGCAGCGAACAGTTTTCGGGCACGTTGCCCCTGTTCGAAGTTGAAAGCGGTGCTGTCAATGAAATCGGCCATGAGTTTGTCCTGTTCTTGCTCTTTTCTCTTGTGGCGTTCGGCGAATATGCATAACCAGCCGCGATTCAGGATGTTCCGTTTGGAATGTCCGCCATGCACTGTGGTCAAGTCTCGTAGCCGACGGCCCCCGCTTCCAGAGGCATTGCCGCCCGATCCGGGGGCATATATAGCGTAGCGCCACAGCCGATCAAGCGCGCCGGGATGCAGCATGCCGAAGATTAACGGAAACGAGATCAAGCCGGGGTTCATCCTCGAGCATGACGGGGGACTCTGGGCGGCCGTGAAGGTCAACCATGTGAAGCCCGGCAAGGGCGGGGCTTTCGCGCAGGTGGAGCTCAAGAACCTCCGCGACGGGCGCAAGTTGAACGAGCGGTTCCGCTCCGAGGACAAGGTGGAGCGCACCGAACTCGAGAACAAGGACCAGCAGTTCCTCTATGAAAGCGACGGCCGGCTGATCTTCATGGATGCCGAAAGCTTCGAACAGGTCGAGATCGACGCCGAGCTTCTGGGCGAACGGCGGCCCTTCCTGCAGGACGGGATGGTCGCCACGGTGAACTATTTCGGCGACGAGCCGCTGAACGTCACGCTGCCGGCGAAGGTCCGCTGCCGCGTCGTCGAGACCGAGCCGGTGGTGAAGGGCCAGACCGCCGCCAACAGCTACAAGCCGGCCATCCTCGACAACGGGATGCGGATCATGGTGCCGCCCTTCATCGGACCGGACGAGGAGATCCTCGTGCATACCGAATTCATGGAATATTCCGAGCGCGTCTGACCGCCCTCGACACGGGGGCGGGATCGGCCGGCCCGCAGGCACAGGCTCCGCCCGAGCGGCGCGCCCCGCGCACGGCCCTCCTCCTTCATTCTGGCGCAAATATCCTCGGGGGGTGCGGGGGGCGGAAAGCCCCCCGCGGGTGGCCGTCACTCCGCGAGCGGATCCAGATGCAGGATGGCCTCGCCCGCGCGCATCTCGCCCTCGGCCCGGTCGTGGCGGACATGGGCGATGGCGCGGTCGCCCGAGCGGGTGAAGAGCGTGCCCGCGGGCTTGCCGTCGGCGGTGATCTCGGCTCCGAACGGTGCCTCGCCCGAGATGCTCACGCGCACCAAACCCTTCCGCAGCTCGGTCTTGTGCTTCATGCGGGCGGTCACTTCCTGGCCCACATAGCAGCCCTTGCGGAAGTCCACGCCGTGCAGCCGCTCAAAGCCCGATTCGAGCAGGTAGCTGTCGTCGGGGATCAGCTCGAGCCCGCTTTCGGGGATGAGATGGGCCACGCGGATCGCGTCCCAGTCCACTTCGGGGGCGCCGCCGTCGAGCCCGTAGCCGCGCCAGCCGAGGGCCGGGTGGCGCGGGTCGGGCAGGGCGCCTGCGGGCGCCTCGCCAAGGCCGCGCACGACCGACAGGTCGAGCGGCGCGATCTGCACGTCGGCGCGCAGGCGATACATGGTGAGCCGCCTCAGCGTAGGCTCGGCCACCCGCTCCGAGATGTCGATGAAGAGCCGCCCGCCGGTGCGGACCACGAAGAAGTCCGCCAGATACTTTCCCTGCGGCGAGAGGAGCGCCGCCCAGACGATCCCGTCGGAGGTCTCGAGCGGTCGGACGTCGTTCGAGACGAGCCCCTGCAGGAAATGCAGGCCGTCCTTGCCCGAGATGTCCCAGAGCCTGCGGTCGGTTGCGATCTCACCCGGCATCGGCCTCTCCGTTCCTGAACTGGAGCCGGTGCAGGTCGGCATAGAGACCGCCCCGCGCCAGCAATTCCTCGTGCGTGCCCTGATCGACGACGCGGCCCGCTTCCATGACCACGATCCGGTCGGCCTGCCGCACGGTCGAGAGCCGGTGGGCAATGACCAGCGTCGTGCGCCCTTCGCCGAGCCGGCTCAGCGCCTCGGCCACCAGCGCCTCGGAGGCTGCGTCGAGCGCCGAGGTCGCCTCGTCGAGGAGCAGCACCGGCGCATCCGACACGAGCGCGCGGGCGATGGCAACCCGCTGGCGCTGACCGCCCGAAAGACGCGAGCCGCGCGGCCCCGCGGGCGTCAGATCGCCCTCGGGCAGGCCGTCGACGAACTCTGCCACATGCGCGGCCTCGAGCGCGGCCCGGAGCCGGTCGCGCGGCACCTCGCGGCCGAGGGTCACGTTCTCGCGGATCGTCTCGTCGAAGAGGCCCGCCTCCTGCGAGACGACGGCGAATTGCGCGCGCAGGTCCGACAGAGACATGTCCGCCGCGTCGACGCCGTTGAGGAGCACGCGCCCCGCATGGGGCTCGACGAGGCCGGTGAGCAGATGGAAGACCGTGCTCTTGCCCGCGCCCGACGGGCCCACGAGGGCGGTCATCTTGCCTGGCGCTGCCCGGAAGCTGAGGCCGTTCAGCACGGGATGCTCGTCGTAGGCGAAATGCACGTCCTCGATCAGGATCTCGGGAACGCCCGCTTTAGGCGTGGCGGTGGCCGGGCGGCGCAGCACGTCGGGTTCGGTGTCGAAGAGCCGGTATATCCGCTCGAGGCTGGCGGCCGCGATCTGCCAGAAGCCCGAGAGGTCGCCCAGACGCCGGAGCGGCTGGGAGGGGAGGGCCATGGCGGTGAAGAAGGACATGAATTCGCCCGTCGTCCGCTCGCCCGAGGCGATCTCGCGCCCGCCGAGGACGAGCACGGCGAAGAAGCCGATCCCGGTGATGACATCGATCAGCGCGGGCATGGTGGCCCGGCCCACCGCCATCTTGAGCTCGCCCCGCACGATCAGATCGACGATCCGCCGGAACCGGTCGAGCTGGTAGGTCTCCATCCGGTTCAGCTTGATCGGCTGGATGCCGTGGAAGATCTCGTCGAGCCGGGTGGAGCGTGCCCCGGCCTGCACCCGCATCTGGCGCGTCTTCTTGCGGATGTAGCGCTGCACGACCACCGTGGGCAGGATCAGGAGCGGCGCCCCCACCAGCGCGGCCAGTGTCCAGACCGGATCGATGGAGACCGCCACGGCAAAGAGCCCGATCAGCGAGACCGCGTCGCGCCCCATCCCGAGGATCACGCTCGACCAGACGCCCTGCACGGCGTTGGTGTCGCCCTGCACCCGCTCCATCAGCGCGCCGGGCGGGTTCTTCTGGAAGAAGCCCTGATCGAGGGTCAGGATGTGGCGGAGCAGATCCACCTGCATCGAGGTCGAGCTGATCTGCGAGACCCGCGTGAGAATGGCCTTGGAAGCCACCGAGGTGATCGCGCGCAGTACGAAGAGGCCGAGGATCGCGAGGCCCACCCAGGGCAGCAGGTTGTTGCCGCCCGGGGCGAAGACGCGGTCGAAGAGCGGCTGGATCAGCCAGGAGAGCGCGCCGAGCGTCGAGCCCTCGATCACGTTGAGCAGGAAGGCTATGCTCATCGTGCCCGTGTGGCGCTTGAGATAGCCGTGCCAGAGCCGGCCGAACAGTCGGCCGGAGCTGTAGCGCGGATCGGCGGGTGTGCGGGGCAAGGGCGGCCTCGTCAAAGGGTCCGCAGGGTCTATCGCGAAAGCGCGGCCGGTGGCAAGGCGGCGAGGGGCGGGGCCCCCGCGCGCGGCCGCCGCGAGCAGGCGAGCATCCTGTTCCGCGATGCGGTCGCGGGGCCCCCACGCGCGGCCGCAGGTCCGGGCCCGCGCGCGCCGATTGACCTTCTTCGGACGCGGGCGTAGCCATCTCGGGCCAACTCCCGGAGAAGATCCATGTCGCTTGCGCACGGCCGTCCCTACCTTGCCATTCCCGGTCCCTCCGCCATGCCGGACCGGGTGCTGAACGCCATGCACCGTGCCGCGCCCAACATCTACGAAGGTGCCCTGCACGAGATGGTGGCCAGCCTCTGGCCGGACCTGAAGCGCATTGCCGGCACCGAGCATCAGGTCGCGCTCTATATCGCGAACGGGCACGGCGCCTGGGAGGCGGCCAACGCCAACCTCTTCAGCCGCGGCGACCGGGCGCTGGTGCTGGCCACCGGCCGCTTCGGCCACGGTTGGGCCGAGAGCGCCCGCGCGCTCGGCGTCGATGTGCAGCTGATCGACTTCGGCCGGACCGCGCCCGCCGATCCCGCACGGCTGGAGGAGGCGCTGCGGGCGGACCCCGGGCATCGGATCAAGGCGGTGCTGGTGACCCATGTCGACACGGCCACCTCGATCCGCAACGATGTGGCCGCGCTCCGCGGCGCCATCGATGCCGTGGGCCATCCGGCGCTGCTCGCGGTCGATTGCATCGCCTCGCTCGCCTGCGACGAATATCGCATGGACGAATGGGGGGCCGACGTGACGGTCGGCGCCAGCCAGAAGGGGTTGATGACCCCGCCGGGGCTGGGCTTCGTGTGGTATTCCGACCGCGCGCTCGACCGGTGCCGTGCGTCGGATCTGCGCACGCCCTACTGGGACTGGACGCCCCGCAGCTTCGGCACCGAATTCTGGCAGCATTTCTGCGGCACGGCACCGACCCATCACCTCTACGGGCTGCGGGCGGCGCTCGACATGATCCTCGAGGAAGGGCTGCCCGCGGTCTGGGCGCGCCACGAGGCGCTGGCGCGGGCGGTCTGGACGGCCTTCGACCACTGGGGCGCGGGCAATCCCGAGATCGCGCTCAACGTGGCCGATGCCGCAGAGCGCGGCCGGTCGGTGACGGCGGCCCGGATGGGCGCGCCCCATGCGACGCGGCTGCGGGAATGGACCGAGACGCGGGCGGGCGTGACGCTCGGCATCGGCCTCGGCATGGCGCTGCCCTCCGAGCCCGCCTATCACGGGTTCCTCCGGGTCGCGCACATGGGCCATGTGAACGCCCACATGACGCTCGGCGCGCTCGCGGTGATGGAGGCGGGCCTTGCAGCCCTCGAGATCCCGCACGGGGAGGGGGCGCTGGCCGCCGCCGCCGCCGCCCTCGGCGCGGCAGCCTGATCCGGGGCGC
>NZ_MABH01000188.1 GCF_001720585.1 Cereibacter johrii | reverse complement strand
CTGCGGTCCGCGAGCCGCACGAGGAGGGGCGCGCCCGCCGCCCCCGCAAGAAGGAGCGCGCCCTGCAGCCCCGAGGGCGCGAGCCAGGCAGGCGGCGGCCAGTTCGGCGCCACCGTCCAGAGGAAGGCATAGCCGAACATGAGCGAGCCGAAGAGCGTGCCATTCGCCAGAAGCAGGAAGAGCGACCCCCACCAGCCGGGGCTCTCGGCCACGTCGCGGGGCAGGCTGAGGCCCAGGCCCACCGGCTGCGGGCCCTCGTCGCGCGAGGGCAGGATCGTCCAGACCCAGCGGATGGCCAGTGCCGTCACGCCCGCCAGCGCCAGCGGCACCAGCCAGTAGGTCTTCAGGAGCATTCCGAGGAAGAAGAGCCCGGTCACGAGCGCGAGCTGGAAGGGCAGGGCGCTGTTGCCGGGATAGACGACGAGGCTCGCGGGCCGCCCCGTCGCCACATCGACCATCAGCGTCTCGCGCCGACCCTCGCGGGGCTCGCCCAGATAGAAGGCGCCCTTGGCGATCTTCACCCCGAGGTCGGGGTCGGCATGAAGCGGATCCCGGCCGCTCACCTCCGGCAGGCTCGCGAAATTGTAGGCGGGCGCGGGGGTGGGCATCGCCCATTCGAGCGTGCCCGCGCGCCAGGGATTGCGGCTGCCCCGGACGGCCACCAGCGCGTTCATCGCCACGTCGAGGATCACCAGCGCGAAGCCGATCGCCATGACGAAGCCGCCGATCGAGGAGATGAGGTTGATGACCTCCCACCCCTGGCCGGGCTCGTAGGTCTCGGTCCGCCGCCGCTGGCCGAGGAGCCCCACCCAGTGGACGGCAAGGAAGGTGGCGTGAAAGCCCAGCGTCACCAGCCAGAAGGCCACGTCGCCCACCCGGAAGAACCGCTTCCGCCCGGTGACATGGGGCATCCAGTAATAAAGCGCAGCCAGCATCGGGAAGACGAAGCCGCCCACGAGGACGTAATGCAGGTGGGCCACGATGAAATGCGTGTCATGCACCTGCCAGTCGAAGGGCACCACCGCCACCATGACCCCGGTGAGCCCGCCGATCACGAAGGTGGCGAAGAAGGCGAGGATCCACATCATCGGCAGCCGCATCTCGGGCGTGCCGCGCCAGAGCGTGCCGATCCAGGCGAAGATCTGCACCGCCGTGGGCACCGCGACGAGGGTCGAGGCGGCCGAGAAGAGCGCGAGCCCCATGTGGGGGATGCCCGTCGTGAACATGTGGTGGACCCAGAGCCCGAAGCTCAGCACCGCAAGCGAGATGGCGGCAGCCACCACCCAGCGGTAGCCGATGAGGTCCGTCCGCGCCATGACGGGCAGGATGGTCGAGATCGCCCCGGCCGCGGGCAGGAAGATGATATAGACCTCGGGATGGCCGAAGAGCCAGAAGAGGTGCTGCCAGAGCAGGCTGTCGCCCCCCTCGGCCACCTGGAAGAAGGGCAGGCCGAAGGCGCGCTCCAGTTCCAGAAGGATGGAGCCCAGGATCAGCGGCGGAAAGCCCGTGAGGATCATCGTGGCCGTGACGAGCGCATACCAGCCATAGATCGGCATCCGGTCGAGCGACATGCCGGGCGCGCGGAAGCGCAGCACCGTCACCACGATCTCGACCGCGGCCGCGATGGCCGAAATCTCGACGAAGGTGATACCCAGAAGCCAGAAGTCGGAATTGATCCCGGGCGAGCCCAGCGTCGAGGCGAGCGGCGGATACATGAACCAGCCGCTGTCGGGCGCGATCCCGGCCAGAAGCGCCACGATCAGCATCGAGCCGCCCAGCGCATAGCACCAGAAGCCATAGGCCGAGAGGCGCGGATAGGCCAGATCGCGCGAGCCGAGCATCTTCGGCAGCAGATAGATCGTGAGCCCCTCGAACATCGGGATGGCAAACAGGAACATCATGATGGTCCCGTGCATCGTGAAGAGCTGCGCATAGGTCTCGGCGCCCACGAAGGCCGAGCGGGGGCTGGCCAGCTGCGCCCGGATCAGCATGGCGAGGATGCCGCCGATCAGGAAGAAGACGACCGAGGCGCCGAGGAACATCCGGCCCAGATCGGTGTGGTTCACGGTGGTGAACCAGCCGCGCCAGCCGGGCTCCGAGGCCCAGATCCGCGTGAGGAGGCGGTGTCGGCGCAGGGCATTCATGGGGAGGGACCCTCGAGGAAGGCCTCCCAGTCCGCGGCGTCGAGCGCGCGGACCGTGAAGGCGTGAGTGCGGTAGCCGGGTCCGCTGAATTCGGCGCTGACGCCGGCATAGTCGCCGGGCGCGCGGGCCTCGATCCGCAGCAGGTTCACATGGCCCGGGATGGCGTCCATCTTGCCGGCCAGCCGCGGCACCCAGAAACCGTGGATCACGTCGGCGCTGGTGATCTCGACATCCACCGGACGGCCCGCCGGGATATGGAGGATGTCCTCGGTCTCGAACCCCGGGCGATCCTCGTAGCCGAAGCGCCAGGCCCATTGCCGCGCCTCGGCCCGCACCGTCACCCGCTCGGGATGGTCGTGGGGCAGAAGCGCCTCGCCCACCGTCAGCCCGTAGGCCAGAAGGGCCGCGAGAACGGTGAGCGGGAAGGCCAGGCCCAGGCCCTGCAGCCAGAGCCGGTCGCTGCCGCCGCCAGGCCTGCGGCGCATGGCGAGGGCCAGAAGCACGGTCACGAAGAGGAAGATGGCCGTGGCGCCCGCGAGCATCACCCACCAGAGCCGCGCGATGACTTCGGCGGCGGGACCGGCGGGATGAACCGCCGAGAGATCTTCCGCGCAACCGGAGAGCAGGATCGGCGTTGTGAGAAGGAACAGCCAGCCGCGGAGGGGCCGATGACGGACAAGCAGGTGCAGACCGAGGACGACACGCTGATCGATCCGATCAGCTCGAGCCCCGACTTCGAACAGACGGAAAGCCGCATCGCGATCTGGGGCCATCCGACCCATGCCATGACCGTGGCCTTTCCGGTGGCGCTGACCTTCTGCACCTTCGGCGCGGACGTGCTCTACTGGCTCTCGGGCGACATCTTCTGGGCGCGCGCCGCGCTCTGGGCCGCGGGCACCGCCTTCCTGTTTGGCCTCGCAGCGGGCGTCACCGGCACCACCGAGCTTCTGATGGTGCCGGGCATCCGCGCCCGCGCCGCCGCCTGGACCCACTTCGTCATCGCCGTGGCGCTCCTGTCGGTGCTCGGGGCGAACTGGGGCTACCGGCTCGGCGGCTACGAGGAGGCGGTGCTGCCTTACGGCCTGCTCCTCTCGGCGTTCGGTGTGGTGATGGTCTCGGCGGCGGGCTGGCATGGGGGCAAGCTCGTGTTCGACTATCGGCTCGGGACGTCGAAGGGGAGTTGAAGCTCCCTCGGCGTCTCGAGCCAGGCGGGCAGGGGGATCCGGCCCAGGTCGGGCTTGGCGAGGACCAGCGTCAGGATCCCCAGCACCGGCACGAAGAGCAGGATCAGCGGCAGCAGCGCCGCAGGCGGGCGATGGGTGCCCTCGGTCTCGGCCACGCTGACGAGCGTGTGGCCGACCCAGGCGTGGAAGGCCACGAGCAGGGCCACGAAGACGAGCTTGGCGAACATCCAGGCCACGAAGACCTCGCGCAGGAAGATCAGCGCCGTGCCGCTGGCGATGGCTGTCACCGCGGCCGGCGTCACCACCAGCGTATAGCCGTAATGGGTCGCGCGGCGGACACGGGAATAGTCGGCCTGCCCGATCGCATCGTCGTGCAGGCTCAGCATGAGCGGCAGGGCGAAGAGGCCGCCGCACCACAGCACGAGCATGGCGATGTGCAGCGCCTTGAGATGCGGGATCGCCGGTTCGAGAACACCGATCATGCGCGGACTGCCTCCGGCGCCTGCTCCCGCGCCGATCTCCGGACTGCCGCCCCTGCCGTCATCCCTGATCCTTCTCCCCGTCGCGAGCGCGCGCGGGAAGGGAACGGCGGGGGACGGCCGCGGTTCCGGCGCTTCGGTCAGGCGCTCTTCTGCGCGACGCCCTTGCGCGCGCTGAGGGCCGCAAGCCGCAGCGGATCCATCGGCCGGCCGAGCAGGTAGCCCTGAAAGCCGTGGCAGCCCATGCCGAGGAGGGCCTCGCGCTGGGACGCGCGCTCGACCCCTTCGGCCGTGACCTCGATGCCCATGGCGCGGCCGAGGTCGAGGATGGCGCGCACGATCTGGTCGGTGCCGTCCCCGGTGCCGAGCCGCGCCACATAGGAGCGGTCGATCTTGATCGTGTCGATCTGATAGTCGCGCACATAGCGCAGGAGCGACTGGCCGGTCGCGAAATCGTCGAGCGCGATCGAGACGCCCGCCGCGCGCAGTCGGGCCAGATTGGCCAGCGTCGAGGGGCCTGCGTCGAGCGTGAATCTCTCGGTCAGTTCGAGCACGAGCCGCTCGCCGGAAAGGGCATGCGCCGACATCACCGCCAGAACCTCGTCGGCAAAGGTCTCGTGGCGCAGCTGCACCGGCGAGACATTGACCGACACCCGCGGAATGCCCGAGGTGGCGGCGAGGATGCAGGCCTGTTCGAGGACATGGTGGCCGATCCGTTCGATCAGGCCCGTCTCCTCGGCGATGGAGAGGAAGGTCTCCGGGCCCATCTGCCCGAGGGCCGGGTGGTTCCAGCGCACCAGCGCCTCCGCCGCCACGATGCGCTCCTCGGCATCGAAGATCGGCTGGTAGAGCACATGGATCTGCCCGCCCTCGGCGACCGCCCGGCGCAGGTCGCGCTCGATCTCGTGACGGCGGCGGAACATGTCGGTCATCTCGGGCGTGGCGATGCAGTAGCGCCCGCGCCCTTCGGCCTTGGCGCGGTAGAGAGCGGTGTCGGCGCTGCGCAGGAGCGACTCCTTGCCCCCCTCGACGGCGGCCGCGCGCACGGCGCCGATGCTCGCGCCGATCTGGACCTGCCCGCACTTGAGGTCGCAGGGCGCCGCGAGCAGATGCACGAGGCCGCTGCAGTAGCGCCCGAGCGTCTCGTCGCTGGTCATCCCGATCAGGATCACGCCGAACTCGTCGCCGCCGAGCCGCGCCACCGTGTCCGTCTCGCGGACATGCGAGCGCAGCCGCGCCGCCATCTGCCGGATGAGCTCGTCGCCGGCCTGATGGCCCATCGTGTCGTTGACCGCCTTGAACCGGTCGAGGTCGAGGCAGAGGAGGGCCACCGCCGGCCCCCCGCGTTTCTCGGCCTTGAGCGCCTGATCCAGCCGATCCTCGAACAGCGTGCGGTTCGGGATGCCCGCAAGCGGATCGTGCATGGCGAGATAGCGCGCTTCCTCCTCGCTCTGGTGCAGCCGCCGCGACGCGATCCAGAGCGTGCGCAGCAGCCAGCTCAGCAGAGCGGCGCCGAAGGCCGCGAACAGGCCCACCACGGGCAGCATCTCTTCGACGATCCGGTGCCCGGGGCGGTCCGCGCGCCAGACGAACCAGGCGATGGGCTGTCCCGCCGCGTCGCGCAGCGGCACCGAGAGACGGTCATCGGGACCGGGCTGAACGGAGAAAGAGCCGCGGTCGAACTCATAGGCGCTCGAGAGCCGCGCGGCCATGTCGACATCGGCCTTCTGGATGGCGACATGCAGATATTCCGTGCCCGCCGGCTGCACGAGGGCGGGCGTGTCCGGCACGATCGGCACCACGCTCACCAGCGCGGGCTTGCCTCCCAGAAGGACGA
The DNA here is from genome assembly GCF_001720585.1 of Cereibacter johrii. GTDB lineage: Bacteria > Pseudomonadota > Alphaproteobacteria > Rhodobacterales > Rhodobacteraceae > Cereibacter_A > Cereibacter_A johrii. The sequence goes on along the minus strand of NZ_MABH01000188.1, from coordinate 1,427 downwards.
AGCGGGTGAGCGACCGTTCGGCCACGTCGGCGGTGGACTCGGCCGGGTTGCGCGTCGCCGCGCGCATCTCCTCGACCATCGTCTCGACGGCCGGCGGCAGGGGCGAGCGGGGGCCGGGTTGCCCGGTCACGCCCTCGCGCGCCACATAGACGATCCGGGAGTCAGGATCGACGATGTAGGTCTCGTCCTGCCCGTATTGCTCGTGCATCCAGGTGCCGAGGTTCGCGTCGATCCAGTCGCGGTTGCCGTTGCGGACATGGAGCACCGCCTCGTCCCAGACCGTCGAGGCCTGCTGCTGCTCGAGAAGCCTGCTGGTCTCGCGGACGATGGCTCTTTGGGCGAAGCGGATCTGTCGGGCCTCGGCGTCCGCATCGACCGCGTTCACCGCCGTGTAGCTCAGGAACAGGACCGACAGGGTGGCCACGAGGCAGGCCAACAGGATGGCCGCGACAAGCTGCGCCGAGAAGGAAGCAGGCGCGCGGGGCTTGTCCATCCTCACCTCCTGGCGGCCCACGGGCACCGCCGACCTGCCGGTCGAGGCGCTGGAACGGGCAGCTTGGTCCCTCCGGCGGATCTCCGAACCGTCCAGCCGGGAACGTGCTGCGTTCATCGTCGATTCCGCCGTAGCGCTCAAGAGGTCTGTGAAACTACATACGAAAGATGATGGAAGGTGGATCGGCCGGCGGGTGCCGGCCGTCCTTCAGATCAGTTTCCCGAGCGCGAAGATCGCGCCGAGGCCCAGCACCAGAAGGATCCAGTGCAGCAGCACCTGCCGGCGCTCGGAACGGGAAGCGCCGAGCTCGGGATCAGGGGCCGGGGTGCCGGACGGGGCGGGCGCCGGGGCCGGAAGGTTGGCCGAGCGCGCGGCGCGGCGGTCGGCCCGGCGTCGCAGGCTGCGCCGGCCGCCCTGGAAAAGCAGCGTGAGGGCGCCGGCAGCCGGCAGCAGCCCGCCGAGGGCTGCGGGATCGAGTGACATGGCATGTCCTGTGCGTTGAGGCGGGCATGCGCGGGCCTGCGCCGTTCCGGCGCACGGCTCCGCCTGCCCGTGGAAGATCGGAGAGGGCGTCGCGGCGGAGATCAGGCGTCCTTGATCTCGCGCGGCGGCTCGGCTGCGGCGGGCTCGGCAGGCGTGTCCTGAAGGCCTTGCTTGAAGGCAGAGATGCCGCGGCCGAGTTCGCCCATCATGGACGAGACCTTGCCCTTGCCGAAGAGGACGATGATGGCGGCTGCGATGACGAGGAGGCCGGGAAGGCCTATGTTGTTGAGCATGTTCAACTCCTGAAACGTCTGGAAGGGCCGCGCCTTGCGGGCGGCCGGTCGCGGTCAGATCGCGAAGGGACGGTTCGGAGGAGCGCGGGCCTGGAAGGCGCGGGCGAAGGGCTGCGGGGCAGGGCCTGCGTGCGGGAGAGTGGCCGCGGCACGGCGGC
>NZ_MABH01000187.1 GCF_001720585.1 Cereibacter johrii | reverse complement strand
CGGTCCCGAAGGCCGCATGGGTCTCGCGCGAGGCCAGCACATGGGCGGCCAGCCGGCCGTAGACCGCGGCGAGGCCCGGGGCCGTCTCCAGCACCCGCGCCGTCGCGGCCTCCATCGCGGCGATCTGCGCAAGGTCGGCGGCCAGCGCGCCCTCGGCCTCGGGGATCTCGACGTTCGCGGCCAGCGCGGCCAGCCAGAGATAGGCCGCGCGGTTCAGATCCGCCGACGGGAAGGCGTCGAGCAGGGCCGGCAGCCGCAGCCGCTCTCCGTCGAAGCTCGCCACCTGCTCGAGGATCCGGGTCTCGCCCAGAACCGAGCCTACGCTGCGCCGGTGCAGCGCCGCCGTCGCGGGGCTCGCGCCGATCTCGACGCCCGACGGCCCGCCCAGCGCGCGGAAGAGGACCGCCACGCTCGGCCGCATCGCCTCGAGGGACACCGCCGCCCCCGCATGGCCGCGGGTTGCGGCAAAGCGGCTTGCATAGTCGTGCCAGAGGTTGCCGACGGTTTCCTCGGGCTCCATCAGGTCGAGCAGGTGGAAGCTCATCCTGTCACCCGTAGACCGTGGCGATGAGGTCGCGCAGCGCCTGCGCGACATCGGGCTCGTCGGTCAGAGGCTCGATGACCGCCGCCTCGAGCGCCGCCTCGACGCCCATGCCGCCCGCCATCAGCGAGGCCGCATAGACCAGAAGCCGGGTCGAGACCCCCTCCTCGAGATCCATCCCCGACAGCGCCCGGACATGGCCCGCAAGCCGCACGAGGGGGGCGACCCTCGCTTCGGACAGGCCGCTTTCCCGCGCCACGACCGCGGTTTCGGTCACGGGATCCGGGAAGGTGAAGCCGATCGACAGGAAGCGCTGCCGGGTCGAGGGCTTCAGGCGCTTGAGGATGTTCTGGTAGCCCGGGTTGTAGGAGGCCACCAGCATGAAGCCCGGCGGCGCCACCAGCTCTTCGCCGGTGCGGTCGATCATCAGCGTGCGGCGGTTGTCGGTCAGCGGATGGAGCACCACGGTCACGTCCTTACGCGCCTCCACCACCTCGTCGAGATAGCAGATGGCGCCCTCGCGGACGGCCCGCGTCAGCGGCCCGTCGACCCATTCGGTGGCGCCCCCCTTCAGCAGGTAGCGCCCGATCAGGTCCGCCGCCGACAGATCGTCGTGGCAGGCCACGGTATAGAGCTTCCGCCCCATCCGTGCCGCCATGTGCTCGACGAACCGGGTCTTGCCGCAGCCGGTCGGCCCCTTCAGGAGAAGGGGCAGACCTTTCTGGGAGGCAGCCTCGAAGAGGCTGCATTCGTTGGAGACGGGCTTGTAGAAGGGCACCGCCATGTCGTGGACGATCGCGTTCATGCCGCTTCTCCCACGGCGTTGCCGGCAGGCGCTTGGCGGCGCACGACGGCGAGGCTGTAGATGAAGAGGAGCGCCCCCGCGACCACCATGGCGCCCGCGCCGAAGCGCATCGCGTAGAAGAGGCCGAGCTGGTCCTGCACGTCCATGTAATACTCGCCCATGACGCGCTGCAGATGGACCTGGATGGTGCCCGCGAAGGTCAACACGAAGGTCATGAAGGACATGCCCCCCGTCATCAGCCAGAAGGCCGTCATGTTGAGCCACTGGTTGTAGGGGGCCCGTCCGCGCAGCATCGGCATCGCATAGGTGAACATGGCAAGGTTCAGCGCGACATAGGCGCCGTAGAAGGCGAGGTGGCCGTGGGCCGCGGTGATCTGCGTGCCGTGCGTGTAGTAGTTCACCCCGTGGAGCGTGTGCAGGAAGCCCCAGACGCCCGCGCCGAAGAAGGCCACCGTCGAGGCGCCGAGCGACCACAGGAGCGCGGCCTTGTTCGGGTGGTTCTTGCGGCCCTTCCAGACCATCACGAAGGCGAAGGACATCATCGCGAAGAAGGGGACCACCTCCATCGTCGAGAAGATCGAGCCGATCCACTGCCAGTAGGCGGGCAGGCCGATCCAGTAGAAATGGTGCCCGGTGCCGAGGATGCCCGAGAAGAGCGCGGTGGCCACGATCACATAGAGCCATTTCTCGACCACTTCCCGGTCGACGCCCGTCAGCTTCAGCATCAGGTAGCCCAGGATCGCCGCCATCACGAGTTCCCAGGTGCCCTCGACCCAGAGATGGACGATGAACCACCAGTACATCTTGTCGAGCCCGAGGTTGTCGGGGTTGATGAAGGCGAAGATCCACAGGAGCGACAGGAGCCACAGCCCCATCAGCAGGATGTTGGTGATCGCGGTCCGCCGCCCGGCCAGCACGGTGAGCGAGATGTTCACGAGGAAGATCACCGCCGCCACGAGAATGCCGAACTTGACCCAGAGCGGCTGCTCGAGGAACTCGCGCCCGCCGTGGATGCCCACGAGATAGCTCGCCACCGCGCCGAGCGTGCCTATGACGAGGATGCCCAGCTGCAGATAGGCGAGCTTGGTCGAGAAAAGCTCGCGCTCGGCTTCCTCGGGCACGAGGAAATAGGCCGCGCCGAAGAAGCCCAAGAGCAGCCAGACGATGAGCGCATTGGTGTGGATCATCCGCACCACGTTGAAGGGCAGCACCTCGGAGAGGGTGTTGGGCGAGACATAGATCCAGCCCGCGAGCAGCCCGCCGAACACCTGGATGGCAAAGAGAGCCATCGCCACGCTGAAATAGGCCAGCGCCACCTTTTGCGATTGATATTTCATGTTGCGGTCCCCCTCAGCCGGCGTCGTTCGGCGGCCAGGATTGCGTGTTCATCTTGTCGGCCCAGCGCAGGAACTCCGACAGCCCGCGCTTCTCCTCGTCGGTCAGTTCGAAATGCGGCATCTGGCGGCGCCCCTCGATCCCTGAGGGCTGCGCGTCGATCCAGCCGCCCAGCATCTCGGCCGCGGCATCGGGATCGTCGACCACGCCCCAGCGGGTCATCACATTGCCCACCTCGGGCGCGAAATAGGCGCCCTCGCCGTGGAGCGTGTGGCAGTTGATGCAGCTGTTCCTCTCCCAGCCCTCCTTGCCGAGCCGCACCTCTTCGGTGAGGGGCATCGAGGTGGTGGAGCGCGAGACCACATGGCTGTGGCTCTGGACCGTCAGGCCCGCGAAGACGGCTATGAAGAACAGAGATCCCCCATAGAACACGTTCCGGGCCCGCGATTTCGTGAGGATTTCCGACATGGGAGGGTCCTGGCGAATGGTTTCGGGTGGGGAGGGTCTAGCCCCGCCCGCCGCGGACGAAGTTGCGGGATCGCAACGAAGCGGGCGATTGACCGGCGTTATCTCTCCCCATCAGCCGCCGGGTCCCTCCCGGCCGGATGGAGGTCCCCATGAAGCCCGCCCCCGACGATCCCGCCCTGCCGCTCGCGCGGCTCTTCCAGACCTGGCCCGCCTCGGCCGGGGTCTTTCTCGAGCGCCGGATGCTCTGCCCCGGCTGCCCGATCGCGCCCTTTCACACGGTGATCGAGGCCTGCGCCGAATACGGACTCGACGAAAGCGAGTTCCGCCGCGCGCTGCGCCTCGCCGTCATGCCTTGATTTTCGGGCCTCGAGGGCGTATGCGGCGCATCACGGTCGGCAGTTCACCGAGGCGTCGCTGCCCCTTCCCGGGGAGCTAGACCTGCCAGAAGATCCACGGCACCCCTTGTCCTTCGTGCCGCGTCGAAAGCCAGCGACCATCGACCCCGATCCGGCACGTCCGAGGATGAGTCATGCCCCGCACCGCCTTCCCCTTCGCCTCGAAGGACGTCTCCGCTCTGGCCCGCGCGCTGCACCGCGATCTCGCGGCGCGTCCGGGCACGCCCTCGCATCTCGAGCTTCTGAACATGCTCGCGCGCGCCACGGGCTTTCGCAACTTCCAGCATCTGCGCGCCGATGCCACGGCCGCCGGCCGGCTCGAGGCGCCGCCCGCGCCCGAGGAGCCGGTCGATCACACACGCGTCGCCCGCGTGGCACGGCTCTTCGATGCCCAGGGCGCGCTCGTCCGCTGGCCGGGGCGCGAGTGGCAGCGCCTCCTCTGCCTCTGGGTCTTCTGGAGCCGCCTGCCGGCCGGCCTCGAGATGGCCGAGCGCGAGGTGAACGAGCGGCTGAGCGCCCTGCACCGCTTCGGCGATCCGGCGCTCCTGCGGCGCGAGCTGTTCGACCGCGGCATGGTGACGCGCCGTCCCGACGGCAGCGGCTATCGCAGGATCGAGCAGCGCCCGCCTGTCGATGCCTGCGCCCTGATCCGCTGGCTCGGCCGCGGCTGAGGGCCGCTCAGGCCTGTCCCGACGCCCCGCTGAGCACGACGAGCCGGTGGGGCGCCGTCACCACGATGCGCCGCCGCGCGCTTTCCACGATCCCCTCGCGCTCCCAGGCCGAGAGGAGCCGCGAGACCGTGTGCAGCGTCGTGCCCGTCATCTCCGAGATGTTCTGCCGCGTGATCGGGAACGAGATCTCGATGCCCGTCTCGACCTTGCGGCCCGACTGGTTCACGAGGCGCAGGAGGCAGGCCGCCACCCGCTGCTCGACCTGCTGCGTGGCCAGCTCGGTGATGCGGCTCTGCATCTCGCCCAGCCGCGCGCCCAGCGTGCGATAGCTCTCGGTGGCAAAGCCCGGATAGTTCGCGGTGAAGTCGGCCCAGAGCCGCCCCGGCCACGAGAGCGTCACGCAGTCCGCAGCCGCAACCGCCGTGGCGGGATAGGTATCGCGCGCGAGCGCCGGCGCGATCCCGAAGAGCTGCCCCGGCCCGATATGGAGCGCGATGATCTGCTCGCCCGTGGGGGTCGTCCTCACCACCCGGATGGTGCCGTCGAGCAGCAGATAGAAGCGTTCGGCCTCCATGCCCTCGCCGAAGACCGTCGTCCCCTCGTCGTATCGGCGCGGCACGGCCTGATCGAGAATCGTCCGGATCTGCGGACGGTCCAGCCGCGAGAAGGGCGGCAGCTTGGTCAGAAGGCTTTCGTCGAGCTTGTTCACGAACCCGGTTCCGAATTTGCGGCAGCACAACGAGAGGCTGCCGTTCCTGGGGCAAGAAAGGGACAGACGGACCAGATCAGGCATCGCGTCCCGAAGCAGAGCCTGACCGTCGCACCAGCAATCGAACCGGCCTCCCGCGTCCCGGTGGGCCGGCACCTCGGAGGGCGGCGGCACAGGGCCGCCGTCCTCTCTTTGCACGAGGAGGCGGCCGATGGCCAGCGACAGACCCAGATCCTATACCGGCCCCGCGCTCTTCAGCTACGGGTTCCGGCCCTTCTTCCTGCTCTCGGCGCTGTTTGCGGCCGCGGCCATCCCGGCCTGGCTTGCGATCTGGACCGGCCGCCTCGCGCTCGCAGGACCGTTCGGACCCGTCGACTGGCACATCCACGAGATGCTCTTCGGCTATACCTCGGCCGTGGTGGCGGGTTTCCTCTTCACCGCGATCCCGAACTGGACCGGCCGCATGCCGCGTCAGGGCCTGCCGCTCGCTCTTCTGGCCGCGCTCTGGATCGCCGGACGCCTTGCCGTCTCGGGCGTCCTCGGGGCGCCTCCCCTCCTCGTTCTCGTCCTCGATGCGGGCTTCCTTCTGGCCGTCACCGCCATGGCCGTGGTCGAGATCGCGGCGGGCAGGAACTGGAAGAACCTGATGGTGGTGGTCCCTGTCGGGATCTACCTGCTCGCCAATGTCATTTTCCATCTCGAGGTCATGGAGGCCGGCGAAAGCGCCGTGGGGCGCAGGCTCGGCTTCGCCACCGTCACCTTCCTTATCATGCTGATCGGCGGGCGGATCATCCCGAGCTTCACCCGCAACTGGCTGGCCAAGCGCGGCCCGGGGCCCCTGCCCGTTCCGTTCGGCCGGTTCGACGGCCTCTGCCTCGCCGCAGCCGTCATGGCGCTCCTGTTCTGGACGCTGCGCCCCGAGGGCCTGCCGGCGGCGCTCCTCCTCGCCATCGCGGCCCTCCTGCACGCCGTGCGGCTCGCCCGCTGGCGGGGCACGGCGACCTGGCGCTCGCCGCTCCTCCTGATGCTGCATGTGGCCTACGGCTTCGTGCCTCTCGGCCTTGCCGCAACCGCCGCGGCGGCCGCGGACTGGATCGGCGCGCCGGCGGGGATGCATCTGCTCGGCATCGGCGCCATCGGCGGCATGACGCTCGCCGTGATGATGCGGGCCTCGCTCGGCCATACCGGCCGTCCGCTCGAGGCCGGGCCGATCCTCAGCGCGGGCTTCGCCTGCCTCGCGGCGGCGGCGCTGGCCCGCGTGCTGCTGGCCTCGGCCGACATCGGCGGGCTTGACGGATACAGCCTTGCCGCGTTCTTCTGGACCCTCGCCTTCGCCGCCTACATCTGGCGGATCGGCCCCTGCCTGACGCGTCCTTCCGTACAGCGCGCCCATCCGAACGGCTGATCTCATAAGCAGGCGAAACCCCGCCGAAGGGTTGACAACCTGTCTGTAGGAGAGGTTACTTCTCACAACGGTCGGCCCGCCTTGGGGCCAACGCGCACCGCGGGACCGACCGCAGGAGGAGCAGTTCATAGGTATGGGCAAGTCGGACGAAGAGGAGGCGCGGCTCGCAGCCCTCCAGCGCTACGAAATTCTCGACACAGGCCCCGAGTCCGAATTCGACCTCATTACCGACCTGCTCCGCTCCATCTATGCCGTGCCGCTCGCGGTGATGAGCCTGATCGACGGCGACCGGCTGTGGGTCAAGTCGGTGCAGGGTGGAAAATGCCGCGAGGTTCCCCGCAGCGACACGTTCTGCGACGTGACGATCCGTGGCAAGAAGGTGCTGCAGATCATCGACGCCGACAGCGACCCGCGCTACCGGGACAATCCCTACGTCCGGGGCGAGCCGGGGATGCGCAGCTACCTCGGCGCGCCGCTCACCACGCCCGACGGCTACAACATCGGCACGCTCTGCGTGATCGACACGATCCCCCGCGACTATACGAGCGTCGACCGGGAGGTGCTGGCCAACCTCGCCAAGCTCGCGGTCATCCACCTCGAGCTTCGGCTGCAGGCGACCGAGGACCAGCAGACCAGCGCCTCCACGCGCCGGGCCTTCCTCTCCGTCCTGCGGCGCGCGATGGAGCGGATGCGCCGGGCGTCGCAGAACTCGACGCTCGTGACCTTCGATCTCGACCATCTCCGCGGCATCAACGAGACCTACGGCCATGCCTTCGGCGATGTGGTGCTGGCCACCGTGGCCCGCACCATCCGCAACACGATCCGCCGCGGCGACCATCTGGGTCGGCTCGGCGGCGAGGAATTCGGGATCTTTCTGGAAGGCGCCGCCCCGGATGTCGCCTTCCGCGTCACCGAGCGGCTGCGCCAGGCCATCGAGGACACGCGCTTCCCGGGCCATCCCGAGGCGCGGGTGACGGCGAGCTTCGGCATCTCGCCCTGCAGCCTGCACCATGCCACCGCCGAGGCCTGGGTCGCCGCGGCGGACGAGCTGGTCAGAAGCGCCAAGAGCGCCGGCCGCAACCGGAGCGAGATGATCCTCGACCCCGGCTGGGACGGCGCGGCCAACGCCCTCCGCCTGCACTGAGGGCGGAGTTCGCTCTCAGCGGCTCGCGTTCAGGCCCGCCCGGGTCTCGGGCGTCGCGAGCTGGTTGTTCAGCTCGGTGAAGATGCGCTTTGCCTCGGTCCGCTTGCCGAGGTTGAGGTAGGCATAGCCGCGCATGATCGCGAGGTCGCGCCGCAGCCCCCCCGTCAGATCCTCGTAGGCGGTCAGGAAGGCGATGGCGCGGCGATATTCCTTCAGCTGATAGGCCCGCACCCCGCGCTGATCCAGAATGATGGCCTCGACCTCGCGCCGCTGCTGGATCGTCAGGTCGGTCGCGGCGGCGAGCCGGGCGGCCTCTTCCGTCATCTTCAGCGCCAAGAGCGCAAGCGTCTTGCCGAAGCGCGCGTCCCGCGCGACCTGCGCCCCGAGGCGCCCCGAGGCGGCGGGCTCGAAAGCCGCCAGCGCCTCGAGCGGCCGGTCGAGATTGTAGACGCACCAGGCCCGCTCGTAGAGCATGTCGGCGCTGGTGGCGCCGCTGGTGAGGCCCGTGCAGGCCCGCCAGTCGCCGCGTTGCGCCGCCGCACGGACC
>NZ_MABH01000186.1 GCF_001720585.1 Cereibacter johrii | reverse complement strand
CGCCGGCGGCCGAGCCTCCGGCCCCGCCGGAGGTGCTGTCGCCCTCGGCGCTCGGCGGGGCCAAGGCGCTGCCGGGCGATGCGATGCCCACCGAAGAGGCGCTGGCGCATGGCTCGGCCGTCCACCGGCTGCTCGAGCATCTGCCGCTCCATCCGCCCGAGGAGTGGGAGGCGGCGGCGCGGGGGCTTCTGCCCGATCTTCCCGATGTGGAACCCGTTCTCGCGGAGGCGCGGGCGGTGCTCTCGGCCGAGCATCTGGCCGAGGCGCTGGTGCCGCATGCGCTGCTCGAGGTGGCGGTGACGGCCGAGGTGGCGGGGCGGCGGCTTTCGGGCACCATCGACCGGCTGGTGGTGGAGCCCGACCGGGTGCTGGCGGTCGATTACAAGACGAACCGCGTGGTCCCGGACCGCCCCGAGGAGGTGCCCGAGGGCATCCTGCGGCAGATGGGCGCCTATGCCGAGGCGCTGGCGCAGATCTACCCTGGGCGGACGATCGAGACGGCGATCCTCTGGACGCAGGCGGCCCGCCTGATGCGGCTGCCGCGCGATATCGTGAGGTCGGCCCTGGTCCGGGCCACGACAACTTGACGCGGCAGGGGGCCATCCTTACTTTCCAAGCAAGCCCTACGGATCAGGAGAATTGAATATGTCCACCGTTCCCGTGACGGACGCCACCTTTGACACCGAGGTGCGCAAGTCCGACGTGCCCGTCGTCGTCGATTTCTGGGCCGAATGGTGCGGCCCCTGCCGGCAGATCGGCCCGGCGCTCGAGGAACTCTCGAAGGAATATGCCGGCAAGGTGAAGATCGTGAAGGTCAATGTCGACGAGAACCCCGAGAGCCCGGCGATGCTGGGCGTCCGCGGCATCCCGGCGCTGTTCCTGTTCAAGAACGGTCAGGTCGTGTCGAACAAGGTCGGCGCTGCGCCGAAGGCCGCTCTGGCCACCTGGATCGCTTCGGCGCTCTGAGATCCTCCGCCGGAGCAAAGACCGGACAGGGCGCCTTCGGGCGCCCTTTTCCTTGGGCACCAAGGTCGCCGCAACGGGCGGGGAGCTGCGTGCCCCGCCAAGGCCGCAGAGCCGCCCGTTCCGTCTGGCCGCTCAGAAATGCCAGCCATGGCGGGCGAACCGGGCCATGATCTGCGCCTCGGCCTCGGGGGCCGCGCCATTGATCGTCTGGAGCTGGAAGAACCAGTAGAGGTAACGCTCGTGGTCCGACAGCGTGCCCTCGGCCTTCTGGAAGGCCCGCTCCACGCCCTCGCGCGGCACCGAGCCTGCGATATGGTGGAAATCGACGCCGGCAAAGAGCACGGCCGGCTTGCGCAGGAAATATCCCGTCAGCGCCACCGAGGAGTTCTGCGTCACCACCAGATCGCAGGCGGCCAGAAGCGCCAGCGGATCGGAGCGCACCAGCGACAGCCGCGGATGGCGCCGCACCAGATCCTCGAGCGCATGGAGATCCGCCGCCGAATAGGCCTCGCGCGGGTGGAGCATCGCGCGGATCGGCCGCAGATCGTGCTCGAGCGTTGCCTGGATCATGGCCAGCGGGCTCATCGACTGGAACGAGCGGTGCTCGGAGATCCGGCCCTGCAGCGGCATGAACAGGAAGCCGTCGCGTGAACAGGTCCGCTCGCCCACGAGATGCCGCCGCCACCGCTGGAAGAAGGGCCGCGCCGCCGCGGGATCGACCGTGTCGGGATCGAAGGGCGCCTGCGCCACGTCGAACCACCACCGCTGGTTGGTGGCCTCGATCTGCCAGAACGGGTTCTGGTAGGCCTGCCGCAGGCAGAGGCAGCGCGGCCCCACCGGCTCCTGCATGTGAAAGAGGCTCCAGCCCTGACGGCGATAGGGGTCGGCCCGCTCCTCGGGCGTGTCGCCATGCACCGCGATGCGGAGACCGTGCGGCGCCACCGCGGCCTCGATCCGGTTCACGATGTTGACCTTCCCTGCGGCGGCATCCTCGCGCATGGGGGAGGGCAGATAGATGTTGAGAATGCGGCTGTGCGGCATCTTTCCCCTTCCGGCTTCCCCGGACCATGCCGCAAGAAGGCTAAGGTGCGCTTAACGGCGCCGGTCCGGCGGGCGGCCGCCGCACGGGTTGTGCCCCCGGATCGGCGACTCCATATAGGCGCAAACGGAGGGTTTCATGGCAGAAGACAGGTTTCCCGGGTGGCACGGCACGACCATCCTCGCCGTGCGCCGGGGTGGCGAGGTCGTCGTTGCCGGCGACGGGCAGGTGAGCCTCGGCCAGACGGTCATCAAGGGCACGGCGCGCAAGGTCCGCCGGCTTTCGCCCGGCGGGCACGAGGTTGTGGCAGGCTTCGCGGGCTCGACCGCCGATGCCTTCACGCTGCTCGAGCGGCTGGAAAAGAAGCTCGAAGCCGCGCCCGGCCAGCTGGCCCGCGCCTGCGTCGAGCTGGCGAAGGATTGGCGCATGGACAAGTATCTGCGCAACCTCGAGGCGATGCTGATCGTGACGGATGGCGAGACGCTTCTCGTCATCACCGGCGCGGGCGACGTGCTCGAGCCCGAGCATGACGTGACCGCCATCGGTTCGGGCGGGAACTTCGCGCTGGCGGCCGCCCGCGGCCTGATGGCCACCGAGCTGCCGGCCGAGGAGATCGCCCGCAAGGCCATGGCGATCGCGGCCGACATCTGCGTCTACACGAACGGAAATCTGACGGTGGAGCGTATCTCGAAATGACCGACCTGACCCCGCGCGAGATCGTCTCGGAGCTCGACCGCTTCATCATCGGCCAGAAGGAGGCGAAGCGCGCCGTGGCGGTGGCCCTGCGCAACCGCTGGCGCCGGAAGCAGCTGGCCGACGATCTGCGCGACGAAGTCTATCCCAAGAACATCCTGATGATCGGCCCGACCGGCGTCGGCAAGACCGAGATCTCGCGCCGTCTGGCCCGGCTGGCGAAGGCGCCCTTCCTGAAGGTCGAGGCCACGAAGTTCACCGAGGGGGGCTATGTCGGCCGCGACGTGGACAGCATCATCCGCGATCTGGTGGATGCGGCCATCGTCGAGACCCGCGCCCGGATGCGCGAGGATGTGAAGGCGCGTGCCGTCAAGGCCGCCGAGGACCGGGTGATCGAGGCGATCGCCGGGCGCGACGCGCGCGAGCAGACCCGCGAGATGTTCCGCGGCAAGCTCAAGCGCGGCGAGCTCGACAGCACGGTGATCGAGATCGACGTGGCCGATACGTCGAACCCGATGCAGATGCTCGACCCCACGGGGCAGGGCCAGATGGGGATGATGAACCTCGGCGAGATCTTCGGGAAGGCCTTCGGCGGGCGCACCCAGCGCCGGAAGATGACGGTGGCCGAAAGCCACGACATCCTGATGAACGAGGAGGCCGACAAGCTGCTGGACGACGAGGTGGTGAAGGCCGCCGCGCTCGAGGCGGTGCAGCAGAACGGCATCGTCTTCATCGACGAGATCGACAAGGTCTGCGCCCGGTCCGACATGCGCGGGGCGGACGTCAGCCGCGAGGGCGTGCAGCGCGACCTGCTGCCGCTGATCGAGGGCACGACCGTTTCGACCAAATACGGGCCGGTCAAGACAGACCATATCCTCTTCATCGCTTCGGGCGCCTTCCATATCGCCAAGCCCTCGGATCTGTTGCCCGAGCTTCAGGGCCGCCTGCCGATCCGGGTGGAACTGCGCGCGCTGACCGAAGAGGATTTCGTCCGCATCCTGTCGGAGACCGACAATGCGCTGACGCTGCAATACAAGGCGCTGATGCAGACCGAGAAGGTGGGCATCACCTTCACCGAGGACGGGATCGCGGCGCTGGCCTCGATCGCGGCCGAGGTCAACCGCTCCGTCGAGAACATCGGCGCGCGGCGGCTCTACACGGTGATGGAGCGGGTGTTCGAGGAACTGTCCTTCCATGCGCCCGACCGCTCGGGCGAGGAGGTGACGGTGGACGCGGCCTATGTCGAGAAGAACCTCGGCGAACTGGCGCGCTCCAGCGACCTGAGCCGCTACGTTCTCTGACGCAAGCGCCGGCAGGGGATCCTCCTGCCGGCCCCTGCGCGGGCCTCCCGGTCAGAAGGCGAAGTAGAGGAATTCGGCGGGCGGGCTGCCGAAGATGCGCAGCAGGGTGATGCAGAGCACCGCCCCCACCATCAGCCCGTGCATCGGCGAGGGCTTCCAGTAGAAGGCGGCGAAACGGGCCCGCTCGCGCGCGGGCGCCTTCGGCGCGCTGTGGGCCTTCAGCCCCACCCATTCCTGCGTGTTCGGCAGCGCCCAGATGATGAAGAGCCCGAACAGCACCACCACCGTGTCGCCGAAATAGAGATAGCCGCCGTGCTCGCCCATCCCGACGAGGCCGCGCACCACCGTCATGGCGTCGGTGAGCGTGGGCGACTTGAAGAAGACAAAGCTCACCGTCACGGCGAGGAAGGTGACCAGCACCTTGACCGGCGACAGGAGCCACGAGAGCGGCGCGGGGATCCGGGCCCTCCCCGCGGAGGTCGCCCGCCAGCCGTGGTTCGCGACGAGCATGGCCCCGTGCAGCAGCCCGAAGACGATGAACTGCCAGCCCGCCCCGTGCCAGACCCCGGCGAGGCCCATCGTGACCAGCGTCGGAAAGGCCAGCATCACGAGGAAGGGCAGCAGCTGCGGCTTGCGGGGGGTCCACACCGGCTGGCCGCGCTCCATCCGCCGCCGCATCACGGTCTTGGTGATCGGGTTGTAGAGATAGGCTGTCAGGAACCGCGTGAGGGTGATGTGCCAGCGCGACCAGAATTCGATGATCGTCTGAGACTTGTAGGGCGAGTCGAAGTTGAACGGCAGCAGGATCCCGAACATGAGCCCGAGCCCGATGGCCATGTCGGAATAGCCCGAGAAGTCGAAATAGAGCTGGAGCGCGAAGGCCACCGCGCCCCGCCAGGCGAAGGCGAGATAGGCCGCCTCGCCCCCCGCGGCCAGATCCCAGAGCGGCTGGGCCAGCGGCGCCAGCGTGTCGGCCATGCCGATCTTCTTGAACAGGCCGAAGCAGAAGACGGTGAAGCCCAGCACCAGCTTGGCCTGATCGATGCGGAAGGTCTCGTCCCGCTCGATCTGGGGCACGATCTCGCGGTAATGGACGATCGGCCCCGCGATCAGCTGCGGGAAGAAGGTGATGAACATCGCATAGCGGACCGGGTTCGGCCGCCCGATCCGGCCCTCGTGGCAATCCACCAGATAGGCGATCTGCTGGAAGGTATAGAAGGAGATCGCGAGCGGCAGCAGGATGTGCGGCACCGGCACGTCCGCCGCCGTCAGGGCGTTCAGGATCTCGACGAGGAAGCCCGCATATTTGAAGAAGCCGATGGCCGCGAGATTGGCGGCCACCCCCGCAAGCAGCAGCCACGGGCGCGGCTTCTCGACCAGCATGATCCCGAGCAGGTAGTTCAGCCCCAGCGAGATCAGCAGCATCGGCAGGAACGCGACGTTCCCCCAGCCGTAGAAGAAGAGCGAAGCCGCAGCCAGCCAGCCCACGGCCCAGAGCTTGTTCGGAAGCCTGCCCAGAAGGTAATAGCCGAGAAGGGCCAACGGCAGGAAGGCGAACAGGAACTCCGGGCTGTGGAACAGCATCAGGCGGCCTTCTTGTCCCGGATCAGGGCCACGAAATCACCGACGTTCTTGAGATCCTCGAGCTCGGACGACTTGAACGAGACTCCGAAGCGCATCTCGGAGGCGACGACGATGTTGATGTGGTTGAAGCTGTCCCACTCCGCCACGTCATGCGCGGAGAGGTCGGGGGTGGCCACCAGCTCGGGATCGTCGAACACCTGCCGGAGGATGGAGGTCAGGCCGTCGTAAATCTCGGGGTCGGTCATGAAGGTCTCCTCGGACTTGCCGTCTGTCACCTCCGGCGGAGCGCGCCGCCGGAGGAAGGGTCAGTGGGTCACGCCGCGCTCGGTCAGCCGGATATGCGGCGGCGGCGGCGGCGGGACGGCCAGATCGAGCCGCCAGAGCGCCGCAAGGCCGTCGGCGCCCGCCGGCGCGAAGCCGAGCCGCGGAAAGAGATCGGCGACCATGCCGTTCTTGGGCGTCGGCCGGTAGCAGCCGACAACCGTCGAGGCGCCGGCCTGTCGGGCGGCGCGCGCGATGACGGCGGCCACCGCCTCCTCGACCCTTCGTCCGAGCACGCGGCAACTCATGAGCCAGGTGTCCACCTCGAACAGCTGGCCGCCCTCCCCATCGGGGCGCAGCCGGCCCAGCACCACGGAGACGATGCCATTGTCGCCGAACCGGTCCTTCAGCCGCACGCAGAAGGTGAGCATCCCCGGATCGCCGATCATCGCCCCCACCTCGGCCTCGGTGTAGCGCCGGGTGGTCAGGTTGAACTGGTTCGTCTTGTTGATGAGCTGCGCCACCCGCACCAGATCGACGGGCTGCACCGGCCCCACCTGCATCTCCATCTCGAGCCCGGCGAGGAAGCTCTCCATGTCGGGAGCCACCACCTCGAGCTGACGCCGCGCGGCATTGGCCGCATATTGCTCGGCCCGGAGCGCGTCGTCGGGCGTGTAGCCCACCGCCTCGAAGAGACCGGCAGCGGCCAGGCAGCGGATGTAGGCCTCGGGCTCCTCGGGCACCTCCGGCACGGCCACGGCCGGGAACTGTTCGCGCAGAAGCGCCCGCTCGGCCGGGTTGTCGTCGAAGAAGACCAGCGCCTCGAGCCCGAGGTTCAGCTCCTGCGCGATGCGCTGCAGGCCCTGACCCTTGTCCTCCCAGTTGGCCACGAAGGCCGCGAAGTCGGACCGGCGCAGCACCATCTCGGGGTGATCGAAGGCGGCGAGCGCGCGCTCGGGATCGTTCTTCGAGCTGACGGCGAGCAGGATGCCCCGCTCGCGCAGCGCCCGGCAGTAGAGCTGGAAGGCCTTGAAGGCCTCGCCCCGCGCCGAGCCCTCGCCGATGACGATCCCCTCGATGCCGTCGTCGCCGATCACCCCGCCCCAGAGCGTGTTGTCGAGATCGAGCACCAGCACCTTGCGCGTGAGGCCGCGCAGGGCGGCGAGGATGCGCGCCACCTGATCGCCGAACCACGGCCCCGCCGCAGGGCTCACATGCTGCTTGGCATGGAGCCACATCAGCCGGTCCTGCAGCGCGTCGAGCCCTTCGGCCTCGGCCGCGGCGACCGGATCGAGGATCAGCACCCGCTCCTCGCGGGCGGCGCGGATCAGCCGGTGCTGCATCTCCGCCACCATGGCCCGGCGCGAGGCGGGGACCAGACGGTCGAGATGGCCGAAGACCGGATCGGTCGTCGGCACCGGAAGCTGCTGGATCACGGCGGCGCCCATCGCCCGGAGGGCCCGCCAGCGGTGGACGGTTTCGGACAGGCTCGCCTCGAGCGCCGCCTCCACCTCCTCGGGCGGGGTGGCCAGCGGCAGCCGCGGCACGAGATCCGTCTCGCAGGAGCAGATCAGCACCGCATCGGGGCTGAAGGCCGCCAGATCGGAGGCGGGATCGAGGATCGCCTGCCGCCACTGGCCATAGGGCGGCACATGGACCTCGAGCGCGAGGCCGCGGCGGAGCGCGCCCACGGTCAGGCCGGGCACCAGATGCTCGACGGTGAAGGAGCCCAGAAGCGCGAGCCGCAGCCGCGGCACTTCGGGCGGGGCTTCGGCCGTGCGGAGAGCCCGCTCGATCCGGCCGGTCTGGAGGAAGTCGATGCGGTGCCCGGCCAGATGCCGCAGCGCGCGCCAGGCCCCGGGCGGGTCGTCGGCAGCCCGTGCGCGGGCTCGCGCCAGCTCGCCCTCGAAATCCGCCGCGACCGGCAGCCAGTGCAGTTCAAGCGGTTTGCTTTTCATCGCTCTCCACCTCCTCAGCCAGATGAATGTCCTGCACCGTCCCGGCGGGGGGCGGCGCATCGAGCGCGGCGGCAAGCGCCTGCGCCACGCGTTCAGGGGAAAGGAACCGGCCCCCGGCATCGGCGCGGGCGCGCTCCAGCAGGCGCGGGTCGAAGGCGCCGAGCATCGGCGTCTCGACGAAGCCGGGGGCCACCACGCTCACCCGTAGCCCCGCCGGTCCCAGTTCGGCGGCGGCTGCAGCGAGCAGCGCCCGCAACGCGGCCTTCTGCGCGACATAGGCGGCCATGTGGCGGGCCACCGGCGGCTCGGAGGCGGCCGACAGGACGGCCAGCACATGCCCGCCGCCCGCGCGCCGCCACCAGAGCCGCCAGGCCGCGGCGATCAGGGCGTGACAGCCGGCAAGCGCCGCC
>NZ_MABH01000185.1 GCF_001720585.1 Cereibacter johrii | reverse complement strand
GCCGGCGCGCCGAGACGGCCGCCGCCGCCGCTCCTGCGTGCCCACCCCCATGTTGTCGGTGAAGCCGCCCGCCGCATCGCCCAGAAGCTGCATGGATTGCAGCACGTAGTGGACATCATCGGATTGTAGACGTTCAGCTCGAAGTGACCCTCGCTGCCCGTGTTCGTCGACGTGACGGCAGCGGGTGCAAATCCTGCGCGGGCGGTCTAGCTTCTCCCCCGAGGGGCGCACTCCGCGCCCCGTCTCGAGGAGGAGGCCTGACATGCAAGCCGCAGAACCCAGTTTCCGCGAATCCGTCGATCTGATGTTCAACCGCGCCGTGGCGCTGATGGACCTCTCGCCGGGCCTCGAGGAGAAGATCCGGGTCTGCAACTCCACCTATACCGTGCGCTTCGGGGTGCGGCTGCGGGGCAAGATCTTCACCTTCACCGGCTACCGCTCGGTCCATTCCGAACATATGGAGCCGGTGAAGGGCGGGATCCGCTATGCCCTGTCGGTGAGCCAGGACGAGGTCGAGGCGCTGGCCGCGCTCATGACCTACAAATGCGCGCTGGTCGAGACGCCCTTCGGCGGCTCGAAGGGCGGGCTCTGCATCGATCCGCGCGAATGGGACGAGCATGAGCTCGAGCAGATCACCCGGCGCTTCGCCTACGAGCTGGCCAAGCGCGACCTGATCCATCCGGCGCAGAACGTGCCCGCCCCCGACATGGGCACGGGCGAGCGCGAGATGGCCTGGATCGCCGACCAATATGCGCGGATGAACACGGCCGACATCAATGCGCGCGCCTGCGTGACCGGCAAGCCGATCAATGCGGGCGGCATCCACGGACGGGTGGAAGCCACGGGGCGCGGCGTGCAGTTCGCGCTGCGCGAATTCTTCCGCCATGCCGAGGACAAGGCGCGGGCGGGACTCTCGGGCGATCTCGACGGCAAGCGGATCATCGTGCAGGGCCTGGGCAACGTGGGCTATCACGCGGCGAAGTTCCTGACCGAGGAGGATGGCGCCAAGGTCACGGGCGTGATCGAGCGCGACGGGGCGCTGGTCAATCCGGACGGGATCCCGGTCGAGGAGCTGCGCCAGTGGATGATGAAGACGGGCTCGATCCGCGGCTTCGCGCAGGCCGACTTCTTCGAGGACGGACGCCGGCTGCTCGAGGAGGAATGCGACATCCTGATCCCGGCCGCGATGGAGGGCGTCATCACCCGGGAGAATGCGGCGCGGATCAAGGCCCCGCTCATCATCGAGGCGGCGAACGGCCCGATCACCTTCGGCGCGGACGAGATCCTGCGCCAGAAGGGCACGGTCATCGTGCCCGATCTCTATGCCAATGCGGGCGGCGTCACGGTCTCCTATTTCGAATGGGTGAAGAACCTCAGCCACATCCGCTTCGGCCGGATGCAGCGGCGGGCCGAGGAGGCGCGCTCGCGCGCCCTCGTGGAGGAGCTCGAGCGGCTCTCGGCGGACCAGGGCCTGGGCTGGCAACTCGCGCCCGACTTCAAGCAGAAGTTCATGCAAGGGTCGGACGAGCTGGCGCTGGTGCGCTCGGGCCTCGATGACACGATGCGCATCGCCTATCAGTCGATGCGCGAGGTCTGGCACGGGGCGGAAGGCGCCGAGGATCTGCGCGTGGCGGCCTATATCGTGGCGATCCGCCGGGTGGCGGCCACCTACCGCTCGAAGGGGCTCTGAGGGAAGAGTGGGGGCGCTGCCCCCACACCCCCGGGATATTTGGGCCAGAATGAAAAGGGGCGGGCTCTCGCGGGCGGCGGAGGCCGCTGGACAGAGGCGCGGGGGGGCACGATAACCGGACCATGAGCCTGCCACCCGGATTCCTCGACGAACTGCGCAACCGCGTCCCGCTCTCGCAGGTGGTCGGGCGCAAGGTGACGTGGGATCTGCGGAAGTCGAACCAGGGCAAGGGCGACTTCTGGGCGCCGTGCCCCTTCCATCAGGAGAAGTCGGCGAGCTTCCACGTCGACGACCGCAAGGGCTTCTATTACTGCTTCGGCTGCCATGCGAAGGGCGATGCCATCGCCTTCGTGAAGGACACCGAGAATGTGGGCTTCATGGAGGCGGTCGAGATCCTCGCGCGCGAGGCGGGGATGGCGATGCCGGCCCGCGATCCGCGGGCGGCCGAGAAGGCCGACCGGCGGAGCCAGCTTGCCGAGGTGATGGAGGAGGCGGTGAAGTTCTACCGCCTGCAGCTGCGCACCGGGGCGGCTGCGGCGGCGCGCGACTATCTCGCGCGGCGCAGGCTGTCGCCCGAGGGGCAGGAGCGGTTCGGGATCGGCTTTGCGCCGGAGGGGCGGCAGGCCCTGTTCCAGGCGCTGACCGGCAAGGGGATCGCGCCGGATCTGCTGGTCGAGGCCGGGCTCTGCGCGCGCCCCGAGGAGGGCGACGCGCCCTACGACCGGTTCCGCGGCCGCATCATCTTTCCGATCCGGGATGCGCGGGGGCGGGCGATCAGCCTCGGGGGCCGGGCGATGGATCCGGCGGCGCGGGCGAAATATCTCAACGGGCCCGAGACGCCGCTCTTCGACAAGGGGCGCAACCTCTACAATGTGGGTCCGGCGCGCGAGGCGGCGGGCAAGGGCCAGCCGCTCGTGGTGGCCGAAGGCTACATGGATGTGATCGCCCTGTCGGAGGCGGGGTTCCGGGCCACCGTGGCCCCGCTCGGCACCGCCATCACCGAGGATCAGCTGCGCCTCATGTGGCGCATCCATTCCGAGCCGGTGATCGCGCTCGACGGGGATGCGGCGGGCATCCGGGCCGCGCTGCGGGTGGTGGATCTGGCGCTGCCGCTGCTCGAGGCGGGGCAGGGGCTGCGCTTTGCGGTGCTACCGCCGGGGCTCGATCCGGACGATCTGATCCGGGCCGAGGGCGCCTCGGCCATGGGGCGCGTGCTCGAGGCGGCGCAGCCGATGGTGGGGCTTCTGTGGCGGCGCGAGACCGAAGGCCATGTCTTCGACAGTCCCGAGCGGCGCGCGGCTCTCGACAAGCGGCTGCGCGCGGCGGTGCAGCGGATCGCGGACCCGAGCATCCGGCGGCACTACGGAGACGAGCTGAACCGGCTGCGGATGGAGATCTTCGGCACCTCCGTGCCGCGGCGCGCCTTCCACCGCGGAGGCCGGCGTGAGCCGATGGCGGTGGCGCCCCTTCCCTCGACGCGCGCCTCGCTGCTGGCCACGGCCGCCGGCGAGCGGATCGAGGAGGAGATGCGGCTGGGGGTGATTCTCGCCACCTGCGCGCTGCATCCGACGCTGATCCACGAGTTCGAGACGGCGCTCGAGGCGCTGGAACTGTCCGATCCCGATCATCGGACGCTGCACCGGGTGCTCCTCGCCGCCGCCGGCATGGCCGAGGCCGACACGGCGCGGGGCGTGATCCGCGCCGAGGCGGGCCCGGCCCTTGAAAGGCTGCTGGCGCTGACCCATGTTCGCATCTGCCCGTCGGTGCGCCACCCCGGGGATCTCGAGATGGCGCGCATGTGCCTGGCCGAGGAACTCGCGAAGCTCGAGGCCCGGCGCGGCGCACGGCAGGAAATCGAAGAGGCGGTCGAGGATCTGGCGGGTCTCGTGGACGAGGGGCTGACGTGGCGCCTGTCGCAGGCCGCCGAGGCGCGGCATCGTGCCGAACGGGCCCGTCTTGACGACTCGTCCGACCTTGGCGAAGACCGAGCCGCCCTGTCGAGATCGCTGCAGGAGATGATCGATCGCCAGATCTGGGTAAAGAAAAGGGGCTGAGGCGCTTCCCCCGCCTGTGATTCGAGCTATTGATTCGCTATATCGTCCCGACGATTCGACCTTCGCTTCGGCAAGACCACCCTCCGCGCTTCTGAGGAGCATCCATGGCAGTCAAAGACACTGACGACGGCAAACCCGAGGATCAGGACGCCGAAACCTCGCTGGACATGAGCCAGGCCGCCGTCAAACGGATGATCGCGGAGGCGCGCGAGCGCGGCTACATCACCTACGATCAGCTCAACACGGTTCTGCCGCAGGACCAGGTCTCGTCCGAGCAGATCGAGGACGTGATGGCCATGCTCTCGGAGATGGGCATCAACGTCATCGAGAACGAGGAGGCCGAGGAGGGCGAGCCTGCGGGCGAGCTCGTCGAGCAGGGCTCGGGATCGCGCGAGATCGCCGTGGCGGGAACGCAGGGCGAGACGCTCGACCGCACCGACGATCCGGTGCGGATGTATCTGCGCGAAATGGGTTCGGTGGAGCTGCTGAGCCGCGAGGGCGAGATCGCCATCGCCAAGCGCATCGAGGCCGGCCGCAACACGATGATCGCCGGTCTCTGCGAGAGCCCGCTGACCTTCCAGGCCATCACGATCTGGCGCGACGAGCTTCTGTCCGAAGACATCCTGCTGCGCGACGTGATCGACCTCGAGGCGACCTTCGGCCGCTCGCTCGACGGCGACGGCGACGATGACATCGACGGGCCGGAGCTCGACGAGGTCGAGGTGGCCGCGGCTCCCGCGCCCGCGCCGCGCCGGTCGGCCTCGTCCGAGCCGGAACTCGACGCCGACGGCAACCCGATCAGCCGCGCCGAGGAAGAGGACGAGGACGACGAGGCCTCGGCCATGTCGCTCGCCGCGATGGAAGCCGCGCTGAAGCCGCGCGTGCTCGAGACGCTCGAGCTGATCGCCCGCGATTACGGCAAGCTCGCGGAAATGCAGAACCGGCGCATGTCGGCCACGCTGAACGATCATATCCGCTTCACGACCGAGGACGAGGCCGCCTATCAGAAGCTGCGCTCGGAGATCGTGCTGCTGGTGAACGAGCTTCACCTGCACAACAACCGGATCGAGGCGCTGATCGACCAGCTCTACGGCATCAACCGCAAGATCATGTCGATCAACTCGGCCATGGTGAAGCTGGCCGATGCGGCCCGCATCAACCGGCGCGAGTTCATCGACGAATATCAGGGCTACGAGCTCGATCCGATGTGGGCCGAGCGGATGGCCGCGAAGTCGGGCCGCGGCTGGCAGACCCTGATGGAGAAGAGCCGCGATCGCGTCGAGGATCTGCGGGGCGAGATGGCGCAGGTCGGCCAGTATGTCGGCGTAGACATCTCGGAGTTCCGCCGCATCGTGAACCAGGTCCAGAAGGGCGAGAAGGAAGCCCGTCAGGCCAAGAAGGAGATGGTCGAGGCGAACCTGCGTCTCGTGATCTCGATCGCCAAGAAATACACCAACCGCGGGCTGCAGTTCCTCGACCTGATCCAGGAGGGCAACATCGGCCTGATGAAGGCGGTGGACAAGTTCGAGTACCGCCGCGGCTACAAGTTCTCGACCTATGCGACCTGGTGGATCCGGCAGGCCATCACGCGGTCGATCGCCGACCAGGCCCGCACGATCCGTATCCCGGTCCATATGATCGAGACGATCAACAAGCTGGTGCGGACGGGCCGCCAGATGCTGCACGAGATCGGTCGCGAACCCACGCCCGAGGAGCTGGCCGAAAAGTTGCAGATGCCGCTCGAGAAGGTCCGCAAGGTGATGAAGATCGCCAAGGAGCCGATCTCGCTCGAGACGCCCATCGGGGACGAGGAAGATAGCCAGCTCGGCGACTTCATCGAGGACAAGAACGCGATCCTGCCGCTCGATTCCGCCATTCAGGAGAACCTGAAGGAGACGACCACCCGGGTCCTGGCCAGCCTCACCCCGCGCGAGGAGCGGGTTCTGCGGATGCGGTTCGGCATCGGCATGAACACCGACCACACGCTCGAAGAGGTGGGCCAGCAGTTCTCGGTGACGCGCGAACGCATCCGCCAGATCGAAGCCAAGGCGCTGCGCAAGCTCAAACATCCCAGCCGCAGCCGCAAGCTGCGGAGTTTCCTCGATCAGTAAGGAACGGCGCCATGATCCGCGCTCTCACATTTGCAGCCCTCGCCGCCGCGACCCTCGCCGGTCCCGCCGCGGCCTATATTGCCAAGAACGGCGAGATCGTCCGGCCTGACGCCGACGGCACGTTCCTCGTCGTGGGCAGCCCGGGGCAGGGGCCGGGCGAAAGCTGGTGCGCGGCGGGCGACTATGTGATGGCGCAGGGTCTCGTGCCGACCACGCGGATCTGGCGCCTGAGCGAACCGCCGCGGCGGCAGGCCCAGGGCGTGCGCTTCGGCCTCTCGCCTCAGGGGGCGGCCAGCAAGACCGGCCTCTTCATCCTCGGCTCCAAGGATGCCTCGCTGAGCGCCATCCATGCGCGCGCGCTGTGCCGCAAGGATCCGCCGATCCACGACTGATCGGGCCATCGGCTCGACGCTGCGGCCGGGCGGCCGCAGCCCTCCGGCGCCGAAGACGACACCGCGCCCTTGTCCGCCTGAGTCTCGTGTGCCACAGAACCGCCCCCTCATCTAGGGGCCCTCGATTTCCGCTGTGCAACCCATCGGCCTCTGGCTATGGTCTTGTGGATAACGAGAGGGGCACCCCGGATCTGTAGATCGGCGGGCCGCGTCCCCGACCTGAGGCGTGAGGGAGGGAGACGCGATGCGCTGCCCGTTCTGCGGAAATATCGATACCCAAGTGAAAGACAGCCGCCCGGCCGAGGATCATGTCTCGATCCGCCGCCGCCGGTTCTGCCCGGCCTGCGGGGGACGGTTCACCACCTACGAGCGGGTGCAGCTGCGCGACCTCGTGGTGATCAAATCGTCCGGCAAGCGCGAGGATTTCGACCGCACGAAGCTCGAGCGCTCGATCCGCATCGCCATGCAGAAGCGGCCGATCGAGCCGGAGCGGATCGACCAGATGATCTCGGGCATCGTGCGGCGGCTGGAGAGCCTCGGCGACACCGACATTCCCTCGAAGGTGATCGGCGAGATCGTGATGGAAAGCCTCGCGCGGATCGACACGGTGGCCTACGTCCGCTTCGCGAGCGTCTACAAGAACTTCCAGGCGGCGGACGACTTCGACAAGTTCGTCTCCGAACTGCGTCCCTCGGCCCCCGCGGAAGAGTGACCGACGCCGATCACATGGCCCACGCGCTCCGGCTGGGGGCCCGCGGGCTCGGGCGGACCTGGCCCAACCCGGCGGTGGGCTGTGTCATCGTGAAGGCCGGTCGCGTGGTGGGCCGCGGCTGGACCCGCCCCGGCGGCCG
>NZ_MABH01000184.1 GCF_001720585.1 Cereibacter johrii | reverse complement strand
GCCTCCGCCGCCCGGAGGCCCCGCCGCGAAGCCCGAGGCGCAGCCCGAAAGGCCCTCCGCACCCGAGGCGAGCCCGGCGCCGGCACGGCGACCTGCCGCGCGCGAGGGGCGCCCGGCCAAGGACGACGCGCCTGCCAGAGCGGACGAGACATGATGACCGAGCCGCGCCTTCCGAACGGCACGCGCATCGCCGGTCATGTCATCGTGGATCAGATCGGACGGGGCGGGTTCGGGATCACCTACCGGGCAAGCGTGCTCGAGACCGGCGCCATCGTCGCGCTGAAGGAATATTTCCCCTGCGACATGGCCCATCGCGACGCGCAGGGCTTCGTCCGCCCGCTGCCCAAGGCCGAGCGGATGTACCAAGAGGGGCTGCGGGCCTTCATCACCGAGGCGAACATCCTGAAGGCGCTGCCGCAGCAGGCCGGGCTGGTGCGGGTGCGCGGCGCCTTCGAGAAGTTCGGCACCGCCTATTGCGCCATGGACTTCATCGAGGGCGAGCCGCTCAGCCGTCTCGTGCAGGCGACGATCCAGCGCACCGGCTTCATCGCCGAGGACCTGCTGCGCAGCTTTCTCGCCCCGATCTGCCTCGCGCTCGAGACGGTGCATTCGACGAACCTTGTCCACCGCGACGTGAAGCCCGCCAACATCATGATCTCGCGCAGCGACCAGCAGCCGATCCTGATCGACTTCGGCGCCGCGCGTCCCTCGGGACAACGCGGGTCGCTGGCGATGTTCACCCGCAGCTATGCCCCGGTCGAGCTGTTCCCCCGCGCGCGGGTGCGGTCGGCCCAGCCGCTGGAGGAGGGGCCGTGGAGCGACATCTACTCGCTGTCGGTCATGCTCTACGAGATGGCCACGCGGCAATTGCCCCCCAGCGCGCCCGACCGGGCGGCGGCGGTCGCCGCGGGGGCGCCCGATCCTTATGTGCCGCTGACGGCGCTTCTGGCGCAGCGGCGGCTGCGCGGCAGCTACTCGCCCGCCTTCGCCTCGGCGGTCGATGCCGGCTGCGCGCTCTGGCCGGAGGCGCGGCCGCGGACGGTGCGCCAGTTCGCCTACATGGCCGGCGTCGAGATGGGTGCGGCCCCGCAGCCGTCGCGCCGCAGCTCGACGGGGGCTGTGTCCTCACCGTCCTCGGCGGTGCCGCGCACCCAGCGTCGCCCCGTCAACCGCCATTCCATCGCCATGGTGCTGCTGATGCTGCTGATCGCGGGCGCGGCCGTGGCCTATGGCGTCGTCTCGCGCCAGCCCGCCTGGGTGGCCTACTGATGCTGAGACTTCTGGGCGTGCTTTTCGGGTTCCTGTGCGCTGCAAGCGCCGCGGCACAGGATTTCACCGCCGTCGCGCGGCTGACAGATGCCTCGGTGGGCCGGATCTTCGTGGACGTTCCCCGCGGAATGAAGACCGGCGCCGGCATGGTCTTCGGCCAGGGCGCAGGCGGCGGGCTGCTCTACCTGACCAACTACCACGTCGTCGAGCACGGTGGCGACATCGCCGTCTTCTTCAAGAAAGGCGAGGCGATCTCGATCTACAGCGGGACGGTCCTCGCCGTGTCACCGGAGAAGGACCTGGCGGCGCTGCGCCTCACGCCCGAAGAGATCGGCACGCCGCCGCCGCCGCCCCTGGCCATCGACACGCGACGGCTGGAGAAGGGCGAAGCCGTGGTGGCCATCGGCTATCCCGGCGCGGCCGACGCCACCATGGGCCGCGACATGAACATCGCCGCCTTCGAGACCACGTTGACCGGCGGCAGCGTCAGCCGCGTGCTGATCGGGTCGTGGCCGGGGAGCCCGGAGGCGGAACTGGAGCTCGTCCAGCACTCCGCGCCCATCAGCCCCGGCAATTCGGGCGGTCCGCTGCTCGACCAGTGCGGGCGGGTGATCGGGGTGAACACGATGGGCGCTACGGATGTGGCGGGGATCTACCTCGCCTCCTCGGCTGGCACCATCGCGGAGTTCCTGGCCGAGGCCGGGCTTCCGGTGCAGACGGCGAGAGGCGGGTGCGGCGGGACGCCGGCCGCGGCGCCACCCGCCGCCACGGCGGAGGCGGAGGGCGGCGTGCCGCTCTGGATGATCCTCGGCGGAACGGGCGCCTCGCTGGCGCTGATCCTGGGCGCCATGGCGGTCGCGGCCGGCAGCCGGGGCAGCGAGCCCGCGGCACCCCGGGTCGCGCTGACGCTGACCATCGCCGCGGGCGGATCGCGCCAGCGGCGCGGCATCGGACGGGCGAGCCTGCAACGCGGCGTCGTCATCGGACGCGGCGGCGCGGCCGAGGTGGCGATCGACAGCCCGCGGATCAGCCGCGAGCATCTGCGGCTGACGCTCGAGGGGCGGCGGCTGATGGCGACCGACCTCGGCTCGACCAACGGGACGGTGGTGGATGGCAAGCCGCTGCCGCCGAACCAGCCGCGGCAGGGGGGCGAGGCGACGGTTCTGGTGCTGGGCGACGAGGTC
Source organism: Cereibacter johrii (assembly GCF_001720585.1). Lineage (GTDB taxonomy): Bacteria > Pseudomonadota > Alphaproteobacteria > Rhodobacterales > Rhodobacteraceae > Cereibacter_A > Cereibacter_A johrii. The sequence continues at coordinate 4,656 of NZ_MABH01000184.1, read as the reverse complement.
GAGATCCGGCTGAGGGCGGGGTCATGAAGGATCTGGCGCCCCCCGACCTGGCGGCATCGGACGCCGCAGCCGACATCCGGGATCTCTCGGTCCGGTTGGGAGAGCGGTTCGAGGTGGCGATCGAGCGGCTCTCGGTCGCACCGGGCGAGGTGCTGGTGCTGGACGCCCCCAGCGGCAGCGGCAAGAGCACGGTGCTCGGGCTCGTTGCGGGGGCGGTTGCGCCTCAGGCGCGGCCGGCGCGGCATCGGGTGGCGGGGCACGATCTGGCCCTGGCGGCGCGCCCGCCGGGGCCTGCGGCGATGGGCTTCGTGCTTCAGACACATGCGCTGGTGCCCTATCTGACCATGGGCGACAACATCGGCCTGCCGGCGCGGATCGCGCGGCTGCGGGTGGCGCCGGACTGGGCGCGGGAGGTGGTGGGCTCGCTCGGCCTTGCCGATCTGATGGGCCGGTTTCCGGCGCAGCTTTCGGTAGGCCAGCGCCAGCGGGCGGCCGTGGCGCGGGCGATGCTCGCGCGGCCGCGGCTGCTCCTGCTGGACGAGCCGGTCTCGGCGCTCGACCCCGCCAATGTCCACGCGGTGGAGGAGCTGATCCTGCGGCTCGCCGGGGATGCGGGCTCGGCCGTGCTGCTCGCGGGCCACCAGATCGCGGGAAGCGCCTTCGCCGCCTGCCGTCGCGTGCGACATCGGGTGGAGGTTGCGGGCGCGCTGACGCGCTCGGTCTTCCGGGCGGAGGCGGGCTGATGCCGCTGCCCATCGTTCTGGCGCTGCGCGAATTGCGGCACGACTGGATCTCGGCGCTCTGCTTCGTGGCGGCGCTGGTGGGCGTGCTGGCGCCCATGCTGATCCTGCTCGCGCTGAAGACGGGGGCGCTCGACACGATGGTCGAGCGGCTGGTCGACGACCCGGCGAACCGGGAGCTGCTGGCGGTGGGCGCCGGTGCGCATGACGAGGCCTTCTTCCGTTGGCTCGAGGCGCGGCCCGAGGTGGGCTTCGTCGTGCCCGCCACGCGCAGCATCAACGCGCTTGCGGATGCGGTGGTGGTCTCCTTCCCCCGCCGTTCGGTGGTGCGGGAGGTGCCGCTGGTGGTCTCGGCCGCGGGCGATCCGCTGCTTGCGGGGGAGGTCGGGCCGGGGCGGGTCTGGCTGAGCGCGCCGCTTGCGAAGTCGCTGGGGGCGGCGCCCGGCGGGGTGCTGACGATGGTGATCGGGCGGCGCATCGACGGCCTTGAGCAGACGGCGCGGCGGCGGCTGGAGGTGGCGGGGATCGTTCCGGCCGAGCGCTACGGACGCCCGGCGCTGTTCCTCTCGCTGCCGGACATGCTGGCGATCGAGCGGTTCCGCGACGATCCGGCCGTCACGCCCGACAGCTGGCTTCAGGCAGCCGCGCCGCCTGCGGCCTTTGCCAGCTTCCGCCTCTATGCACGGACGCTTGCCGATCTCGGCCCGCTCTCGGCGGCGCTGGAGGAGCGCGGCGTCTCGGTGCGCCCGCGGGCGGAGAATGCGGCGCTGCTGCTGCAGCTGCGGCGGGGCGCGGACCGGCTCTATCTTGCGGTTGCCGCCCTGGCCGCCGCCGGGTTCTGGGCCGCGATGAGCGCCAACCTCCGCGGCATGGTGGAGCGGCGGCGTCTGGCCTTCAGCCTGCTGCGGATGCTGGGTCTCGCGCCCGCGCAGCGCGCGACGGTGCCGCTGATCCAGAGCCTCGTGCTGATCGGGGCGGGGCTTGGCCTGTCGCTCGCCCTCGTCCTGCCGTCGCTCGCGCTGATCAATGCGAGCTTCCCTGCCGTGGCCGAGGGGGCGGCGCTGGCGCGGCTCAGACCGGACCAGCTGGGCGGGGCGGCGGTGCTTGCCTGCGTGACGGCGCTGACCGCGGCGCTCTGGGCGATGGCGGCGGTGCTGCGGATCCCGAGCGAGGAGGTGTTGCGTCATGGCTAGGGCATGGGGTCTTGCGCTGGCGATCCTCTTGGCCGCGCCGCCCGTCGCGGCAGCCGAGATCACGGTGGATGAGAAATACTGGAACCCGCAACCGGCCGAGGGCGACCTCGTGCTGCCCTTGCCCTGCGGCGGGGCGATGGCCTTCCGCCCGGTGGCGACACCCAATGCCGACGGCGCGGTGGGCGACGTTCCGGTCATCCTCGGCCGCGAGGACGAGGACCAGCCTTATCTGGACGGCACGCGGCGCTCCTATGTCTCGGGCGGGTTTCCGGGGACGGGCGAGGCGGAAGCCAAGGCCGTTTTCTACATGGCGAAATACGAGATCGCCGAGGCGCAGTATCGCGCGGTGACGGAAGGCTGCCCGCAGAAGGAGCCGCGCCGGCGCGACTTCCTGCCGGTGAGGGAGGTGACGAAGACCGAGCTTGACGCCTTCGCGCAGGCCTGGACGGTCTGGCTGATGCGGAACGCGCCGGAAAGCCTCGCCCTCGCCGGTGCGGCGTCGGCCCATCTGCGGCTTCCGACCGAGGAGGAGTGGGAATTCGCCGCACGGGGCGGTCTTGCCGTCGATCCGGCGCTGTTCCGCGGCGCGCTGCCGCCGATCCCGCCCGGCCACTCCGCGTCGGAATATATCGCGCATGGCGGCAACGACAGCGCGGGCGGCAAGGTGCAGGCGATCGGCACGCTGGCGCCCAATCCGCTCGGGCTGCACGACATGCTGGGCAACGTCTCGGAATATGTGCTGACCCCCTTCGCGATGGTGCGCCACGGCCGGCTGCACGGGCAGGCGGGCGGCCACGTCAAGCGCGGGGGCGACGCGCGCACGCCGCTCGACCAGATCACCAGCGCAACCCGGTTCGAGGTGCCGCCCTTCGACGCGCATTCGAAGGACGTGACGCGCGAGGCCTTCACCGGCGGACGGCTCGTGCTGTCCACGCTCTCGATCACCTCGGCCGAGCAGGCGAAGGCGGTCGCGGCGGCGCTCGAGACCCTGTCGCGGGCCGACCCTGCGCTGGATTCGGCGGCCTCGGAGGCCGAGGTTCTGGCGTTGCTCGACCGGCTTCAGCGCGAGGCCGGCGATGCCGCCGATCGCAGCCGCTTTGCCACCATCGCCCGGACGATCCGCGAGGCCCGCGCCGAGACGAACGCGCAGCGCGACCGGACCATCCGCATGATCCTCGGCTCGTCGGTGCTGACCTGCGACCAGATCGTGCAGCGCTACCTGAACGCGCTGGCCATCGCGGCGCTGGTGCCGAGCTATGACGGGCTGGCCGCCGAGGCCGAGGCGAGCGGCGACACCGCACTGGCGCAGGAGGTGGCCGAGGCCCGCGCCGAAGCCGAGGCGAAGCTGCGCGAGATGGAGGAGGCGGTCGGCCGCGAAAGCGTCGACTACGCCAACCTGATCGAGGGGCTTTCGGCCGAATTCTCGCAGGAGCTGCTGGCGGCGCAGATCGCAGCCGTGCGCGACGAGCACGAGAGCCGTGGCCCGCGGCGCGGCGCCTGCCTCGGCGCGGTGCAGGCCCATCTCGACCGGCGCGGCGACACCGGGATGAACGATCTCGCCGCCATCCGGTCCGACATGCAACAGATCGCGGCCGCGCAGGCCCGCTAACCTCAAGGAGCAACCCCCATGCGGGATTTTCTGAACAAATCGCTGGCCGTGCTGGTCTGGATCGCCACCGGCTTCAACGTCGCCCTGTCCTGCTATACCGGCGCGATGATCATCCGCTATTCGCCGAAGTACATTGTCGGCGACAGTGCGGTGATCCTCTACGGCTTCCTGATCATCCTGTTCGGGGTGACGCTGTCGCTGGTCTTCGCAGGCATCTGCTTCCAGATCATGGACATCCGCACCTTCACCAAGCATGTCGCGCTGAACCAGCGCCGGGTGTGACGGCAGGGTGACGGCGATGGCGAGCGAACTCCAGCCCGGCGACGTGATCCAGGACACCTACCGCGTCGAAGCGCGGCTGGGGCAGGGCGGCATGGGCACGACCTGGCGCGGGATGAACCTCACGACGCAGGATGTGGTGGCGATCAAGGTGATGACGCCCGAGATCGCGCTGGTGCCCAAGGCGGTCGAGCTGTTCCGCCGCGAGGCGCAGCTCTTGCGCAAGGTCCAGAGCGACGCGGTGATCCGCTACGAGACCACGCTTCAGGACCGCGAGGGGCGGCTGTATCTGATCATGGAGTTCGTCGACGGCCAGCCTTTGTCGCATTACCTCGAACGCGGGGCGCGGCTCGCGCCCGGCGACGTGCTGCGGCTGGGGCGGCGGATGGCGGGGGCGCTGGCGGCGATTCACGCGCTCGGCATCGTCCACCGCGACGTGGCGCCCGACAACATCATGCTGCCCGACGGCGACATCGGCCATTGCAAGCTGATCGACTTCGGGCTGGCCTCGAACACGTCGGGGACCGAGGCCTCGATCATCGGGTCGAGCTATGCCGGGAAATACTCCTATTCCTCGCCCGAGCAGTTCGGGCTGCACGGCGCGCGGGTGGGGCCGGCCTCCGACATCTACTCGCTCGGCCTCGTGCTGATGAAGGTCTGCGGGCTGAAGGTGCCGGGCGAGGGGATGGGCATGGCCGCGGTCGAGGTGCGGCGGGAGAATGTGACGATCCCGCGCGACGCGGGCCTGCCCCCGGCGCTGGCGCGGCTGTTCGAAGCGATGCTGCGCACCCGGCCCGAGGAGCGCCCCGCCGACCTGCAGAAGCTGTTCGCCGAG
>NZ_MABH01000183.1 GCF_001720585.1 Cereibacter johrii | reverse complement strand
GGTCGGGCGGGGTTCTGGATTGCCGGGGTCGCCCGCCCGATGGCGGCGGGGCGACGGACGGGTCTTCGGCCCGCCCGCTCGCTGCGGATGCGCCGCCCGCACGGGAGCTGGCGACGAGGCTCGCCAGCGGACCCTCGCGGCCGGGCGGGAACCGGGCGCCGGGAGACGTCAGAGGTCGATGTCGAGCGTGACCGGGAAATGGTCCGAGGCCGCGAGAAGGGCCTGCTGCAATTCGGGGGTGCGAAAGCAGTTCGGGTCGTTCAGCGGGTGCCAGATCCGCCAGCGGGGCGATTTCGCCGCCAGATCGGCCGAGACCATGATGAAGTCGAGCAGGGCCTCGAAATACTGCTGCTCCGGGGCGAGCCAGAAGCGGGCCGAACTGGGCTGGATGCCCACCCGCTGCGTGAGCGCCATGCGCGCATGGGGTTCGTGCAGGCGCAGCTCGGGCGCCTCCTCGAGCCCGAGGACGATCTCGATCCCCGACCGGCCGAAGAGCTTCTCATATTCGTCGAGCCCCGGGCCGTCGTTGAAATCGCCCATCACCAGCACGCTCTGATGGCGGGCAAGGAGGGCCGTCCCCCGCCTCCGCAGCCAGACGCATTCGGCCAGCTGCTGGCGGCGGTTCTGGATCGCGATCCGCACGGCCTCGGCCGGGTTGCGTGCGCCGTGCGGGGCCTTGGACTTGGCATGGACGCCGATCACCCGCAGCGGGTGGCCGTCGGCCCTCAGCGCAAGCTCGAGCGGCGGCTTGGAGAAGCGGATGGCCTCGGGCGTGGCATCCACGTCGATGTCGAAGCGGAACACATCGTCGAACCGGGGCGCCTTGGCGCTCGACTGCGGATCGTGATGGGCCTCGATCCGGGCCGGATCGTAGAGGAGCGCGATCTCCTGCTCGGTCTCGCTGGGAAAGCCCATGACCGCGCGCGAGGCGCGCAGGTCGAAGGTGCGCGCGAAGGTCTCGAGCGCCTTCACCGTCGAGCGGCGCCGGCTCTGGTTCGGCGCCTCGATGACCATGATCGCGTCGGCATCGAGCGCGGTGAAGACGATGCCCAGCGATTCGATCTGGTTGCGGCGGGTGATCTCGTAGCGGCCCGACAGCTCGTTGTCGGGCCTGAGCCGCCCGTGGTCGTCGAAGAGCCCGTTGAACCATTCGACATTGTAGGTGGCGATGCGCAGCGGGCGGGCCATTCAGGCCGCCTGTTTCGCGCTGATCTCCTCCCAGGCGCGGTTGATATCGACCAGCCGCCGCTCGGCGAGCCTCACCGCCTCCTCCGGCACGCCGCGCGCCACCATCCGGTCGGGATGGCAGTCGCGCACCGCCTGCTTCCAGGCGCTGCGCACCTCCGAGATCGGCGCGTCATGCTCCACCCCCAGCACGTCGTAGGGATCGCGCGGCGCGTCGCTCACGAAGCGGGCGCGCAGGGCCCGGAAGCAGCGGTCGCCGATCCCGAAGATCCGGGCGACCTCGGTCAGGAAGGCGTCCTCGTCCGGGTGATAGCTTCCGTCGGCCACCGAGATGTGGAAGAGCCCCTCCATCAGATCGAGGAGGATCCGGTCGTCGTCACGGAACATTCCCTTGATCTTGCGGGCATAGGCATCGAAGCCCGCCACATCCTGCCGCGCGAGGTTGAAGACGCGGGCGGCGTTGGCCTCCTCGCCCGGCGGGATCGCGAAGATCTCGCGGAAGGCCGCCACCTCGTCGCGCGTCACCTGCCCGTCGGCCTTGGCCATCTTCGCGCCCAGCGCGATCACGGCAATGGTGAAGGCCACCGACCGCTCGGGCGGGGTGCGCAGGCGGTCGAGCACGGCCGACAGGCTCTCGCCAGAGGCGAGGGCGGCCAGCGCGTCGGTGATGCGGGTCCAGATCGACATGGGGCCAGCATAAACCGCCGATCCGGTGGTGTCAGGAGAGGAATTTCTGCATCAGCACAAGGTCGAGCCAGCGCCCGAACTTGTAGCCCACCTGCGGCAGCACCGCCGTCTCGGCAAAACCCATCGCCGCATGGAAGGCGCGGCCCTCGGGGTTGCCCGCGCTCACGCCCGCAAAGAGCGAATGGGCGCCGCCCCGCCGCGCATGATCCTCGATCGCCGTCATCAGCGCGCGCCCGAGCCCGCGACCACGCGCCGCAGGCCCGAGGATGATCGTGTGCTCCATCGTGTGCCGGTAGCCCACGCCGCCGCGGAACTGGGCGTAGCTGGCAAAGCCCACCGGCCCCTCGCCCGGATCCGCCACGAGGAACGCGGGCCGCGCCGCGATCAGCGCGCGCAGATCGTCGGCCGACTTCTCCTCGGCGTTGAAGGTCACCAGCGTGTCGCGGATGATCGGGTTCCAGATCGCGAGAAGGGCGGGCACATCCGCATCCACGGCGGGACGGATCATCGGGACAGCTCCGGGGCGGGGATCATGCGAGCAGGCGCGGGCCCTGCGGGCCGTCCAGCGTGAAGCGCAGCGCGGGCCGGTCGCTGGCGAGGAAGGCCACGCGGTCGTCTGCCAGATGGGCCGCGAGCCGCCGGGCCAGCGCCGGGGCCTCGGGGTGGCGGATCTCGATCCGCGCGAGCCGCAGGCCCGCATCGGGCAGCGACGGCGGGCTGCCCTGCCATTCGATCAGCGCCGGAAAGAGATTGTCGAAGGGCAGCCGCCCGTCCTCGGGCACGGCCATCCGCCAGCGCAGCCCGCCGCGTCGAAGCTCCAGCGGGCGGCCGGCCTCGGGCAGGAGCGCCAGCGCCGCGTCGAGATCCGCGCAGCGCAGGATCCAGTTGGAGGGGCGGGGGCGGCCTGCGAACCGGTCGAGGTCGAACCAGCGCGGGAAGGGCGGGCGCGGCGCGGCCGGGTCGGGCGCGATCACCTCGAGGTAGCTGTCGCCGAGCCCCAGCAGCCGGTTGTGCGTGGCCATCAGCGGATGGGCGCCGCCCGGCCCCATGGCCAGGTCCAGAGCCGCCTCGACGACGGCGGTGCCCTCCGCCAGATCGGCGGCCGCGACCGCCACATGGTCGAGCTGCATCATCCGGTGGTCTTCACCTGTGGCGTCGCATGAAGCGCGGCGGCCAGCGACTTGAACCGCGCCTGCGCCACCTCGCCATAAAGCGCCGTGCCCTCGGGCGTCAGCGTCAGCTCGAGGACCTTCTTCTTCGGCATGAACTTGAGGCTGCCCGCGGTGCTCGGATCCTCGATCGAGAACATCGAGCCGAAGCGCATGGCCTTGCCCAGCACCTCCGCCTCGAGGATCTGCTCCTCGCTCAGCAGCCGGAACAAGGGCTCGAGCCGCGAGCCCGAGCGCGAGTTCTTGTAGCGGTGGAGGAGGGCCAGCCCGAGGAAGACGCGGCCGGGATGATCGAGCCCGCCCAGATTGGCGCGGGTCGCGTTGTCGAAGCACATTTCGGCGCGGTAGTCGGGATGGGCGCGCCAGGTCGTGTCATGGAGGAGGCAGGCGGCCCGGATGAGGCGTTGCCGGTCGGGGGGGGCGTTCTTGAAAAGCGGCGAGAGGAACTGGTGCAGCTTCTTGCCGAAGCCGGGGCTGCGGGCGGAGGTCGCCTCGGCCATGCGCGCGGCCTCGATCAGCGGATCGCGCGCGCGGAGCCGGGGCGGCATCTGCTCGTAGAGCAGGCCCTCCCGGATGCCGTAGGAGGAGACGTCGATCTCCTTCGGCCGGAAGATGCGGATCAGCTCGCGCAGCACTTCGACGGCGAGGGGGACAAGCTCCATCCGCTCGGGCGAGGTGCCGGTGCGGACGCGCAGCGCCGCCAGATCGCCCGCCTCGATCCAGTCGAGCGTCTCCATCAGCGAGCGCGGCAGCATCCGGTATTCGTGAAGCACCGTCAGCGGATAACCGCGCCGCTCCATGTCGAGGCGGGCGATCACCCGCCACGAGCCGCCCACGAGATAGATGCGGTCGTGGTCGGGCTGGATCGTGTCCTTCAGCCCCTTGATGATGCGCGAGATATGGGCCTGCCGCTCCTTGGGCGTGCCCTTGACCTGCTGGAGGCGGAAGGGGCCGAGCGGCGAGGTCACGCGGCGGCCGACCTTGCCGTCGCCGATCCGCGCCAGTTCCATCGAGTTGCCGCCGATGTCGCAGACGATGCCGCGCGCGTCGGGCCAGCCCAGAAGCACGCCCTGCGCCGAGAGCCGCGCCTCCTCGTCGCCGTCGATCACCCAGAGCCTGAGCCCGGTCTCGCGCAGCACCTCGGCCTGAAAGTCGGGCCCGTCCTCGGCCTCGCGCACGGCGGCGGTGGCGACCACCATCATGGGCGTGACCTTCATGCCGCGCGCCAGAAGCGCGAAGCGTTTCAGCGCGGCCAGCGCCCGCTCGCGGCCGCGCGGGTTCAGCCGGTTGGTCTCGGCCAGCCCCTGACCCAGACCGCACATGATCTTCTCGTTGAAGAAATAGGCGGGGCTGCGGGCCGCGCCGTCGAAGACGACCATGCGCACCGAGTTCGAGCCCACATCCACCACCCCCACGCGCGACAGCGCGCGGGCCGACGGATCCTCGAACAGGGGCCTGCCCAGCAGGCCGAACTCGTCATGCGGATCCGGGAGGTCGTTCACGGCACATCTCCCGCGTTGGTTGCGGCCAAGGTAATGGCTGAGGAGGCTCCGTCAATGCTGAATGCGAAGGCCGCGGGCCGGACCGCCCGAACCGATCCCGCACCCGCGGAGAGGCCGGCCGTCTGCCCGCTCTGCCTCACAGGGGCCCCTCGTCGCGCAGCGTGGCAAGGCGCTGCACATCCTTGGCCCCTGCCGTGCCGCGGCCGGACAGCGAGGGGTTCTCCATGAAGAAGGCGTGGCAGGAGAAGAGAGATTCGTCGGCCGCGACCGGCGGGCGGACATAGCGCCCGTTCGGCTGGAGCAGCCAGCTCTGCGACTCGTCGGCAAGGTTGGCGGCCATGATCTGCCCCACGATCTGCGCCTTCACCGTGGGGTTCAGCGCCTCGACCAGCGTCTCGACCCGGCGGTCCATGTTGCGGCCCATCCAGTCGGCCGAGGAGAAGAACACCCGCGCCTTCTTCGAGGGCAGGCCCGATCCGTTGCCGAAGCAGACGATGCGGCTGTGCTCGAGAAAGCGCCCGACGACCGACTTCACCCGGATATTGTCCGACAGGCCCTTCACGCCGGGGCGCAGCCCGCAGATCCCGCGCACGATCAGGCTGATCTTCACGCCCGCCTGACTGGCGGCATAGAGCGCGTCGATCAGCTCGGGGTCGATGATCGAATTGACCTTGAGCCAGATCTCGGCCGGGCGCCCGGCGCGGGCATGGTCGGCCTCGGCCGCGATCAGCTCGTGCAGGCGGCCGCGCAGGGTAATGGGGGCGATCGCCACATTCTCGAGCCCCGCGGGCTGAACGTAGCCCGAGAGATAGTTGAAGATCTTGGTCGCGTCCCGCCCCAGCGCCGGATCGCAGGTGAAGAAGGAGAGGTCCGTATAGACCCGCGCGGTGATCGGGTGGTAGTTGCCCGTCCCGTAGTGGGTGTAGGTCACGAGATTGTCGCCCTCGCGCCGGACCACGGTCGAGATCTTGGCGTGGGTCTTCAGGTGCATGAAGCCATAGACCACATGCGCGCCCGCCCGTTCCAGCCGCCGGCTCTGGCGGATGTTGGCGGCCTCGTCGAAGCGGGCCTTCAGCTCCACCAGCGCCGTGACCGACTTGCCCGCCTCGGCCGCCTCGCAGAGCGCCGAGACGATGGGGCTGTCCCAGCTCGTGCGGTAGAGCGTCTGCTTGATCGCCAGCACGTTCGGATCGCTCGCCGCCTGCTGGAGGAAGCGGATCACGAGGTCGAAGGTCTCGTAGGGGTGATGCAGCAGGATGTCCTTCTGCCGGATCGCCGAGAACATGTCGCCCTCGTGGTCGGCCAGCCGCTCGGGCACGCGCGGCGTGAAGGCGGGCCAGAGGAGATCGGGGCGCGCCGAGATCACCAGCTCCTTCAGGTCGGCCACCCCGATCAGGCCGCGCACCTCGATCACCTCGTCCGAGGTGACGCCGAGTTCCTCCATGATGAGGGCATGCAGCTCCTTCGGCGCGCCGGCCGAGATCTTCATGCGGATGACCTCGCCCCGGCGGCGCCGCTTCAGCGCGGTCTCGAATTCGCGCACCAGATCCTCGGCCTCGTCCTCGACCTCGAGATCGCTGTCGCGCAGCACGCGGAAGGTGCAATGCCCGCGCTCGGTATAGCCGGGAAAGAGCATCCCCAGATGCAGCAGCAGCAGTTCCTCGAGCGGCAGGAAGCGGTGCTCGCCGGGCTTGGCGGGCAGCTCGACGAAGCGGGCGATCTGCTGCGGGATCGGCAGCAGCGCCTGAAGCGGGCGGCGGTCAGACATGCGTTCGAGTTCCAGCCCGAGCGTGAAGCCGGTGTTCGGGATGAAGGGGAACGGGTGGGCCGGGTCGATGGCCAGCGGCGAGAGCACCGGAAAGACCTTGGAGAGGAAATGATCCTCGAGGTGGCGCAGGTCGCGGACGGTGAGCTTCGAGCGGGTCAGGATCGAGATCCCCTGCTCCTCCATCTCGCGGCGCAGCTTGTTCCAGACCGTCTGCTGGGTCTGCATCAGCCGCCGCGCATCGGCATTGATGAGCTGGAGCTGCTCGGCAGGCGTCCGCCCGTCCTCGGAGAGCATGAGGTTGCCCGCCCGCACCAGCGCCCGCAGGCCCGCGACGCGCACCGTGTAGAATTCGTCGAGGTTGGTGGCCGAGATCGACAGGAAGCGCAGGAGTTCGAGCAGGGGAACGCGCGGATTGCCCGCCTCGTCGAGGACGCGCCAGTTGAAGGCGAGCCAGCTGAGCTCGCGGTTGAAGAAGCGTCTCGGGCCCGAGACTTCCTCCTCGGGCAGGGTGACGGGTTCGGGGAAGGGGGCTCTCAGGAAATCTGCCGGTGTCATGCTCTCAGCCTCGGTTCGGGTCCGTTTGCCCGCTTCTTGTGACGGTCATGCGACGGATCTCATTCTGTGGCGGTCAATCCGAGAAGTTCTGCGGCCATCTGGCGCGAGATGGGCCGCCGCTCGGCCAGCGAGCGCGCGTCGAGGGCCGCCACCAGCGCCCGGGCGGCCTCGCAGGACCGGTCCATTCGCGCCACGAGCCAGGGGACGAGCATCCCCGGCACCGCGATCTGACGGTCGGTGAAGAGCTTCACCAGCATGGCCGAGAGGAGGGCGTCGTCGGGCGCCTCCAGCCGGGTGACGGCCGCGGCCTGCATCCGGCTCTTGAGGTCGGGCAGCCCCAGGCCCCAGTCGCGCGGCGGGCTGGCCGCGGTGATGAGCAGCGCGCCCGCCCGTTCGAGCATCAGGTTGTGGAGGTGGAACAGCGCCTCCTCGGCCGCGCGGTCGCCGCCCAGCCGCTCGGCATCCTCGACCGCCACCGCCCCGTCGGCGGCCAGCGCCGGCAGATCGGCCCGCGCGAGCGCCTCGGCGGGGATGAGCCGCGCCTCGGCCCGGGCCGCCCAGATATGGGCGAGATGGGTCTTGCCCGAGCCCCGCGGGCCCACCAGCACCATCTTGCCCCGCGGCCAGTCGCGCCAGCCGTCGAGGCTCGCCAGCGCGAGCGCATTGGCGGGGGAGATGAAGAAATCCTCGCGGCTCAGCGCCGGGCGGATCGGCAGGTCGAAGGCAAGCTGGCCCTTCACGTCTCGTCCTCGGGGGTCAGCAGATGGGTGCCGCGGTAGAGGCGCGAGCTGGTATATTGCCGGATGCCGAAGCGCGCCAGCACCCCGATGGCCGCCGCCACCGGCACCGCGACCAGCATCCCCACGAAGCCGAAGATAGAGCCGAAGGCCGAGAGGGCGAACAGGAGCCACAGCGGATGCAGGCCCACCGAGCCGCCGACGAGCCGCGGGGTGATGACATTGCCCTCGAGGAACTGGCCCAGCACGAAGATCCCGGCCACGAGCCCGATCGAGAGCCAGTCGCCCCAGAACTGGAAGAGGGCGAGGCCGATGGCCAGCGCGCCGCCGATCAGGGCCCCCACATAGGGAATGAAGGTGATGGCCCCCGCGATGGCCCCCACCACGAGGCCGAACTGCAGCCCCACCGCCGCCAGCGCCACGGCATAGAAGGTGCCGAGCACGAGGCAGACCGAGATCTGGCCGCGCACGAAGCCCGCCAGCACCTCGTCGATCTCGAGCGCGAGGCGGCGCAGCGTCGGCGCATGGTCGCGCGGCAGCCAGCTGTCGATCTTGGCCACCATCGGGTCCCAATCGAGCAGCAGGTAGAAGCTCACCACCGGCACGACCACCATGAAGATCACCGCATTGATGACGCCGTAGGCCGAGGTCAGAAGCGTGTTGGCCACCTCGCCGCCGCGCTCCTTGATCGTGTCGCCGATCGAGAGGAGGGTCTGGCGCGCCGTGCTCGTCTCGTCGGAGAGCTGCGGGAAATGGTCGAGCAGGAAGGAATGGAGCTGGCGGAAGATCGTGGGGGCCGCGTCGATCAGCGCGGTGAGCTGGCTTACCAGCGTGGGAATGACCGACAGGACGAGCAGCACGACCACGAGGAGCATCGCCACCGAGATGAGGGTCGTGGCCGCGACGCGGCTCAGGCCCGCCCGCTCGAGCCGGTCGGCGATCGGGTCGAGGAAATAGGCGATGGCGCCGCCGACGATGAAGGGCAGGATGACGTCGCCCAGCAGCCAGAGCACGAGCAGGAAGACGAGGGTCGAGAGCCCCCACCACTTGGCTTGATCGCTGATCGGAAGGGCCATGCCTGATACCTCGGTGATGTTCCGCAGAAATGGCCCATGGCCCCGGTTCATGCAAGGGAAAGGGCTCGGGCCGCGGGAACGAGAGGCGCAAGAGACCCCTTCTCGGGCAAGGCACCCGCCGCCGGGCCGCGCGGACCGTCCGACCGGGGGCGGCGAGGCCGGGCAGGGGCCGGCCCCGGAGC
>NZ_MABH01000182.1 GCF_001720585.1 Cereibacter johrii | reverse complement strand
GGGCGGGCGGCGTCTCTGCCCAGCCCGTCCGGCGCAGCGGATCGGCTCCGGCGCGCCCGGGCTGCTTCGGCCGTGGAGCGGCCTCGGGTCTCGCGTCCGGCGGCGTCCGCAGGGCTGCGTTTCGCGCTTGACGGCGCGCACGGGATCGGAAACGCTGCGCCATGTTCCCGATCCGCGACCACAATCCCTCGGGCCGCACGCCCTATGTGACCTATGCGCTGATCGTGGCGAATGTCCTGATCTTTCTCGCCATGCATTACGGTTCGGCCTCGTCTCTGGCGCTGGAAGCGGCCTTCTTCGACTGGGGCCTGGTGCCTGCGGAACTGATGCAGGGGCAGGGCTACGAGGGGCTTCTGACCTCGATGTTCCTGCATGGCGGCTGGGCGCATCTGCTCGGCAACATGCTCTTTCTCTACATCTACGGCGACAATCTCGAGGATGTGCTGGGTCACGGCGGCTTCTCGCTCTTCTACCTTGCCGCGGGGCTTGCCGCGGCCGCGGCGCAGGTGCTGGCCGATCCCTTCTCCTGGATCCCCATGGTGGGCGCCTCGGGCGCCATCGCGGGGGTGATGGGGGGCTATCTCCTTCTCTTCCCGCGGGCGAAGGTCGATGTGCTCATCATCATCGTGATCTTCTTCCGCATCATTCCCGTCCCGGCCTTCCTCCTCCTCGGGCTCTGGTTCCTGTTCCAGGTCGTCTCGGGCGTGGCGGTGCCGACCGATCAGGGCGGCGTGGCCTACTGGGCCCATGCGGGCGGCTTCGGCGCGGGCATCCTGCTCACGCTGCCGGCCTTCATCGCCCGCGGCGGGCCGGCCTTCTGGCGGCGCACCCACGGGTTGCCCCCCCATCCCGAGACGGCGCTGCCGCGCTCGAACGTCCCTCTTGTGCGGAGAAAGCGATGAAAGGCCCCTGCCACTGCGGCGCGGTCGAGATCGAGGTCGAGCTGCTGAACGGCTTCGCCGATGCGCGGCGCTGCGACTGTTCCTTCTGCCGCCGCCGCGGCACCATCGCCGTGACCGCGCGGCTTTCGGATCTGCGGGTGGTGCGGGGCGCGGAGAACCTCACGCTCTACCAGTTCGGCACCCGGACGGCGAAACACTGGTTCTGCCGGACCTGCGGGAACTACACCCACCACCAGCGGCGCTCGAACCCCGGGGAATACGGGGTGAATGTGGCGATCCTCGAGGGCGTCAATCCCCGCGATCTGGGGGAGGTGCCTTGGACGGACGGGGTGAACCACCCGTCCGACCGCTGACGGAAGCGCCCCTCCGGGGTCGGGTGTTCAACGCCCGAAGGAAGGCATCGGCCGCTGGCCGCGCAGGCGACGGGCGGGGCGCCCGGCGCGCTCTGCCGCGGACGGCCCCGGGGGCCGATCCGTCCCGGTGGGGCGGCTTATTCGCCGCGGATGATCTTGCGGAAGGGCTCGAACAGGTTCTGGTTGCCGCAGATGAGCGAGCCGTCGATCGGGTTCTGGTCCTCGCGGATGCCCGAGATCAGGCCGCCGGCCTCGCGCACGAGCACCACGCCCGCCGCCACGTCCCACGCGCTCACGCCGCGCTCCCAGTAGCCGTCGTAGCGGCCCGCCGCCACATAGGCGAGGTCGAGCGCCGCCGAGCCCCAGCGCCGCACGCCCGCGCAGGTGGGCATGAGCCGGGCCAGATCCTGCAGCGTCGCAGGCAGGGTGGAGCGGCCGCCGAAGGGCACGCCGGTGGCGAAGATCGCCTCGATCATGTGACGCCGGCCCGAGACGCGCAGGCGGCTTTCGTTCATCCAGGCGCCCGCGCCCTTCTCGGCCCAGTAGAGTTCGTCCTTGGCCGCGTCGAAGATCACGCCCGCCACGATCTCGCCCTTGTGCTCGAGCGCGATCGAGACCGCCCAGTGCGGCAGGCCGTGGAGGTAGTTCGTCGTCCCGTCGAGCGGATCGACGATCCAGCGCCGGGTCGGGTCCTGACCGGCGGTCTCGCCGGTCTCCTCGCCGAGCCAGCCGTAGGTCGGGCGCGCGCCCATCAGCTCCTCGCGGATGATCCGTTCGGCCTCGCGGTCGGCCTTGGACACGAAGTCGCCCGGCCCCTTGGACGAGACCTGCAGGTTCTCGACCTCGCGGAAGTCCTTCACGAGCGAGCGCCCCGCCTTGCGGGCCGCCTTGATCATCAGGTTGAGGTTCGCGCTGCCTTGCATCCGTCCGGGCTCCATCCGTTCAAGGGCGCTGCTATAAGGCGGGAAGGGCCGGAAGGGAAGGGAGGAACCGACAGGGCGGATCCCGAGCGGCGGCCTGGGCCGCCCCTCGGGCTCGGGCCCGGCCCCCGGTCAGTTGCCGAGGGTGCGCAGCCCGAGGAAGATCACGGCCGACAGCGCGGCGGTGGCGGGCACCGTCACCACCCAGGCGGCGCCGATGGTCAGGAAATGCGCCCGGCGCACCAGCTTGCGGCGCTTGCGCTCCTCGGGCGGCAGGGGCTTGCCCTTGATGAGGCCCAGGGCGCGGCTGCGGCGCTCGGCCTGCCATTCGCGGTAGAAGCCCACGCCGAAGATGCCGCCCACGGCGATGTGGGTCGACGAGACCGGCAGCCCCAGCCCCGAGGCCACGATGACGGTGATCGCGGCCGACAGCGCCACGCAATAGGCGCGCATCGGATTGAGCTTGGTGATCTCGGATCCGACCATGCGGATCAGCTTCGGGCCGAACAGCACGAGGCCGAAGGAGATCCCGCCCGCCCCGATGATCATGACCCAGAGCGGGATCGAGACCTTGGCGGCGGTGTCGCCGTCCGAGACCGCATGGACGATGGCCGCGAGCGGGCCCACCGCATTGGCCACGTCATTGGCGCCATGGGCGAAGGAGAGCAGCGCTGCCGAGACGACGAGCGGCAGGCCGAACAGCTTCTTCAGCGACTTCTTGCGGTTCTCGAGACCTTCGGACTGCCGGCGCACCAGCGGGCGGGTGAGAAAGACCGTCACCAGGCCGAAGGCGAGCCCGATCAGGAGGGCGGCCGGAAGATCCACCTCCATCAGCTTGCGCAGGCCCTTCAGCACCAGATAGGCCGAGAAGGCCGCGGCCATCACCCCGATCAGGAGCGGCACCCAGAAGCGGGCGGCCGCGATCTTGTCCTCGGCATCGATCAGCCGGTGCTTGATGAAGGCGAGGAAGAGCGCCGCGAAGACGCCGCCCAGCACGGGCGAGATCACCCAGCTTGCGGCGATCTGGCCCATCACCGGCCAGTTCACCGCGCCGAGGCCCGCCGCCACGATGCCCGCGCCCATCACGCCGCCCACGATCGAATGGGTGGTCGAGACCGGCGCGCCGATGGCCGTGGCCACGTTCAGCCAGACGGCGGCGGCGATCAGCGCGGCCATCATGGCCCAGACGAAAATCCCGGCCTCGGCGACCGAGGCCGGGTCCACGATCCCGCCCGAGATGGTGCTGACGACGTCGCCGCCCGCAATGAGCGCCCCCGCCGTCTCGAAGACCGCGGCGATGGCGAGCGCTCCCGTCATGGTCAGCGCATTGGCACCGACCGCGGGTCCCATGTTGTTGGCCACGTCGTTGGCGCCGATGTTCAGCGCCATGTAGGCGCCGAAGGCCGCGGCCGCGACGATGACGAGCGCATTCGGCGTGCCGCCGACGATGACCGAGGCTGTGACGCCGGCCACCACGATGAAGACCAGCGCGATGCCGAGCGAGAGGAGCGGGCGGCCGACGAACTGGCCGGCCTGTTCGAGCTGGACGATCCGCTTGAGATCCTTGTCGAGCGTTTTCCACTGGTTGATCGGGGCGCCCGTCGCAGAGGTTCCCGTCGTCTCGGCAGGTCGGGTCGGTGGGAGGGTCATTCCTGGCCTGTCATGAAAGCTTTGCGCGGCGGAGGTATCGTTTTGCGCCCTTTCGGGCAATCCGATTCCGTTCGGACAGGGTCCTCCGCCGTTCCGCCCCGACGCGGAAGGCGGCCCATTGTTCCCGTCAGGCCCGCTGAAGCTTCACGGGCTCGCTGCGCCCGAGGCGCAGGAAATGGGCCATGAAGGGCTTTGTCGCATCTTCCGTGCGTGTCGCGGCATAGAGCCGCTTCGTCACCGTCTTCGGCCCCAGCGGCCGGGTCACGTAGTCGGCATGGCTGCGCACGTCGCGCAGCACCCAGTCGGGCAGCACCGAGACGCCGCGATTCGAGGCCACCAGCATCAGGATCACCGCCGTGAGCTCGACCTGCCGCGTGCCGCGCGGCTCGACCTTGGCCGGGGTCAGCACCTCGGTGAAGACGTCGAGCCGGTCGCGCGAGACCGGATAAGTGATGAGCATCTGGTCGCGGAAATCCTCGGCCGAGATGAACTCCCGCGCCGCCAGCGGGTTCGAGGCGGCGGCGACGAAGGTCGGGTGGTAGTCGAACAGCGGGTTGAAGACCATGCCCTCGACCGTGACCGGATCGGAGGAGATCACCAGATCCACCTCCTCGCGCATCAGGGCGGGCAGCGCCTCGAAGGCCAGGCCTGCGCGGATGTCCACGTCGATCTCGGGCCAGGCGTGGCGGAACAGCTCGAGCACCGGGAAGAGCCATTCGAAACATGCGTGGCATTCAATGGCGATATGCAGCCGCCCGGTGCGCCCCGAGCGCAGCGCGCGGAACTCGTCTTCGAGCGCGTCGATCTCGGGCAGGATGCGCTCGGCCAGCCGCAGCAGGCGGATGCCGGCGGCCGACAGCTTCAAGGGCTTGGAACGTCTGACGAAAAGCTCGATCCCGGCCTGATCTTCCAGCCCCTTCACCTGATGCGAAAGGGCCGATTGGGTCATGTGGAGCACGTCGGCCGCGCGCGCCAGACCCCCCGCCTGATGGATCGCGCGGATGGTGCGCAGATGGCGGAGCTCGAGGTGCATGTTACAAATCGCCTCATATTGATCTTGAGCATTATGAATTTGTCTCACATGGCAGAAGCTGCCACAAGAGACGCAAGGAACAGGAGACAGTCCCATGGCCAGACCGCGCATCTCGTTCGAGTTCTTCCCGCCGCAGACGCTCGAGGCGTCGTTCCGGCTGTGGGAAACCGCGCAGATGCTGGCGCCGCTGAAGCCCGACTTCGTGTCGGTGACCTACGGCGCGGGCGGCACCACGCGCAAGCTGACCCACGAGGCGGTGGAGACGATCCACAACCACTACAGGCTGAATGTCGCGGCGCATCTGACCTGCGTCGATGCGACGAAGGCCGAGACGCTCGAGATCGCCGCCTCCTATGCCGAGGCGGGCGTGACCGAGATCGTGGCGCTGCGCGGCGATGCGCCGAAGGGGGCAGACCGCTTCACCCCCCATGCCGAAGGTTTCGCAAGCTCGGTCGAGCTCGTCGAGGCGCTGGCCGCCACCGGCCGCTTCAAGCTGCGCGTCGGCGCCTATCCCGAGCCGCACCCCGATGCGGCCGACACGCTGGCCGACGTGCGCTGGCTCAAGCGCAAGATCGAGGCGGGCGCCACCTCGGCCATCACCCAGTTCTTCTTCGAGGCCGAGACCTTCCTGCGCTTCCGCGACCTCTGCGCCAAGGAAGGCATCACCGCGCCGATCATCCCGGGCATCCTGCCGATCGAGAACTGGTCGGGCGTGAAGAAATTCGCTGCCCGCTGCGGGGCGCAGGTGCCGGGCTGGCTGGACGACGCCTTCGACCACGCCAAGCGCGACGGCCGCGAGGAACTGTTCTCGGTCGCGCTCTGCACCGAGCTCTGCGACAGGCTCCTGTCGGAGGGGGTGGAGGATCTGCATTTCTACACGCTGAACCGCCCGACGCTGACGCGCGAAGTCTGCCACGCGCTGGGCATCCTGCCCGAGGTGGCGCTGCAGAACGTGGCCTGAAGGCTCGGCGCAGAGGCCCTGAACCCGGGGCACGGCCTCCGAAAGGGGATCCGCGCCGACGGGATGGCCGGGCCTCGATGCCCTGTCCGCCCGACCCCGAGGGCGGCTGAAAGATTGGCGGTCCCGAGACACCCGAGACCTCCGCCTTGCCGGAAAGACCGCCCGGAGGCCCTGCCTCCGGGCGTTGTCGTCGGATCAGGAGCGCGAGAGCAGCACGCCCGGCCGCACGCGCGAGAGGCCGCGCGTGACGAGGCCCGCGATCGCGGCCTTCAGCACGTCGCCCGCGATGAAGGGCGTGAGCAGGAGCGCCGCCTCGGGCAGCGTCTTGCCGAGCACGAGGGCCATGCCGACGAGGCCGAAGGCATAGAGCGCCACCACCCCGCCCAGCAGCGCGCCGACGAAGGCCGCGAGCGTCACCGGGACCGCCCGCCATGTCTCGACCACGAGGCCGGTCACGAAGGCCGCGACGGGGAAGCCCACCACGAAGCCCACCGTGGGGCCCGCGAGCACGCCGAGGCCGCCTCGCCCGCCGGACAGGAGCGGCAGGCCGAGGAAGACGAGGGCGAGGAACAGCAGCACCGCCAGCGCGCCGCGCCGCGCGCCCAGCACCGCGCCGCAGAGCATCACGCCCAAGGACTGCGCCGTGACCGGCACGCCCGACATCAGGGTGATCTGCGGCACCAGCCCCAGCACGGCGATCAGCGCGGCGAAGAGCGCGATCAGGGTCACGTTGCGTTCCATCGGTCTCTCTCCCCTAGAGGCCGCCCCGGGCGCGGAGGGCCTCGGCCACCTGTTCGGCGTCGTCGAGGGCTCCCAGCGCCAGCGGCGCCACGATCCGCCACGAGGGACGGCGGGGGCTCCGCGCGCGCCAGGCCTCGGCCAGCCGCTCTGCCCGCGCAAGTAGCACCGGCGTGAAGCGGATGACAAGCGCGATGGAGATGGCCAGCACATGCGGCGCAAGCCCCAGCCGCTGCAGGGGCCGCGCCAGCCGCTCGAGCACCGCGATCATGTCGTCGAGCCGGGTGGTCATCGTCACCAGATTGGCCAGCGCCACCGCGATCAGAAGTTTGAGCGCGACGGCACAGCCGCGCGCGAGCTCGCCCGTCCAGCCGTGCCAGAGCGCGAGGATCAGAAGGAACGGCCAGAGCGGCCGCAGGAGGGCGAGCCCGTGGCGGGCGAAGGCCCCCCCCTGTGCGCCATAGAGAAGGGCGGTGGCGAGGGCTGCCGGCGCGAGCAGGGGCAGGCTGTCGAGCGGCACGAGCGCCACCGCCGCCAGCGCCAGCGCCGTGAGCTTGGCGCCCGCGGGCAGGCGGTGCAGGCGCGTCTCAACCGGCGAGGTCAGCGTCAGCATCGAGGCTCCCCAGACGGTCCATCTCGGCGCGGTAGGCATAGGCCACGCCCGCGGCCGGCCCGTCCGCCCGCACCCGCCCGTCCTCGAGCCAGATGGCGCGGTCGAAGCCCGCCACGACTGCCGGATCGTGGGTGATCGTCACCAGCCGCTGCGGCAGCGCGGCGAGGCGCCGGGCGAGGCGGATCTGCGTGGGCAGGTCGAGCCCCGAGAAGGGCTCGTCGAGCAGGATCGTCCCGGGCGCCATCGCGAGCACCGCAAGAAGGCACAGGAACTGCTTCTGCCCCTGCGAGAGCGTGGCCACGGGCGCCGCCGCCCAATGGCCGCGGCCGTGCGCCTCTAGCGTGGCGCGGGCCATGGCGCGCGCCTCGGCGGCGCTGCGGCCCATCTGCTTCAGCCCGAAGGCCAGCTCCTCCTCGACGGTGGGAAAGATGATCTGATGTTCGGGATTCTGGAACAGGATGCCGATGGCGCCCAGCATGGCGCGCCGGTTCGTCGCGGGCTCGATCCCGTCCACCGTCACCCGTCCTGCCGTCGGCGCGATCAGCCCCGCCATCAGCCGCAGGAGCGTGGTCTTGCCCGACCCGTTGGGGCCGAGGATGGCGATCCGCTGCTCGGTCAGATGGAGCGAGATGTCCTGAAGGATCGCGCGCCCGCCCACGCCGTAGGAGGCGCGGTCGAGGCGGAGGCCGGTCTCGGAGGGCGAAGCGGGCTGCATCCGCGCCTCTTAGCCGCCGCCGCCCCGCCTGCCAAGCGGGCAGGGGGCGCGCCCCGCCTCGCGAGGAACGTCGAGCACCGCATGGGCCGCGGCGATGCCCAGAGGGTTGCCGCCGGAGGTGCCGCCGATTCGGGCGCCGGTGGTGACGAAGACCGTCTTCTTGGCGAAGTCGCCCGGCACCGCGGCATTCAGCCGCTCGGCGAGGCGGATGCAAGTCTCGCAGGGCGGCACCTGATGGCAGGTATGGGTGAAGCGGCCCACCTGCCCGAAGACCGCGGCCATGACCTTCGGATGGCAGTGGCCGGTGTTCACGACCGCACTGCCTGCCGCCGCGTCGATGTAGGGGCGCCCCTCGATATCCCAGATCTCGGCATTGAGCGCGGGGTCGGCATAGATCTGGGTCTGCCTCCCCATGCCGCGGGACACGGTTTCGGTGCGGCGGCGGCTTACGTCAGCCTGGCTCCCTCAAGGCCCCCCGGGGCGGATCCTCTCCGGACCGGACCGTGGGCCGCGCCTTTCCGTCCGGCGGGTGACAGGGCCGCGCCCGGGTCCGGCCTCGGACACGATACCCCGCAGGCCGCCGTTCACCAGTCATTAACCATTCGCCCGCAGGGTCGGAGGTCGGTCGATCCTGCGGCTCCGGGCCGGTTCGGGATCTCCTCTCCGGCGGCCCGCCAGCGGCCGCCGCACCGGCGAAAGGCATCCATGCGGGCCAAGGCGCAGAAACCCGTCTCTTCCCCGGCCGAGGCCGAGCGGCTCGACCGGCTGCGGCTGATCCGCTCGCGGCGGGTGGGGCCGGCCACCTGGCGGCGGCTGATGGCCGAGCACGGATCGGC
>NZ_MABH01000181.1 GCF_001720585.1 Cereibacter johrii | reverse complement strand
CCGCCTCGCGCACGAGGCCCGCGGCGCTGCCGTCGTCGCCGATCAGCCAGCCCCAGCCGCCGGCCGAGATCATGCGCCCCTCGGCATCGCGGCAGACGGCGATGGAGCCCGTGCCCGCCACCAGCCCGATCTGGCCCACCCGGCCCATGGCCAGCGGCATCAGTTCGGCATCGTTCACCACCCGCAGCGGCAGGGGGCTGCGCGCCCGCAGGGCCGCGGCCAGGGCCTCGCATTCGCCATCGTCGTCGCAGCCATGCGCGCCCACACCGAGCGCCGCCACCCTCTCGTCCCCGATCAGGAGATGCACCTGCGCAAGCAGGTTCGCGGCATCCTCGGCCACGCCGGCGCCGCGCCAGCTGCGGCTGGGCAGAACCGTCTCGCGCAGCTTGACCAGCCGGGTCCCGTCCCGGCGCGCCAGACAGATCTCGGTCTTGGTGCCGCCGATGTCGACGCCCACCACCGGAGCGCCCGCCTCGGAATATGCGGTCAGGCTCATGCCCGGCCCCGCAGGCGCGCACCGGCCTCGTCGAAGACGAGGACGCCGGCGGCGGGGGCTGCAACCCGCACCTCCTCGCCCAGATGTGCGGCGTGACGCGCCGTCCGCACGCCGATGCGGCTGTCATCGGCGAGGTGCAGATGCAGATAGGATTCCGCGCCCAGATCCTCGATCAGCGCGACACGGCCCGCGACCGAGACCGCATCGGCGGACGGCGCCTGCCCGGCCGCAACCACGGACAGCTGCTCGGGCCGGATCCCGATGTCGATCCGGGCGCCCGGCGCAAGAGCCTCGATCAGGGGCAGCGCCGCCGCCCCGCCCGCCGCCAGATCGGCCCGCAGCCCCCCTGCGCCGACGGAGGCGACCGTGGCGGACAGGAAGTTCATCTTGGGCGAACCCACGAACCCCGCCACGAACTTGTTGTCGGGATCGTCGTAGAGGTCCAGCGGGCGGCCATATTGCTGGATCCTGCCGCCGCTCATCACCACCATCTTGTCGGCCAGCGTCATCGCCTCGACCTGATCGTGGGTCACATAGATCATCGTGGTGCCGAGGCGCTCGTGCAGTTCCAGAAGCTCGGCCCGCATCTGCACGCGCAGCTCGGCATCCAGATTCGAGAGCGGCTCGTCGAACAGGAAGACCCGCGGCTCGCGCACGATGGCCCGCCCGATGGCGACGCGCTGTTTCTGGCCGCCCGACAGCTGGGCGGGCTTGCGATCGAGCAGCTTGTCCAGCCGCAGGATGGCCGCGGCCTTCTCGACCCGCTCCCGGATCAGGGCCTTGGGCTTGCGCGACATGCGCAGCCCGAAGGAGATGTTCTGGAACACCGTCATATGCGGGTAGAGCGCATAGGACTGGAACACCATCGCCGTGCCGCGCCGGGCGGGATCGACGTCGTTGATGACCTCGTCCTCGATGGCGATGGTGCCGGAGGTGGGCGTCTCGAGCCCGGTGATCATGCGCAGCAGCGTGGATTTTCCGCAGCCCGAGGGGCCCACGAAGACCACGAACTCCCCCTTCTCGATCGACAGGTCGATATCCTTGAGGACGGAATAGGACTCGAAGCTCTTGCAGAGGGATTTGATTTCTAGAAAGGCCATGGGTTCGTCTAGCTCCGGGTCAGCCCTTGGTGCCCGACATCGCGATCCCCTCGACGATCTTCCGCTGGAAGATGAGGAAGAACAGCAGCGGCGGCACGGCGGCAAGAAGGTTGGCGGTCATCACGACATCGACCGTCTGGTGCGAGAGGGGGGCGTTGAACATGCCCACGACCTGCCCGACCGTGTACATCTCGGGCGAGGTGGTCACGATCAGCGGCCACATGTAATTGCCCCAGGTCTGCATGAAGGTCAGGATGGCCAGCGTCACCAGCGCGTTGCGGCAGAGCGGCAGCGCGACATGCCAGTAGATCTGGAAATGCCCCGCCCCATCCAGACGCGCGGCCTCGATCATGTCCTTGGGGATGGCGCGCATGAACTGCACCAGCATGAACAGGCCGAAGGCCGAGGCGAGGCCGGGGACGACCAGCCCCTGCAGCGAGTTCAGCCAGCCCAGGTTCGAGGTCAGCAGATAGGTGGGGATGATGGTCACCGCCGTGGGGACCATCAGCGACAGCATCACGATGCCGAAGATCGGGCCCTTGGCGGGAAAGTCGAACAGCGCGAATTCGAAGGCCGCGAGCGAGCCTATGAAGAGGACGCCCAGGATCGTGAGCAGGGCATAGGCCAGCGAGATGCCGTAGGCGCGCAGATAGCCCGTCTGGGTGAAGATCATCTCGATCTTCTCGAGACCAGCCGACAGCGAGGTGGGCCAGAGCCGGGGGTTGATGGCGACCGGCTCACCCGGCAGCGAGAAGACCACGTTGATCATCCACCAGATCGGAAAGATGGTGATCACGGCGATCGCGATGGCTGTGGCCCATTTCAGGACGGTCCAGACCGAAATCCGCGCAGCGGCTGCAGAGGTCATCGGCGATTGCTCCATGTGCGGACGGCGAAGAGAAGGGCGGTGACGGCGATGATGGCGATGGTCAGCAGGAAGCCGTAGGCCGAGGCGAGGCCGAACTGCACGCCGCCGAAGGCGCGTCCCATCATGTCCATGACCGGGAAGAGCAGCGCCCCGCGGCGTCCGCCATATTCCGAGAAGGAGGAGCCGGTCAGCAGCCAGGGCGTGTCGAAGACCTGCATGGCCGAGATGACGGCATAGGTCAGCACGAAGAACAGCACCGGCGCCAGCATCGGAAGGGTGATGTGGATGACCTGCTGCAGCTTGCTGGCCCCGTCGAGCCGCGCGGCCTCGTAGAGATCGGCGGGAATGTTCTTCAGCCCGGCCAGGATGATGACCATGTTGAACCCGGCCGAAACCCACACATCCACCGCGATCAGCGCATAGAGCATGGTATCGGTGTCATTGAGGAAGCTGACGGGTTCGGCCCCGACCCAGCCGAGCATCATGTTCAGGAGGCCGAAGTTCGGCGCATAGATCCAGCGCCAGATGGTGGCCGCCAGAAAGGCAGGCAGCACCACCGGCAGGAAATAGGCGTTACGGAAGAAGTTCGCCCAGCGCCCCGTGAAGCTGTCGACCAGCAGCGCAAGGCAGAAGGCGACCGTCAGCCCGAGCGGCACCGTGATGGCGATATACTGGAACAGGTTCCACATCGCGCGGGAGAAGTCGCGCGATCCGAGCAGCCTCGTGTAGTTTTCCAGCCCGACGTAGACCGGCTCTCGCACGCCGTTCCAGTCGTGGAAGCTGTAATAGAGCCCACTGAGGATGGGATAGAGGAAGAAGGCTCCGAACAGCACGAGGAACGGTGCGATCATCAGGAAGTGGGGCAGGTGGTGGCGCAGGACTCGCATCGTTTCCCCATGAAGGAACAGGCGCCCCGAGACGGGGCGTTCGGAGGCCCCCCACCGACAGGGCGGCGGCGGGGGGCTCGCTTCGGGCGGGATCAGCCGGCGAGGCAGTCGTTCAGTTCGGCGATCATCTCCTCCGCGCCCTCTTCGGGCGTGAACTCGCCGTCAGCGGTGGCGGACACATAATCGACCACCGTCGACTGGTAGCAGGCCGGAACCGGCTGGATCAGATAGGGCGGGCTCACATCCATCGTCGCCTCGACCGCCTCAACCGACCGGGCGACCAGCGGCAGGGCTGCCACATCGGCCTCGGCCATCGCGGCCGCGTTCGAATTGTAGCGCGAAAGCAGTTTGGCCCAGCGGGCCATCTGCTCCTTGGCGGTGATGTAGGTCGCGAATTCGAAGGCCAGATCGAGATTCTCGCCCGGGGCGACGCCGACGATCTCGAAGTTCTTGATGCCGCCGTGCTTGTCGGCGGTCTCGCCGGGCATCAGCACGAAATCGTACTTCAGCCCCGAGTTCTCGGCCGCCTCGACATAGGTCGGGTTCACCCACGGGCCGATGGTGTGGAAGGCCAGCTGATTGGTGACGAACAGGTCTTTCGTTGCCTGATCGTTGCGGCTGGGGCCCGAGGTCAGAGGCTGCATCGCCACGAACTTTTCCAGCACCGAGGTCATCACCGCCGGGTCGATCCGCGTGGTCTTGCTCTCCCAGTCGATGCCCCAGGTCGAGACATCGCCCGTCACGCCATACATCTCGGCGATCGAGTTGAAGACCAGCGCCTGATCGGGAATGGCGAACTTGCCCGCGGCCTTCACCTTTTCCATCTGCGCCAGCCAGTCGGCCCAGTCGGCCGGCGGGGCGGAGGTGTCGATCCCGGCCGCTTCCAGCACCGTCAGGTTGCGGAACAGCAGCGTGCCGTAGCCCGTGTAGGGGATGCAGTACATCTCTTCGGGGCGCGGCGCGCAATTGTCGACCGCTCCCTTGTTGAACTGGGCGCGGAACTCCTCGGGCATGGCCATCCACTTGTCGTGGATGTTCGCCAGAGCGCCAACATCGACCAGTTGCGCGCCCACGCCCACCGCGTTCATGAAGACGTCGGGCAGGTTGCCGCTGGCCGCCCCCGCGATCTGACCGGCGGTCAGGTCGTCATCGCCCTTGCCCACGATGTTCACCGTCACGCCCGGATGGGCCTCCTGGAACTCCTTGATGAATTCCTGCTGAAGCGCCAGCGCCTCGCCCTGAGCGAAGTCGGAATAGACCCAGTATTCAAGGGTCTGCGCGCCGGCCGCGCTCCCTCCGGTGGCGAGGGCCAGCGCAAGGAGGCTGGCGGCGGTTGTCCTCATGGTCATTGATCTCTCCTGTCGTGACCCCGTCAGCGCGTTCGCTGGCTGACCCATATTATTAGGCAGCCTAACAAACAAAGTCGGGCAAGCAAGTGTTTTCTTGCGGGGCAGCTCGCGGAAGTTTCAGGCAGGCAGACCCAGCAGGACGCAGACGGCGCGATCCACGGCCAGACGCTCGGCCCCGAGAACCGTTGCCTCGGCCGCAAGGGTGCTGGTGGTGATCTCGGCCGGGAAGGCGAGGTGGCGGACGACCTCCTCCACCTTGGGCCTGAGCAGGGGCGAGGCACCGTATCCGCCGCCCAGCACCACGAGGCCGGGATCGATCACGCTGACACAGATCGCGATCACGGCGCCGATCTCGGCCGCATGGCCCTCGACATGGCGCAGGGCTGTCGCGTCGCCTTCGCCCGCACGGGCCAGAAGCTCGTAGGTATCGGCAGGCGGCCGGCCCGAGCTCTCGGGCCAGTCGGCCCGGACCCGGGTCATGAAGGCTTCGGTGCCGATGTAGCGTTCCGCCTCGCCGGGCACCGGGGTCAGGCCCGGTGCGAAGGGAAAGGTGATATGCCCGATCTCGCCCGCCGCGCCATTGACACCGGGCAGGATCTGGCCGTTCAGCATAAGCCCGAGGCCGATCTTCACCCCCACCTGCATAAAGGCGAAGGTCTGACGGCCGCGCGCCGCGCCATAGTGATATTCCGCCACGGCGGCGCAGTTCACGTTGTTCACCAGCGTGCAGTCGACCTGCGGCGGCGGCGCGAAATTCGTGAAGATCACTTCCTGATCGGTGGCGGCGGTATCCCCTTCCGGCCCCACGACCCGCGTCGGGATGGCGATGACCATGGCCAGCAGTGGGCCCCAGTCGGCTTCCGTTTTCTCCAGCGCCTCGGCCACGGCAGCGGCCACGACGCTGCTGATCTGGGGCGTCAGCGAATACTGGCTTTTCGGAAGGGGATGCAGGCTCGCGTGCAGCAGCCGGCGGTCCAGCGTCGAGAGCCGCAGCCGGATGTGGGTCGATCCGGCATCCACCGCGATCACATGCCCCGCATGCGTGGCCACCCGGTATTCCACCGCCCGGCGGCCCATCCCGCCATGCACCGATCCGATCGGCTCGACCAGACCCGCCTCCATCAGCTCGGCCATGGCGGCCGACATTGTGGGCCGCGAGAGGCCGAGGTCCTGCCCCAGCTGCGGACGCGTCGAGGGGCCCCGTTCGACAAGGGCACGCAAGACGGCGAGCGCGCTGCCGGTCAGGGTCAAGGGCTTACGGGTCACGCGGCCTCACAGCAATCAGGAAAACGAAAGCCAGCTTCTAGACGGTTTTCACCCGCGGAACCAGCCACCTGCGCGGCACCGAGGATGCGTCCGGGTTGCCCTCCTCAGTCCAGGGGCCAACGGCTCCGGCCACTCGTCCGGGCGGGCATCGGTGCGCCGCTTCTTCGAGGCGGAGCGCCAGAACAAAGCCTTCCCCGCGCTCAAGGCGCGCGCGGACCCTCTCGGAGCCGGAAAGCCCCTTCCGCCTGAAGCACCCGCGTCAAGGCCGCTCGCGGACCCGTGGTTTCCGGCATGTGGCGGCGGCAGCCCCCAGGGCCGTTGCCGGAGGAGCACAGACCCCGGCACCGGGGCTGCCCCAGCGGCGGCGGGCTGGACTCTGCCGTGGAAAACTGTATCCAGCCCCCAGCAAGCCAGAGCATTTGCTCAAGCGAGTGAGTAGTTGCTCTCTGTCTTGCGAGGCCCCCATGAGAACGAAACACCGGTCTATGCTGCTTGCAGGCGCGAGCACCATTGCTCTGGCCCCGGCCGCCCTCTTCGCCCAGGAGGCGATCGAGCTCGACGCGATCGTGGTCACGGCCACCACCGACATCACCACCCAGGCCGATGGCTACAAGGCCGACTACAACCAGTCCGCCACCAAATCCGACACGCCCGTGGCCGAGACGACGCAATCGGTCTCGGTCGTGACGGCAGAGCAGATCAAGGATCAGGGCGCGGAAACCCTCGGGCAGGCGCTGCGCTACAGCCCCGGCGTGCTCGGCGACCCCTACGGCGTCGATCCCCGCTTCGACAGCCCCACCATCCGCGGCTTCGAGGCGCGCGGCTCGCAATATGTCAACGGCCTGCGGCAGCTGCGCTACATGGGCGCCCCGGCCTACGAGACCTTCGCGCTCCAGCAGATCGAGGTGCTGAACGGCCCCAACTCCTCGCTCTACGGCGCGGGCTCGCCGGCCGGGATCATCAACCAGGTCCAGAAACGCTCGCAGGGCTTCGACTTCGGCGAGCTGGGCGTCGGTCTCGACGACAATGGCTCGCGCCAGAGCTTCTTCGACTGGAACCGCACGGTGAGCGACACGCTCTCCTTCCGCGCGACCGGCATCGTCAAGGACTACGAGAGCCAGGTGGAGGAGATCGGCCTCGAACGGGGATATCTGGGCCTCGCCGCCCGCTGGCAGCCCACCGACAGGACCACGCTCGACATCATCTCCTCCTATACCGACGACGCGCCGATCTCGCCGCCGGGCATCCCCTTCGCTCTCACCGGGCAGGGGAACGACAAGTATCTGCGCGAGCTCTACACCGGCGAGCCGGGCTGGGACGACCACGACCGCCAGATCTTCAACATCGGCTACGAGCTGAGCCACGAGCTCGACAGCGGCTGGACCTTCAGCCAGGGCTTCCGCTACGAGAAGTTCGACTGGGAATATACCGGCCATTACGTGACCGGCCTCGATGCCAGCGGCACCGAGATCACCCGGGGCGCCAACTATCAGCGCGAGAATACCACCGGGCTGAGCCTCGATTCGCGGCTTGCCGGAGAGGTGCTGACCGGCGGCATGGAGCACAAGCTGCTCTTCGGGCTCGACCTGCGCAAATACGATGCCGACACCGTCACCGAATTCTACAACGCCACTGGCGGCGTCACCAACCTCGACTGGCGCGACCCGGTCTATGGCGGCGTTCCCACCGGCGCGCCGTGGTATGTCAGCAAGCCCGACGTGACGCAGACCCAGATCGGCCTTTACGCGCAGGACGAGATCACCGCCGGGCGCTGGCGCGGATCGATCGCGCTGCGCCACGACTGGTCGAAACAGGAAGGCACCACCTACACGAACTTCGCGGGCCAAGGCGAGATCGACCAGACGGACAAGGCGCTGTCGGGCCGCGCGGGCCTCGGCTACGAGATCGCGCCCGGGGCGCTCGTCTATGCCAACTACTCCCCCTCCTTCGACCCGGAGATCGGCGTGGACGGCGCGGGCGAGCAGCTGGAGCCGACGACCGGCAAGCAGTGGGAGCTGGGCGTCAAATATCAGCCCGAGAGCTTCAACGCGCTCTTCACCGCGGCGATCTACGATCTGCGGCAGGAGAACCTGACGGTGAACCTCGGGGGCGCCGAGGGCCGCCGTCAGGTCGGCGAGGTCAAGTCTTCGGGCCTTGAACTGGGCGCGGTGGGCGAGCTGGCGCCGGGGCTGAACCTCCGCGCGAGCTACGCCTACAACGACACCGAGCAGGTGGATCCGAGCGGCGCCAACGACGGCAACGAGATGCCCAACGCGCCGAGCCATCTGGCCAGCCTCTGGCTCGACAAGGCCTTCGACAACGGCGTGAGCCTCGGCGGCGGCCTGCGCTACATCGGCGAGCGCAAGGGCGATCTCGCCAACGACTATTCGCTCGAGTCCGTGACGCTGCTCGACCTCGCCGTGGGCTACAGCCGCGAGAACATGGAAGCCTCGATCAACCTCAACAACCTGTCCGACGAGGTCTACCTCGCCAACTGCGGCTCCTTCGGCTGCTACTACGGCGAGGGCCGGACGATCTCGGCCAAGATCAGCTACAAGTGGTAGGGGGCGGCGCCCTCAGCCGACGGAGCTTCCTCACCGCCGCCAGCCTCGTGCTGGCGGCGGCCTCGTCCCTGCGGGCCGCTCCCCTGTCCGCACCGCGTCTCGCCGCCATCGACTGGGCCATGCTGGAGACAGCCATCGCGCTCGGGCACATGCCGGTGGCCGCCTGCGAATTGATCCGCTTCCGCGAGGATTCGCCCGAGCCAGCGGTGCCGGAGGACGTGGTGGATCTGGGCCTGCGCGGCGCGCCGAACTTCGAGCTGCTTCAGCTCGTGCGCCCCGATCTCATCCTGACCTCGCCCTATTACACCCGCTACGAGGCCCGCCTCATGCAGCTGGCCCCGGTCCTGAACCTGCCGTTCTATGTCCGGGGCGAGCCGCCGCTGGCCAAGTCCTTCGCGGCGCTGCACGAACTGGCCCGCGCCATCGACGATCCGGGCGCGGCCTCGCGGGCCGAGGAGGCGGCCGAGGCCCGGTTCGATGCCGTGGCAGCAGACCTGCGCCCGATGGCGGACCGGCCGCTCTGCCTCGTCAATATCGGCGATGCCCGCCATCTGCGCGCCTTCGGCTTCGACAGCCTGTTCGGATCCGTGGCGGCGCGGCTCGGGCTGGACAACGCCTGGCAGGGGCAGACGCGGTTCAGCTTTCTCGCCCCGGTGCAGATCGAAGAGCTTGCCAGCCTGCCCGAGGCGCGGGTGGTGATCGTGGGGGAAATCCCGGTGCAGGCCCGGCGGGGGCTCGCGCGCTCCCGGCTGTGGCAGGCGCTGCCCGCGGTGCAGGGCGGCCGGGTCTATCAGCTGCCCGAGGTCAATGCCTTCGGAGGCCTGCCTTCGGCGCTGCGCTTCGCCCGGCTGCTCGGGGCAGCGCTCACCCGGCCCGCGGAGTTGCGGCTGTGAGCCGCCCCGCGCAACTGGCGCTGGCGGGCGTGGGCCTCCTCGCGGCCGCGCTCTGGGCCTGGGCCGCGGTGGGTCTCCTGCCCCTCGGCTCCTGGCCGCCGCTGCCCTTCCGGGCCGAGGCGATGAGCCTCGATCAGATCCTGCTCGCCTTCGGCCTGATGCCGCGCGGGGCCATCGCGCTTCTGGCCGGGGCGGCGCTCGGCCTGTCGGGGGCGCTCCTGCAGACCGTGCTGCGCAACCCGGTGGCCGATCCCACCACGCTCGGCATCTCCTCGGGCGCGCAGCTGGCCCTCGTCCTCTCCACGATCTTCGCGCCCGCCTTGCTCATCGACGGGCGCTGGCCGGTGGCCATGGCCGGGGCGGCGCTGGCGGCGGCGCTGGTGCTGGCGGTGGGCGCGCGCCGCGCCTTCGCGCCGGTCACGATGGTGATCGTGGGTATGCTGGTGGGGCTGACGGCAAGCGCCATCGCCACCGCCCTGACCCTCGCCCAAGGCGAATATCTGCTGTCGCTCGTCATCTGGAACGGCGGCTCGCTGGTGCAGCAGGACTGGTCGGGCGTGCGGGCGCTGGCGCTGGTGCTGGCTTTCGCAGGCCTTGCCGCGGCGCTTCTGGCGCGTCCGCTGCGCGTGCTCTCGCTCGGGGCCGAGGGTGCCGCGAGCCTCGGGCTCCGGGTGGCGGCGGTCCGGCTGGCGGGCATCGCCGTGGCGGTGGTCCTCGCCGGTTCGGTCTCGGCCGAGCTAGGTCTGATCGGCTTCGTGGGCCTCGCGGGGCCTGCCCTCGCGCGCAGTCTGGGCGCCCGGACCATCCCGCAGCGGCTCCTGCTCTCCGCGCTGATCGGGGCGCTGCTCCTGTCGCTCTGCGACGGGGTCGTGCTCACCGTGGCGGGCGCGAGCGGCGAGATGTTCCCGACGGGCGCGCTCACCGGGCTGATCGGCGGGCCGCTCCTGATCTGGCTCCTGCCGCGGCTGCGCGGCTCCACCCCGCCCGGCACCGAGGCGGC
>NZ_MABH01000180.1 GCF_001720585.1 Cereibacter johrii | reverse complement strand
GCCCCGCGCAAGCGCACCCGGACGCGCAAGCCGAAGGTGACCGAGGAGGCTCCGGCCGAAGCCGCCGCCGAGGCGCCCGCGGAAGCCCCGGCCGCCGAAGCGCCTGCCAAGGAGCCGAAGAAGCCCCGCACCCGCACGAGCCGCAGCCGCAAGACGGCTGCCGCCGCGGAGGCCGCTCCCGCGGTCGAGGTGGCCGTGACGGTCGACGAGACGCCGGCGGAAGCCTCGCTCGAGATCGCCCAGGCGACGGAGACGGCCCCAGATACGGCGCCCGTCGCCGAAGCGGCCGAGACGCCTGCGCCGCAGCCCGAGCCGGTGGCCGAGGAAGCGGGCGAGGGCGAGGACAACAAGCCCAAGCGTCGCGGCTGGTGGTCGATCGGCCGCTGATCTCCAGAGACTGACACAGGGGCGCCTCCGGGCGCCCCTGTTCGTTCCCGCGGGAGCCGATGCGAGGCACGCGCGGTGGCCCACGCCCGAGCAGGCGGGGTCCGATGCGAGGCACGCCCGGTGGCCCACCGCCCGAGCAGGCGGGAGCCGATGCGAGGCACGCGCGGTGGCCGAGCGCTCGAGCAGGTGGGGTTCCGGGGCTTCGCGATCTGCGGGGAGGCCGGCGGGTCAGCCGCGGCGGATGAGCCAGATGCTCTCGGCGCCCACACGGTCGCAGGACAGAACCTCGTGCCCGGCCTCGGCGCAGAAATGCGGCAGGTCGATGACCGCCATCGGATCGGTCGCCGTCACCCGCAGCACCCGGCCCGGCCCCATGGCCATCAGCCGCTTGCGGGCGCGCAGGACGGGCAGGGGGCAGAGCAGCCCCGCGCAGTCGAGATCCTCGTCGAACTCCATCGCCGTCTCCAGAGGTTGCGCCGGATCAACGCGCGCGGCCTGTATCCGCGCGATACGCCGGGGGCCGATCCACGTCAATGTGAGACGCGCCCCCGTGACGGGGCGGCGGCGAGCGGCTAGGAGAGGGACAAAGAGGGAGCCAAGATGTTCGGACTGGACCTGATCGACGCAGGGCTGCTGCCGGCGATGCTGATCGCGCTGGTGGCGGGGGTGCTCTCCTTCCTCAGCCCCTGCGTGCTGCCCATCGTGCCGCCCTACCTCGCCTATATGGGCGGCATCTCGATGAAGGAGCTCAATCAGGGCGCCCGGCGCGGGCCGCTGATGGCCGCGCTCTTCTTCGTGCTGGGTCTCTCGACGGTCTTCCTCTTCCTCGGCTTCACGGCTTCGGCCTTCGGCGCCTTCTTCCTGTCCAATGCCGAGACCTTCGCCACGCTCGCGGGCGTCATCGTCATGGCCTTCGGGGCGCATTTCGTGGGGGTCTACCGCATCCCCTTCCTCGACCGCGAGATGCGGATGGATGCGGGCGACCGCGGCGGCTCGGCCTTCGGCGCCTATGTGCTGGGCCTCGCCTTCGCCTTCGGCTGGACACCCTGCATCGGCCCGCAGCTGGGCGCGATCCTGACGCTGGCCGCCTCCGAGGCGAGCATCGCGCGCGGCACCACGCTGCTGGCCATCTATGCCGCGGGTCTCGGCATCCCCTTCCTGCTCGTCGCGGCCTTCTTTCCGCGGCTCACCGGCGTCATGGGCTGGATGAAGCGCCATATGGAGCGGATCGAGCGCATCATGGGGCTGCTGCTCTGGACCATCGGCCTTCTCATGCTGACGGGCGGCTTCTCGAGCTTCTCCTACTGGTTGCTCGAGACCTTCCCGGCGCTGGCCCGGCTGGGGTAATCTGCTCCTGTCGTGACGGGAGCGGACGATGGACCTGCTGGCGGAACCGAAGCTGAAGCGACCTTTCCGGCGGCGGGTGTTCCTCATCCCCGGCGGCGAGGCGGTGTCGCCTGCCTTCTACCGGGAGCTCTATCTGCGGCAGGGCGCGGCTCAGGCCGACCTTGCGGAGATGGCGCTTGCGCTGCGCCCGGGGCGGGGGCCCGCCTCCTGGCGCGTCTCGGGCGCGATGGAGGCGGGCTTCTGCGAGACCGAGGTCGAGCTTCTGCCCTGGGCCGATCTCGTGCCCGGAGCGGCGGGGCAGGCGATCGGCCCAGGGCTCGCGGGCAGGATCGGCACGCTCTGGATCTATCTCGCCACCGGCGCGCTCCTGCGCCTCTTCAAGCTGCGGCCGGTGGCGGTGCTGGCCCTTCTGGTGCCGCCTGCGGTGCTCTCGGTGCTCGCCGTGCTGGCTCTGGCTGCGGGGCTGCTGCTCGCAGAGGCGCTGGCCGCGCTGATCTGGCCGCCCGCAGGCTGGCTCGCGGGCCTCGTGCTTGCCGGCGTCCTCCTCCTGCGGGTCCGCTTCCCTCCGCTGCCGCTTGCCGATCTGGGGCTGCTGGCCCGGCAGCGCGGGGCCCTGCCGCCCGCCCTCGCCGAGCGGATGGGCCGCTTCCGCGCCGTCCTCTCGGAGGCGCTGCGGAGCGAGTGCGACGAGCTCCTGGTGGTGGGCCATTCCACGGGCGCGGTCCTCGCCGTCTCGCTCATGGCCGATCTCCTGCGCGGCGGATTGCCCGCCCACAGGCCGGCGCTTGCGCTCCTGACGCTGGGCCAGCGCGTGCCCCTTCTGTCCTTCCTGCCCGAGGCCCGGCGATTCCGGCGCGATCTGAACGCGCTGGCGGCCGCGGCGGAGCTGACCTGGATCGACGTGAGCGCGCCCGAGGATCCGCTCTGCTTCGCGCTCTGCGATCCGGTCTCGGTGTCGGGCGTGGCCCCGGAAGGAAAGCTCTGGCCGCTGGTGATCTCGGCCGCGCTTTCGGAGACGCTCTCGCCCGCGCGGAGGCGCAGGCTGCGGGGCCGGCCGGGGCTGCGCCATCTGCAGTATCTCTGCGCCTATGACCGGGCGGGAGACTACGATGTCTTCCGCGTGACCGCCGGGCCGAAACCGCTGGCCGAGCGATTCCGCGGCCGGGCGCCTTCGCGGGGGCGGATCGACCGGGCGAGCTCGGGCCATGTGACGATGGGCGCGCCGCG
Source organism: Cereibacter johrii (assembly GCF_001720585.1). Classification (GTDB taxonomy): domain Bacteria; phylum Pseudomonadota; class Alphaproteobacteria; order Rhodobacterales; family Rhodobacteraceae; genus Cereibacter_A; species Cereibacter_A johrii. Next base: position 32,795 of record NZ_MABH01000180.1, on the reverse strand, counting down.
CGCGGAGGCTCAGCGGCCGGTGCGGTAGTGGCGCAGCACGAAGACGCGGAGCGCGGAGGCGAGGCCCACCTCGGGGTCGCGCGCCTCGTCCACTTCGGCCGCGAGCGCATTGAGCGGCAGGCCGCGCTCGGCCGCGATCTCGCGGAAGGCGCGCCAGAAGTCGGCCTCGAGCGAGACGCTGGTCCGGTGGCCCTTCAGGGTCAGCGAGTGCTTCTCCGGGCGGCCGTTCATGGATCGGTGGGCTCGTCGGGCGCGTCCGTCTCGCGGCGGTGGCCCTCGAGATGCGCCCGGGCCTTTTCGGCCCGGGTCTCCTCCAGCATGCGCTCGGCCCTGGTGCGGCCGTGCTTTGCCGCATTCTCGTCGCCCTTCCGGCGGCGGGCGTCACGCTCCGCCGCCTTGCGCTTCGCGCGAAGGTTGACGATCTCGGCCATCAGCCCTTCGGCCCGATCATGTCCTCGGGGCGGACCACGCGGTCGAAGGTCTCGGCATCGACGAGACCGAGGGCGATGGCCTCCTCGCGCAGGGTCGTGCCGTTCTTGTGCGCGGTCTTGGCGACCTTGGTGGCATTGTCATAGCCGATGGTGGGGGCCAGCGCCGTCACCAGCATCAGGCTCTCCTTCATCAGCTTGTCGATCCGCGCCACGTTGGCCTGCGTGCCCACCACCATGTTGTCGGTGAAGCTGCCCGCCGCATCGCCCAGAAGCTGCATGGATTGCAGCACGTTGTAGGACATCATCGGATTGTAGACGTTCAGCTCGAAGTGACCCTGGCTGCCCGCGAAGCCGATCGCCGCGTCATTGCCCATGACATGGGCGCAGACCATGGTCAGCGCCTCGGCCTGCGTCGGGTTCACCTTGCCCGGCATGATCGAGGAGCCCGGCTCGTTCTCGGGCAGGATCAGCTCGCCCAGACCCGAGCGGGGCCCCGAGCCCAGAAGCCGCATGTCGTTGGCGATCTTGAAGAGCGAGGCCGCGACCGTCTTCAGCGCGCCCGAGAACATGACCATCGCATCGTGGGCGGCCAGCGCCTCGAACTTGTTCGGCGCCGTGACGAAGGGGAGGCCGGTGATCTCGGCGATCTTCGCGGCCACGCGGCTGTCCCAGCCCTGCCGCGTGTTGAGGCCCGTGCCCACCGCCGTGCCGCCCTGCGCCAGCTCGTAGATGTCGGGGAGGCAGGCCTTCACGCGGGCGATGCCCTTCTCGACCTGCTTGGCATAGCCCGAGAATTCCTGCCCGAGCGTCAGCGGCGTCGCATCCTGGGTGTGGGTGCGGCCGATCTTGATGATGTCCTTGAATTCTTCCGACTTGGCGAGAAGGGCCGCATGGAGCTTCTCGAGCCCCGGCAGCAGCACGTCGCGCGCCATCATGCCGATGGCCACATGCATGGCGGTGGGGAAGGTGTCGTTCGAGGACTGGCCCATGTTCACATGGTCGTTCGGATGGACGGGCTTCTTCGAGCCCATCGTGCCGCCCAGCATCTCGATGGCGCGGTTCGAGATCACCTCGTTCGCATTCATGTTCGACTGGGTGCCCGAGCCGGTCTGCCAGACGACGAGCGGGAAATTGTCGTCGAAGCGGCCCTCGATCACCTCGGTCGCGGCGGCGGCGATGGCCTGGCCCAGCTCTTCGGGCATGTCGCCCTGGGCGATGTTGACGAGCGCGCAGGCCTTCTTGATCACGCCCAGAGCCCGGACGATGGCCACCGGCTGCTTCTCCCAGCCGATCGGGAAGTTCTGGATCGACCGCTGCGTCTGGGCGCCCCAGTATTTGTCGGCGGGAACCTCGAGCGGGCCAAAGCTGTCGGTCTCGGTGCGGGTTGCAGTCATGCGCAAGCTCCTTGATTTTCCCGCAAGCTCTTAGGCAAGACGGGCGGGAAAATCAATCGGCATGCCATCGCATACGGCACCGGCGCGGGGGCTGCCCGCCCCCGTCTCCGGCAGGGCCGGAGACTCCCCCGGGGATATTTGGGCAGAGTGAAAGCGCGCGGGCCTGCGCTACTTGCGGAACTTGTCGAGGCTCACGACCTGCGCGTCGTGGCGCGGCGGCTCGTCGTCGCCGTCGGGATCCTCGTCGCTGCCCGCTTCCTCCTCCTCGTCCTCCTCGTGGGTTTCGAACCGGAGGCCGAATTCCACGGACGGGTCGACGAAGGTGCGCACGGCGTCGAAGGGGATGACCAGCGGCTCGGGCTGGTTGCCGAAGTTGAGCGTGACCGAGAAGCCGCGGTCGTCGGCGGAGAGGTTCTCGTACCAGTGCTGGATCACGACTGTCATCTCCTGCGGATAGCGCGCGCGGAGCCAGTCGGCCATGGCCACATCGGGATGGGTCGTGTCGAAGGTGATGAAGAAATGGTGCGCGCCGGGCAGCCCGTGCGCGGCCACATCCTCGAGCACGCTCTGGATCAGGCCCCGCATCGCGCGGTGCATGAGGTTGCCGTAGTCGATGGAACGCGCCATGCAAGATCCCCTGTCGCTTCGGGGCCAGCATAGGGGATTCGGTTCGGAAGAAAAGGGGGCGGCGCCTCGCATTTTCAGCCGGAAGGCGAACGGCGGGGCGGTTCAACCGGCGGGCTTGCCGAGTTCGCGCAGCAGTTTCTCGCGGATCGCCCGACGGTAGTCCTGAAGCCCGCGGGCGGTCAGCACGAAGCCCGTCCGGGTGATGGCCCAGCGGTCGTAGAAGGCGGTGATCGGGGACGAGGCGCCCATGTCCTCGATGGCGATGGCGTTGATCTCGACGGAGGCGGCCTCGGCCGCGCGGCGGGCGCGGGCCACGGTGAAGCCCGCATTCTCCGGCCCGTCGCCCGAGATGTCGATGACCCTGCGCCGGCAGTCGGCCACGGCCGCGAACTGCGCGAGCGAGAAGGAGATGGCCTCGCCCACCGCCGTGTCGGAGGCGGTGAAGGCCCGTGGCAGGGCGCGGCTCGACCGGGCGAAGGCCGCCACGTCGGAGGGTGTCAGCATCCGTCGCCAGGGCAAGGCCAGCGCCTGCCGGCCCACCCCCGACCAATGGACGATGGCGAGGGCGCTCTGGCCCGCGAGGAGCAGGTCGGCCACGGCCGGGTCGGAGAGGGCGAGGGCCAGCCCCTCCGCCTGCAGCGCATATTCGCCGCGGTCGATCGAGCCCGAGACATCGATGGCGAGAAGGAGGGCGGTGTCGCAGGCGCGCGCCGGCCCGGGACAGGCGAGCGACAGGGCGAGGGCGAGCGCGCGGATCATGGCGCGCAGCGTGGCGCGGGCCGGGTCGCAGGGCAAGGAGGAAGTGCAGGTTTCTGTTGCCAGGTACCTGCGAACCCCGCCTTACGCGGCTAAGCGCAAGGGCTTAAGTTTCGATAACTCGAACTGCTTACGCAGCCAGAGCCACCGGAGCACGGTTGTCGTTGGCAACTGTACTTTTCGGACCGATAACGGTGGTACCTCACCGGGACAAAGCCAACCCCTTTAGACGTTCGTCGATCCTGTTTCGGCCCCCTCCGCCCCCAACGAGGGACTGTTGGTGGAGCCGCCGGGTACCGCCCCCGGGTCCGATCCGCTTATTACGAGCGCGTTTATGTCCATAGTCCGGGTTGCCCCGGACAGGCGGAATATAGGCGGGAGGGGCGGCCTCCGCAAGCGGCCGCAGGCGTGCCGGGGCGGGTCCGCGGGGCATGGGGCTGCGACCGGCGCGACCCGGGAAGGTGAAGGAGGCCGCGCTCGAGGCAGGGCGTCTGCGGGGGAGGTCTCGTGGAAGGGCACGGGAAGTGCCGCATTCCCGAGCGGCACCATGCGAAGGGGCACCAGAGCCGGTCCGCCACGGGCCGGGTGAAGAGCGAGGTCAGGCCGGGCGAGCGGAAGAGGGCCGGGAGGCCGCGGCGCCCGCAGATGGCGGGAGCGTCAACCGTTCTTCCGAACGGGTTCGGGAGCGGGACGGTGCTTGTGGCCCTCTGCCGGCAGCCGGCGCCCTGGCATGTCGGAGCGGCCGTCCGGTGCTCGGGCTTCCCGGTTCCGGCAGGTGCCGTGGAGGGGGCAAGGGCCGCGGGCCCTGGGGCCTGCGTCGCGCAACCGGGACGGCGGCGGGGATCCCGCCGCGGAGAAGGCGCGGCCGTCCCGCGCGGGTGCGGAGGCGGGCGCCGGAGCGCCCGCCAGCGGATCAGAAGCCCGCCTTGATCTTCTCGAACTCCTCGAGCATCCGGTCGCGCATCGCCGGGTCGAGCGGGGTCTGGGAAAGCAGCGTCGTGTCGACCGGGTCGAGATCGGCCTTCTTCAGCGCCTCGGGGGTGATCTCGGCCATGGCGGCCTCGTTCGTCAGCGCATAGCCGTGGCTTTCGAGCAGCGAGGCGGCCGAGGAATGGGCCAGCCACGAGTTGATGAAGTCGTAGGCCTTGTCCTCGCTGCCGGGCGCGTCCTTCATGTTGACATAGCCGCAGAACCAGGTGGCCGAGCCCTCCTTCGACTGACGCTGGAAGCCCACGGGGAAGCCCTCCTGCCGCATCAGCGCGATGGCGTCGTTCCAGGTCCAGGCGAGCTGCACCTCGCCCGTCGCCATCAGCTGCGCGAGTTCGGACGGGTCGGCCCAGTAGGCGCGGACATTCTCGTGCGCCTGACGCAGCCACTGGGCGCCGGCCTGGAACTGCTCTTCGGTCAGGTTGGTCCAGTCCGAGACGCCGGTGGCCAGAAGCGCCAGCGACCAGATGTCGTCGGTGTTGTCGGGCAGCGAGATCCGGCCGGCATATTTCGGGTCGAGGAAGGACTGCACCGAGGCCAGATCCTCGGCGGGCACGCTCTCGGTATTGTAGGCGATGGCCGTGTAGGCATAGTCGGTGGGGATGTACCACACGCCCTGATCGTCATTGAAGATCCGGGAGTCCTTGAAGCGCTGCGCGATGTTCTCGTATTCCGGGATCCGGCTCACGTCCCAGGGCTCGATCAGGCCCGCGTCGCGGTATTTCGAGACCATCTGCGAGCAGGGATGGGTCACATCCGACTTGAAGCCGGAGGCCACCTTCTGGAAGGCCTCGTCATCGTCGCCATAGAGCGCGTAGGTCGGCATCTGGCCGTTCTTCTCGATGTAGCTCTTCATCAGGCCTTCGCTCTCGAAGCCGGCCCAGTCGAAGACGATGAGGTCGGGATCGGCGGCAAGCGCGGGCAGCGCGACGAGGGCTGCGGCGCTGGCCAGGAGGGTGGTGCGGCGGATCATGTAAGCTCCTTGAAACATTGGTCTGCGACGGGTCCCGGGCTGGCCGGCCGATGGACGGACGCTAGAATAGGGGCGGTAGCGGCTCAAGCCTTTAATGCAGTCTGAGGGGCGGCACCGCGTCGGGGCAAGCGCGGGGCGCGCTCTTCACGCAGGCTTGTGCGGCGGACGGGCAGATCGTGGGCGGACCGGGGGAGGGCGACGGCGGGTGGCGGCGCCTTGGGGAGTGCAGCGGCCACGGCCCGGCCGGGCGCTCCGCCTCGGCCGTAAGGGGCGCGGTCGGAGGATGCCTTGTCTTGCAGCGGACGGATGGCTAGCCTCGGCCGGTCAGTCCCGGAGTTTGCATGACCTCGCTCGACATCGGCTTCGTCCGTTCCTGCTTTCCCGCCTTCTCGGAACCCGCGCTGGCGGGACAGGCCTTCTTCGAGAATGCGGGAGGCTCCTACACCTGTCGGCCGGTGATCGACCGGTTGAGCCGCTTCTACCGCCAGCGCAAGGTGCAGCCCTATGCGCCCTATGCCGCCTCGCACGCGGCGGGCGCCGAGATGGACGAGGCGCGCAGCCGCCTTGCCGCCCTGATGGGGGTGGAGGAGGACGAGCTGTCCTTCGGCCCCTCGACCTCGGCCAACACCTACGTTCTGGCGCAGGCGGTGCGCGGCTGGCTCGCGCGCAAGGGCGGGGCCATCGTCGTGACGAACCAGGACCACGAGGCCAACAGCGGCGTCTGGCGCAGGCTGGCCGAGGAAGGGATCGAGGTCCGCGAATGGCGCATCGATCCCGGGACGGGCCATCTCGATCCCGCGGGCCTGCCGCCGCTTCTGGCCGACGGGCGGGTACGGCTGGTCTGTTTCCCGCATTGCTCGAACGTCGTGGGCGAGATCAATCCGGTGGCCGAGATCTGCGCCACCGCGCGGGCGGCGGGCGCCTTCACCTGCGTGGACGGGGTGAGCTATGCGCCGCACGGGCTGCCCGACATGGGGGCGCTCGGGGCCGACATCTATCTCTTCTCGGCCTACAAGACCTACGGCCCGCATCAGGGGATCCTGCTGATGCGGCGCGCGGTGGCCGAGCTTCTGCCTGCCCAGGGGCACTGGTTCAACGCGGGCACGCTGTTCAAGCGCTTCACCCCGGCGGGGCCGGACCATGCGCAGGTCGCGGCCTGCGCGGGGCTCGCCGACTATGTGGATGCGCTGGCGGCCCATCACGGCGCGGGCGGGGCCCCGCCGCTCGAGCGGTCGCGCGCGGTGCACCGGCTGATGCGCGAGCATGAGATCCGGCTTCTGCGGCCGCTGCTCGATCAGCTGGCGGTGCGCAACGATCTGCGCCTGATCGGGCCGCGCACGCCCGAGACCCGTGCCCCCACCGTGGCGCTGGCGCTCGACCGGCCCGTGGCGCCCGTCGCGGCCGCTCTGGCCGCGCACGGGATCATGGCGAGCGCGGGCGATTTCTACGCCGTCCGTCCGCTCGAGGCGCTGGGGATCGACCCCGCCCGGGGCGTGCTGCGGCTGAGCTTCGTCCATTACACGTCGGAGGCCGAGGTGGCGCAGCTGATGCTCGCGCTCGACGCGGTGCTGGCGCGCTGAAGGCCGAGGGGGCGCGGGGGGCCGTCTGCCCCCCGGATCGGCCTCCGGCCGATCTCCCCCCGAGGATATTTCAACCAGAATGAAAGAGGTGGTGCGAGAGGATGATCCGGGAAGCGGGCTCGCGCGTAGCAGGGAGGAGACGAGAAAGGGCATGATGGCCGACGCTCCCCTGATCCTGTGGTTCCGGCGCGACCTGCGGCTGGCCGACAATCCGATGCTGGCAGAGGCGGCGGCCACGGGCCGGCCGCTGATCCCGCTGTTCATCCTCGATCCCGAGACCGAGGCGCTGGGCGCCGCGCCGAAATGGCGGCTGGGCCTCGGGCTGGAGGCTTTCGCTGCGGCGCTGGAAGGGATGGGCAGCCGGCTCGTGCTGCGGCGGGGGCCGGCGCTCGCTGTGCTCGAGGCGCTGGTGGCCGAGACCGGGGCTGCGGGCGTGCATTGGTCGCGGCTGTGGGAGCCGGACTGGCGGGCGCGCGACGAGGGGGTGAAGGCGGGGCTCCGGCGGGCGGGGATCGGGGCCGCGAGCCATGCGGGCCATACGATCTTCGAGCCCTGGGAGGTCGAGACCGGGCAGGGCGGCTTCTACCGGGTCTACACGCCGTTCTGGAAGGCGGTGAAGGACCGGCCCGTCGCGGCCTGCTCCGCGCCGCCCGCGCGGCTGCCGTCTCCCGCGGAATGGCCGGTCTCGGAGCGACTGGCCGACTGGGATCTGGGGCGGGCGATGAACCGCGGCGCGGCCGTCGTCGCGCCGCATCTGGCGGTGGGCGAGGCGGCGGCGGCGGAGCGGCTGGCGCGGTTCCTGAGCGGTCCCGTCGACCGATATGCCGCGGAGCGCGACCGGCCGGATGCGCCCGTGACCTCGCGCCTGTCGGAAAATATCACCTATGGCGAGATCTCGGCCCGCAGCCTGTGGCACGCCGGAATGCGTGCCCGCGCCGAGGGGCGGGCGGGGGCCGAGAAGTTCCTCCAGGAGCTTGTCTGGCGCGAGTTCGGCTGGCATCTGCTCTATCACACGCCCGAGATCGCGCGCCGCAACTGGCGTGCGGACTGGGACGGCTTTCCCTGGCGCGGCGACAATCCCGACGCGCTGCGCTGGCGGCGCGGCATGACCGGCGAGCCCTTCGTCGATGCCGCCATGCGCGAGCTGTTCGTGACCGGCACCATGCACAACCGCGCGCGGCTGATCGCGGGCAGTTACCTCACCAAACATCTGCTGACCGACTGGCGCGTGGGCCAGGCCTGGTTCGAGGAGTGCCTCGTCGACTGGGACCCGGCGTCGAACGCGCTCGGCTGGCAGTGGGTCGCAGGGTCGGGGCCCGATGCCTCGCCCTATTTCCGCATCTTCAACCCCGCGACCCAGGCCGAGAAGTTCGATCCCGAGTGTGCCTATCGCCAGAGGTTCCTTGCTGAAATCGCGCGCAGGCCCGGCCCCGAGGCGCTTGCCTTCTTCGAGGCGGTGCCGCGAAGCTGGGGCCTTGCGCCCGATCGATGCTACCCTCGGCCCGTCGTGGGTCTGGCGGAGGGGCGGGAGCGGGCACTGGCGGCCTACGGGCAGCGCAACAACTGAGACACGGCCCTCTGCCGACGAGGAAGGACAGGAATGACGGCTCTGACCAGCACGCGCGGGCAGCAGGATCTGCCGCGCTACTTCTCGCAGGTGCTCGACGTGATGCAGGGACTGCGCCACGGGCGGCTCGACTTCGTGCTCGACGACGGGCGGCGCTTCCGGGTGGAGGGGCAGGGCCCGGGGCCGGTGGCCGAGCTCGACATCCATGACGCGGACCTCTTTGCCCGCCTGATCCGCGAGGGCGACCTCGGCTTCTGCGAGGCCTATCTCGATGGCGGCTGGTCGACGCCGGACCTGCAGGCCTTCATGGATCTGATCCATGCCGACAATGACGATGTCTACGACGGCTTTCCCGGGCAGGGGCTGCTGCGCGCCTACGAGAACCTGCGCCACTGGCTGCGCGGCAATTCGAAGCGCCAGGCCCGCCGCAACATCGCGGCCCACTACGATCTCGGCAACGACTTCTATTCCCTCTGGCTCGACGAGAGCATGACCTATTCCTCGGCGCTCTTCCGCACCGGGCAGGAGAGCCTCGAGGAGGCGCAGCGGGCCAAATATGCCAGCATGGTCGACCGGATCGGCGCGAAGCCGGGCGAGCATGTGCTGGAGATCGGCTGCGGCTGGGGAGGCTTTGCCGAATATGCGGCGCGCGAGCGGGGGCTCCGGGTGACGGGCCTCACCATCAGCCAGGCGCAGCACGATTACGCGGTCGAGCGGATCGCGCGGGCGGGCCTGTCGGACCGGGTCGAGATCCGGCTTCAGGACTACCGCGACGAGCGGGGCAGCTTCGACGGGATCGCCTCGATCGAGATGTTCGAGGCGGTGGGCGAGAAATACTGGCCCGTCTATTTCCAGACCCTGCGCGAGCGGCTGAAGCCCGGGCGCAGGGCCACGCTGCAGATCATCACCGTGCAGGACAAACGGTGGGAGGTCTACCGGCGCGGGGTGGACTTCATCCAGAAATACATCTTCCCCGGCGGGATGCTGCCCTCGCCCACCGCGCTCCGGGTCGAGATCGCGAAGGCGGGGCTGCATGTGACCGAGTCGCTCGAGTTCGGCGAGAGCTATTCCATGACGCTGCGCCGCTGGCACGAGACCTTCAACGACCGCTGGGACCGCGTGGCGGCTCTGGGCTTCGACGAGAGGTTCCGCCGCATGTGGAACTTCTATCTCACCTCTTGCGCCGGCTCGTTCGAGGGCGGAAACTGCGACGTGACGCAGATCACCGTAACGCGGGCCGCGTAAGACGGCCCCCTCGGGCAGGACAGGAATGCCGACCGCCGCCAAACTCGTCGCCGCCCTGGCCTTCGCGGCCCTGGGCTATCTGGGGGGGCGGCTCTTCGCCGGAGAAGTGCCCGAGGGAACGCCCACCGCCCTCTTCGGCTCCTGGGGCGCGCTGGCGGGGCTTCTCTGCGGCTGGGCGATCTCGGGCGCGCGGGCCGGCCGGGGCTACTGGCCGGCGCTCGGGACGGGCGTGCGGACGGTGGTGACGGGGGTCTTTCTCGCTCTTCTCGGCTATTCCCTCTACATCATGGTGCTGCGCGCGATGCGGATGCTCTATGACGGGCCGATCGAGGCGCTGCTCGGGGTGTTCGCGCTGATGCTGGATCAGGCGCAGCTTCTGGCCAGGCCCGAGATCGTGGGCACGCTCGCGCTGGGCGGGATGATCGCGGGCAGTCTGACGGAATGGGCCGGGCGGCGGTGGAAATGAAACGTGTCTTTCTCTGCGGGCCGCTGGCCTCGGACGGCCTGCGGCAGCTGGTGCTGGGCTCTGCCCCGGACGGGGCGCCCGCGCGGCTCCTCGATCATGCCCTCGGGGCGGCGGGGGCCACGGTCTCGCCCCTGCCCGCGCCCGGCGCCTCGGTGGCGGGCCTCGTGATGGAGCTCGATGCCGAGGCGGGGGCGCGGCTCCTGCACTACCAGACCGCGACCGGCCACGAGGCCCGGACCCTTGCGGTGGAGGGCGCGCCGGCGCTTGTCTTCTTCGCCCCGCCCGAGGGGCTCGAGCCGTGGGACGAGGCGGCATGGGGCGCGCTCTGGGGGCCTATCGTCGCCGCCACGGCGGGCGATGTGATGGCCTTCTGGCCGGAGGTGCCGGCCGAGCGGATCGCGCGGCGCTACCGGCTGATGCTGGTGCAGGGCGCGAGCCGGGTGCGGGCCGCGGCCGATCCGGGACCGGCCCGGCGGCGCCACGCGGCGCAGCCCGGCGACGTCCGCATCGTGCGGCGCACCCAGCCCTATGCCAATTTCTTCGCGGTCGAGGAATATGACCTGTCGTTCCGCAGCTTCGGCGGCGGCATGAGCCCCACGCTCAACCGCGCCGTCTTCATCTCGGGCGATGCGGTGACGGTGGTGCCCTACGATCCCGTGCGCGACCGGGTGCTGCTGATCGAGCAGTTCCGCCCCGGGCCCCTCGGCCGCGGCGATGCCCAGCCCTGGCTTCTCGAGCCCATCGCGGGCCGGGTCGATCCCGGGGAAACGCCCGAGGCCGCGGCCCGCCGCGAGGCGGTGGAGGAGGCGGGGCTCGACCTCGGCGCGCTCCTGCCGGTGGCCTCCTACTATCCGACCCCGGCGGCCAAGGCGGAATATCTCTATTCCTATGTCGCGCTGGCCGAACTGGACGAGGGGATCGAGGGCATCTTCGGCATGGAGGGCGAGGGCGAGGACATCCGCGGCCACCTCATGTCCTTCGACGAGATGATGGCGCTGATCCGCTCGGGCGAGATCTGCAACGGGCCGCTTCTGCTCACCGCCTTCTGGCTCGACCGCGAGCGCCCGCGCCTGCGGGGCGCGTGACGAGCCGCCCCCGCCGGCATCGCGGCCGCCCTGCCGCCTGACGGCACCACCGCAAGGTCTCGGCCATCGGCTGCCCTGCGAGGCCGCCCCGAGGGCGAGGACGTCCTCCGGAGCGGCTTGCCCCCGGCGAGCCGGTCGGACGTGCGTCGCGGGCTCGGTCTCGGCTCCCCGACTAAGAGGGCTTTGCATCGTGCGGGCCGGGCCGGCAGGTGCGCCGTGGCCTGCCGCCCTGCTCCCCTGACCGGGCTGAAAGCCGCTGAACGCCGGCAAGCGTGATGGCGGCGGCGCTTGAGTTCGCCGGACCTGCCTCCTACACAGGGAGCCTCAGAAAGGACGGCCCCCATGCGCATCCATCGTGACCTTGCCGACGCGATCGGCAACACCCCCCTCATCCGCCTCCGCAAGGCGTCGGAGCTCACGGGCTGCGAGATCCTCGGGAAATGCGAATTCCTGAATCCGGGCCAGTCGGTCAAGGACCGCGCCGCGCTCTACATCATCCGCGATGCGGTGGCGAAGGGGCTCCTGCAGCCCGGCGGCACCATCGTCGAGGGGACGGCCGGCAACACCGGGATCGGCCTGTCGCTGGTGGGCGCCTCGATGGGCTTCCGCACGGTCATCGTCATCCCCGAGACCCAGAGCCAGGAGAAGAAGGACATGCTGCGCCTTGCGGGCGCGCATCTCGTTCAGGTTCCGGCGGCGCCCTACCGCAATCCGAACAACTACGTCCGCTATTCGGGCCGCCTCGCCGAGGCGCTGGCCCGCACCGAGGAGCGCGGCGCGATCTGGGCCAACCAGTTCGACAATACCGCGAACCGTCAGGCCCATGTCGAGACCACCGGCCCCGAGATCTGGGAGCAGACCGACGGCAAGGTCGACGGCTTCATCTGCGCCGTGGGCTCGGGCGGCACGCTCGCGGGCGTGGCCATGGCGCTGCAGCCCAAGGGCGTGAAGATCGGCCTCGCCGATCCCGAGGGCGCGGCGCTCCACAGCTTCTACACCGAAGGCACCTTCGAGGCGCCCGGCAGCTCGATCACCGAAGGCATCGGGCAGGGCCGGATCACCGCGAACCTCGAGGGGCTGACCCCCGACTTCAGCTACCGCATCCCCGATGCCGAGGCGCTGCCGATCATCTTCGACCTGATGCAGGAAGAGGGTCTCTGCCTCGGCGGCTCGTCGGGCGTGAACATCGCCGGCGCGATCCGCATGGCGCGCGAGATGGGGCCGGGCCACCGGATCGTGACCGTGCTCTGCGACTACGGCAACCGCTACCAGTCCAAACTCTTCAATCCGCAGTTCCTGCGCGACAAGGGGCTGCCCGTGCCGCAATGGCTCGACGAGGCGCCCCCGGCGATCCCTGCGGTGTTCGAGGATCTCTGACCCATGAAGGCCTTGCGTCTGATGCGGCTCTGGTTGGTCTGGGCCTGTCTGGCCTGTGCTGCGCTGCACTCCTTCGCCCCCGCCCCGGCGCTGGCGCAGGGCATCCTCGGGCCCGCGGCCTCGGCCGACGAGCTCGCCCCGCCCGATTACAAGCAGTGGGAGAAGACGGCGACCCGCGCCGAGCGCGAGATCGCCGACCGCGAGACCGACAGCGTCGCCTACGAGGCGATGCGCGGCTATCTGGTCGAATGGCGCGACACGTTCCTGCGGGCGCAGGGCATCAATGCCAGCCGCATCGCCTCGGTCCGGGGTCAGATCGACGCGCTGGGCCCCGCACCCGCCGAGGGCGCGACCGAACCCGACGACATCGCGCAGCGGCGCAAGGAACTGACCGAGCAGCTGGCCGAGCTGCGCGCTCCGGTCGTCTCGGCCGAGGAAGCCTATCAGCGCGCCGACGGGCTGATCCGCGAGATCGACCGCGTGGTGCGCGAGCGCCAGACGCAGGAGCTGCTGCGCATCTGGCCCATGCCGCTCAATCCGGCCAACTGGCCGGCGGCGGCCGGCGAGGTGAGCACCCTCGCCGTCGATCTGTGGAACGAGGGCGCCACCCGGCTCGCCTCGGAGCGGGCCCGTGCCACCGCGCGCGACAACCTTCCCGCGATCCTCGGCCTTCTGGCGGTGGGCCTTCTGCTGATCGCCCGGGGCCGGGCGCTGATGGAGCGGCTGACCCAGACGCTTCAGGATCAGGCGTCCGCGCGGGGCCGCAAGGTGGGCTCGCTGCTCGTCTCGCTGGGCCAGATCGTGGCGCCGGTGGCGGGCGTGATGGCCGTGAGCCATGCGATCAAGCTCTCGGCGATGGCCGGGCCGCGCACGACGCTGGTCGTCGAGGTGCTGCCCGCGGTCAGCCTCATCCTCTACGCGGCCGGCTGGCTGGCGGGGCGGGGCTTTCCCAAGAACGACCTGCAGACCTCGCCGCTGAACCTCTCCGAGGACCGGCGGCGCGAGGGCCGGTTCCACACCGCGATGTTCGGCGTCGTGATGGCGCTCGACGCGCTGCGCACCGTGGCGCTGCCGCCCGCGCGGGTGGGCGAGGCCGCGACATCGGTCATGGCCTTCCCGTTCATCGTGGTGGCGGGGCTTCTCCTGTTCCGCATCGGCCAGCTCATGCTCGCCAGCGTGCGCAACGATCTGAGCGACGACGAACCCTCGAGCTTCCGCAACAGCGTGATCGACCTTCTGGGCCGCGGCACCATCGCCATCGGCGTGATTGCGCCGCTGCTGGCGCTGCCCGGCTACATCGCCGCGGCGACGGCGCTGGTCTATCCGGCGGGCCTGACCCTCGGGCTGATCGGCGTGCTCTTCGTCCTCCAGACGCTGGTGGTCGATCTCTACGGCCTCGCCACCCGCAACGAGGACGGCGGGCGCGACGCGCTTCTGCCGGTGCTGATCGGCTTCCTGCTCGCGCTCGCCCTGGTGCCCCTGCTGGCGCTCGTCTGGGGCGCGCGGGTGGCGGACCTCACCGAGATCTGGGCCCGCTTCCGGGAGGGCTATCAGGTGGGCTCGACCCGGATCTCGCCCACGAGCTTCCTTCTGCTCGCCATCGTCTTCTCGATCGGCTACGGCATCACGCGCCTTCTGCAGGGCGCGCTGAAAAGCCAGATCCTGCCCAAGACCCGGCTCGATCAGGGCGGGCGCAATGCCGTCGTCTCGGGCGTGGGCTATCTCGGGATCATTCTCGCGGCCCTCGTCGCGGTCAATTCGGCGGGCCTTGACCTGTCGAACCTCGCCATCGTCGCCGGTGCCCTCTCGGTCGGCATCGGTTTCGGCCTCCAGAACATCGTCGGCAACTTCGTCTCGGGCATCATCCTGCTGATCGAGCGCCCGGTCTCGGAGGGCGACTGGATCGAGGTGGGCGGCGTGCAGGGCACGGTGAAGTCGATCTCGGTCCGCTCGACCCGGATCCAGACCTTCGACCGCACCGACGTGATCGTGCCGAACCAGGATCTCGTCGCCGGGCAGGTGACGAACTGGACGCGCTACAACATGACCGGCCGGCTGATCGTGCCGGTGGGCGTGGCCTATGGCAGCGACACCCGCCATGTCGAGCGCGTGCTGCGCGAGATCGCCGAGGCGCAGCCGCTGGCGATCCTCAACCCGCCGCCCTCCATCGTCTTCATGGGCTTCACGCAGGAATTCCTGAGCTTCGAGATCCGGGTGATCCTGCGCGACGTGAACTTCTCTCTGTCGGTGCGCTCGGACATCAACCACATGATCGCGAAACGCTTCGCCGAGGAAGGTCTCGGCCTGACCCATATGCCGCGCGACATCTGGCCCGCGCCGGAGCCCGAGGTGGAGAACGGCTTGACCGAGGAAGAGATGGCGGCGCTTCTGGTGGTGGAGCCGCAGCAGAAGCCGCAGAAGGACAATGTGCCGAAAGGCACCCATGCGGTGGACCTGCACCGCCAGACCGAGGAAGTGGAGGACGCGGACGGCGACGGGGATCCCGACGCCGACGGTGCCTCCGAAGGAACCGGGAGCCCGCGCTGATGACCGAACCGCTTTTCCGCACCGACCCCTACCTGCGCGAGGCCGAGGCCCGCGTGCTGGGCCACACCCCCGAGGGCGGCATCCTCGTCGACCGCTCGATCTTCTATGCCACGGGCGGCGGCCAGCCCGGCGACAGCGGCTTTCTCGACTGGGAAGGCGGGCGGATCGACGTGGCCACCGCGGTCAAGGCCGACGGAGGGCGCATCGCCCTCGTTCCGGCCGAGGCCGGTCCGCTGCCGCCGGAAGGCGCGTCCCTGCGCCAGAGCCTCGACTGGGAGCGGCGGCACCGGCACATGCGGGTGCATACGGCGCTGCATCTCCTGTCGGTCGTGATCCCGCTGCCCGTCACCGGCGGCCAGATCGGCGCCGAGCGCGGCCGGCTCGATTTCGACATGCCCGAGCCCCCGGCAGATCCCGCGGCGCTCGAGGCGGAGCTGAATGCGCTCATCGCCCGCGATCTGGCCGTGACCGAGGACTGGATCACCGACGAGGAGCTTCTGGCCGATCCCTCCATCGTCAAGACCATGTCGGTGATGCCGCCGACCGGTCAGGGCCGTGTGCGCCTCGTGCGGATCGGGCAGGGGGCGGAGCAGGTGGATCTCCAGCCCTGCGGCGGGACGCATGTGGCGCGCACCGGCGAGATCGGCCGCGTCCTCCTCGGCAAGATCGAGAAGAAGGGCCGCCAGAACCGCCGCGTGACCATCGCGCTGGCCGACTGAGGCGCGCGCCAGCCTGCGCGCCGGGGGCAGTCTCAGCCCGGCTGGCGGCGGGGCTGCGGGAGGGCGCCGCGGGACTGTCGGCGGAGCGCCCGGATCTGGCGCAGGGCCTCGGGCGCGGGGATGGTGCGGAAGATGTCGGCCATCATGCCGAGATCGGCCCGGATCCCGCGCCAGAGGCCGTGCTTGCGGGCCTTGGACGGGCTTGCCACCGCGGGCCAGCGCACCACGGCCACGCGGCAGCCCTCCGCGATCCAGAGACGGTTGAGGAAGACCTCGATCCCGAAGCGGGGGAGGGCCGCCAGCGCCGGCCCCTGCCGGGCGATCTGCGCCCGCGGCAGCACGCGCTCGCCCGAGATATAGTCGAGCCCGATCAGCCGCCAGACGAGGGGCGCATTGCCCCGCAGGCTGATCGCCACCTCGGCCTCGCCGCGCAGAACCGGCGCCAGCAGCGCGCTGACCGCCGAGCGGTCGAGGCCCTGAAGGTCGCTGTCGAGCATCAGGATCCAGCGCGCCTCGAGCGCCGCGATCCCGGCGGCGACGGCGGCGGTCTTGCCTCCGTTCCGCGGCAGCGCCAGCACCTCGGCCCCCGCCGCTTGTGCCACCGCAGCCGTGCCGTCGGTCGAGCCGTCGTCCACCACCAGCACCCGGTCGATGGCGGGGTGGCCCAGCACGACCGAGAGCACCCCCTCGATGCGCGCGGCCTCGTTATAGGCCGGGATCAGGCAGGCCACGCGGGGAAGGCTCACGGGCAGCGCCTCCGGGCGAGGAGCAGCGCCGTCCCCGCCGTCAGGATCAGCGCGATCGAGACCGGCAGGATCCAGGCGCCGATCCGGTCGTAGCTCTCGCCCGCCCACCAGCCGAGCGCCACGAAGGCGAGGCTTTTCGGCAGGGTGGCGGCCGTATTGCAGAGCATGAACCAGCCGAAGGGCACCCGCGCCGCGCCGGCCGCGAACAGCACCGCAGCCCCTGCCGCATGGGTGAGCTTCGCCCCGATCAGAAGCCGTCCCGCATTCTGCCGCAGACGCAGCGCCAGCGCCTCGACCCGCGCGGGGCGGAGACGCAGGAGCCGCGCCACCCGGTCGCCGCCCATGCGGCCCGCGGCATAGACCAGCGCATCCCCCACGAGATCGGCCAGCACCACGACGGCCACCACTGCCCGGAGGTCCAGAAGGTCGCGTTGCGCGAGCCAGGCCGCGATGATGGTGACGATGGGCCCCTCCACCAGCGCCAGCGGAGCCACCAGCGCGATGCCGTGCGCCGCGATGAGCGAGAGCGCCGTGCCGGGCTCGATCATGTCGCGGGCCGGTCCGGGGCGGGCGCCATGGCGGTGCCGCGCCACTCGAATCCCTGCCGCGCGAAGGTCGCGGCCCAGAGCACCGGCAGCATCAGATCGCGCAGCACCCAGGCCGCGAGATCGCGCCGCCCCGCGGGCCAGCCCATCGCGCGGCAGAGGAGCGCCTCGCCGCCATACCAGAGCGCGAGGAAGAGCGGGATCAGGAGCGGCGCCGTCGGGGCGAGCATCAGAAGCGGCAGCACGGGCGAGAGCAGCGGCTCGAGCGCGAAGAGGGCGGGGAAGCCCTGCCGCCGGATGCGCGACCAGCGCAGCTGCCGCGCCCAGACATCGCGCAGCCGCCGCCGTCCGATGGGCTGGGTGAAGGGCCGCGGCACGAGCCGCACCGTTCCGCCCGCCGCCCGGACGAGCCGCGTCGCCGCCACATCCTCGGCAAGCTCCGCCCCGAGCGCCGCAAGCCCGCCCTGACGGTCGAGAAGCGCCCGGTCGAGATACATGGTCTTGCCCTGCGCGAAGCCGAGACCGAGCCGCGCCGCCGCAAGCTGCCAGCGGCCCTGCAGCCCGTTCAGGAAGCCCGCCTCCAGCGCGCCCCAGAGCCCCTCGGCGCGCCCGCCCGCGGGCGGCGAGGACACAAGCGCCACCCCCGGCCGCCATTCTGACGCGAGCTGCTCCAGATAGTCGCGCGGCAGCAACAGGTTGGCATCCGCGATGGCGATCATCCGCGCGCGCGTGCCGGCCCAGCCCTTCGCCAGATTGTTGAGCTTGGGATTGGCCGTGATCCGCTCTTCGCCGATCATCAGCCGCGCCCGCGCGCCGGGATGGAGCCGGATCAGCTCGCGCACCAGCGGCACGGCGGCATCCTCCTCGCGCGCGGCACAGAAGACGATCTCGTAGTCGGGCCAGTCGAGGCCGAAGCTCGAGCCCAGCGTCTCGCGGTCGAACCGGTCCTGCCCGCAGACGGGCCGCAGCAGGCAGACGAAGGGGCGCGTGGCGGGCGGGGTGGGGCGGCGGCGGCCCTGCGCCGCGGCCAGACCCGCGGCCGCAAGGTGGAGGGCGAGGAGCGAAAGGGCTGCGGCGGAGAGCGACATCATGCCTCGGCAGGAAGGGGGAAGGCGGGGGCGAAGCCGGAGGCGGGCTCGGGCAGCGGGCTGCCCTGCAGGAGCGTGAGCTGGCCCGTCGCATCCTCGGCCAGCGCGGTGAAACTGTCGACCCAGTCGCCGCAGTTGGCATAGACGAGCCCGTGGGCCTCGTGCAGCGCGGGCTTGTGGAAATGGCCGCAGATCACCCCGTCGCAGCCGGCGCGCCGGGCGCGGGCCACGAGACGCTCCTCATAGGCGGTGCCGAAGGCCAGCGCCGCATCGACGCCCTTCAGCAGCGCCTCGATCAGGCTGCGCCGTTCCGGGTCGGCGGCGCGGCGCATCCGCTTCAGCCGCCCGTCGAGGTTGCGCAGCATCCAGTCGAGCCGGCTGCCGATCCGCGTCATGACGTGGAAGCGCAGGATGCGCGGATCGCAGGCATCGCCATGGGTGACGAGATAGCGCCGTCCGTCGGCCGCCTCGTGGACCGTCTCCTCGGCCACCGTGATGCGCTGGAAATGCTCGCCGAGATAGACCCGCATGGCCGCGTCGTGGTTGCCGGTCAGATAGTGGATGCGCGTGCCCTGCTGCACCCGGCCGAGCAGCAGCGCGAGGATCGCGTCGTGGTTCGGCGTCCAGTGCGGGAAGGGCGGGTGCCAGAGGTCGAGGATATCGCCCACGAGGTAGATGTCCGGGGCGGTATGCTCGCGCAGGAAGGCGAGGATCCGGTCGGCGCGGCAGCCGCGCGAGCCGAGGTGGAGGTCGGACAGAAACAGGCTGCGGTGACGGCGCGGCGGCGGCAGGAGGGGCATGTCCATGGGCGCGTCCTTCGACTGATGGCACGGGCGGCAACCGGCACCGGGACCGGCTGACCGCCCTATGACATGGCGAGGACACGGTTTTGTGACCGCCGCCCCTCAGTTCTGCGACGCAGCGTCCGGGTCCCGTCCTCTCAATCCTGCACCGGATCGCCCGTCGGGCGGACTGCGTCGAAGAAGCGCACCAGCCGATCCTCGCCGACAACGGGCCGCGCGCCCGCGCGGACGGCGGCCATCAGCCCCAGCGCCGAGGAGGCGGGCGTGTGGGGGCCGGCGCCCGGCCCCGCGCGCAGGCTCATGACCAGCGTCGGGCAGAGGAAGAGCGCGAGCCGCACCACCTCTTCCCAGTCGGGTGGCAGCAGGCCCTTCGCCGCCAGATGGGCGAGCCACGGGCGCCAGAACCGCCGGGCCTTCACCGCGAGAAGCCCCTCGCGCAGCGCGCCGGGCTGCCAGTCGCTGTCCAGATGCAGCGCGCCCTCCTCGAGCCGTGCCGTGACCTGCCAGCGCGGCGCCACCTCCTCGGGATCGTAGAGCCAGAGCGGATGGGCGAGGATATTGTGGAAGGTGGATTTCACCTCGGCCAGCAGCGAGGGCACATGGCTGCCCGCGAAGGCCGGATCGAAGAAGACGAGGCGGTCCGCCTCGGGCCCGCGCTCATACCAGACATTGGCATTGTGCGCGTCGCCATGGGCGGTGATCCCGCCGGCATCGGCCAGCCGCTCGGGCGCAAGCCGCGCATGGGCCGCATCGAAGAGCTGGGCGAGCGTCCGGTCGTAGGCCAACCCGTCGATCACCAGAGGCGCGTGCGCCAGCATCTCCCACGGCAGCGTCAGGCCGGGCAGCTCGAAGGGCTTGCCCACATAGAAGCCCGCGAGCCGCCCGCCCGGGTAGGCCCGGCTGCCGGGCTCGACCAGCCGCTCGTGAAAGAGCCGGTGGATGGGTTCGGCCTGCGACTGGGCGGGTGTGATCGGATGCAGACTCTCCTGCGCCACGGCGAGGAGCCGGTCGTTCAGCGCCCCCTCGGCGGCCAGCGCCCGCGCCATGGCCGCGGCGTCGGGCGCCAGATCGAGCCCGCGCAGCAGGTCCGAGAATCGCGGATCCGCGCGGCGGCGATAGATCAGGATCTGCTCGCCCGGCAGCGACGAGACCCGGATCGGCCGGTCCACCGGCAGGCCCGCCTCGGCCAAGAGATCCGCGCGATAATATTCGCCGCGCATCGCCTCCTCGCCCTCCTCCTGATGGAACTTGAAGAAGCAGGGGCCCTCGTCGCTCTCGAAGAAGCCGTTAAGAGAGTTCAGCGAATAGCGGTCGAGGTTGATCGCGAGGTCGCGCACCGCGATCCCGAAGAGGTCGTGGATCAGCCGGGCGAGCATGTCCTCGGCCGCCCGCCGGTCGGTGCGGGCGGTGGCGCGGATCTGGGCGGTGCGCGAGGTCATCTCAGCGCTTCAGATAGGCGTCGCGCATCGGGCCCACGGCGTTGGCGTGGGACGAGAAGCCCTCGTATTCCGCCAGCCGCTTCGCAACCTCCGCCAGTTCGGGATAGGCGGGAGCCGTGACATAGCCCACCGAGCTGCGGCGCAGGAAATCGTGGACCGAGAGCGGCCCCCAGGTGCGCGCCCCCCGCGAGGTGGGCAGCACCGCATTCGGCCCGAGGCAGAAGTTCGCGATGGTGATGGGCGTATGCGGCCCCATCAGCACCTCGGCGGCCTCGGTGATCCGCCCCAGATGCTCGAAGGGCTTCTCGGACAGGATCTGCAGATGCTCGGGCGCATAATCGTTGACGAAGGCGTGGCTCTCTTCGGCCGAGGCGGTCAGCACGATGCCGCCCGCCCGCCCGCAGAGCACGGCCTGCGAGAACTCGACCCGCTGCGGCGTCATCGCGGCCCAGTGGCCCGGGAGCGCCGCCAGCGCCTCCTCGGCCACCTGCCGCGAGTGGGTCACGAGCCAGGCCGAGCTGTCGGGGCCGTGCTCGGCCTCGATCAGCAGGTCGAGCGCGGCAAGACCGCCATGCACCGTCTCGTCGGCGAGGATGATCGATTCCGACGGGCCTGCGGGAAGGCCCGGATCGATCACGCCCGCCAGAAGCCGCTTGGCCGCCACCACCCAGGGGCTGCCGGGGCCCACGATCTTCAGCGCGGGCACCACCGTTTCGGTGCCATAGGCCGCGGCCGCCACCGCCTGCGCGCCGCCCACCTTGTAGACGGTCTCGACGCCGGCAAGGCGCGCCGCGACCAGCGTCGCCGCATCCACCCTGCCGTCCGGCGCAGGCGGCGTGAAGATCGCGATCTGCGGCACCTTTGCCACCACCGCCGGCACCGAGGTCATCATGGTCACCGACGGGAACGAGCCCTTGCCGCGCGGCACATAGAGCGCCACCGACCGGATCGGCGTGAACCGGTCGCCCGCGAAGGCGCCGGGGCGCAGCTCCTTCAGCCACATGGGCTCGGGGGCCTGCTCCTCGTGGAAGGTGCGGATGTTGCCGATGGCGAAGCGGATCGCCTCGACGATCTCGGGCTCGACCAGCCCGAAGGCCTCGTCGAACTCGGCCTCGGTCACCTTCAGCCCCTCGCGCGTCAGCCCCTCGGCCCGGTCGAGCTCGCGCCCGAAGCGGACGAGCGCCGCGTCGCCCTCGGTGCGCACCGCCTCGAGGATCGGGCCCACCTTCTCGAGGAACATCGACAGGTCCGTCTCGGACCGGCGCAGCAGCGCCGCGCGCCCCGCGGCGTCGAGCTCGGCGAGAACCTGGAAATTGACCTGGACCATGGGGTTACCTCACTTGGATTTCAGGAAGATCTCGAGCCCCACCAGCCGGTCGAGCGCCGCGATCGCGGCGCCCGCGATCACGATGAAGACGACCGAGACGGCGGCGAGATCGGGGGTGATGATCGAGCGGATCGAATTGTAGATCTGCACCGGCAGCGTGACGGTGCGGGCGTCGGTCAGGAGCAGGCTCACGAGGAATTCGTTCATCGCGAGGATGAACATCAGAAGCGAGCCGGTGATGACGCCGGGCATGACGGCGGGTAGCGTGACATGCAGGAAGGTCTGCACCCGGCCCGCGCCGCAGTTGGCCGCCGCATGTTCGAGGTCGGGATCCAGCAGCGTGGCGCTCGACGAGACCGACCAGACGAGGAAGGGCAGGTTGATGACCGCGCAGGCCACGCCCACGGGCCAGAGGCTGCCCAGCCCCCGCCATTCGCCGAAGACGAGCATGAGGCCGATGCCCGAGCCGATCAGCGGCACGGTGAAGGGCAGAAGCAGATAGACCTGCAGCGCATTGGCGAAGCGCAGGCGGTAGCGCGAGAGGGCGATCCCCGCCAGCGTGCCCACGGGCAGCGCCACCAGCGTGCAGACCGTGGCCACCACGAGCGAGCGGCCGAAGGCCTGCCGCAGGTCGCGGGCCATCGCGATCTTCTGATACCATTTGAGCGAGAAGCCCTCGGGCGGAAAGGCGATCATGTTGCCCGAGGTGACCGAGGCGCCGAGGACGACGACGGTCGGGGCGGAGAGAATCAGGATCGAGATCCAGACGAGGCTCCAGATCGCGAGGCGCTGGCCGGCCGTGGTCATCTGCGTGCCCCCATGGCGAGCGTGCCCGCGCCGAAGAGACCCAGCACCAGCGCCACGATGGCCGATCCTGCCGCCACCAGCATCAGTGCCAGCGCCGAGCCCAGACCCTGATCGGCCGTGCGGAAGAACTGGTCGTAGATCGCATTGGCGATGAAATCCTGCGAGCCGCCGCCCAGCATCGCGGGCGTGGCGAAGTCGGTGAGGGCGAGCGTCATGGTCACGAGCCCCGCCCCGATCAGCCCCGGACGGGCCATGGGCAGCACCACATGCCAGATCGTCCGCACCCACGAGGCGCCGAGCGACCGCGCCGCCGTCTCGGTCTCGGCGGGGATCGCGGTCAGCGCAGGCGCGAGCATCAGGACCGCGAAGGGCAGCAGATATTGCACGAGCCCGAAGACCACGGCGGGAAAGTTGAAGAGAAGCCGCTGCGGCGCGATGCCCACGAGCCCCAGCGCCTCGTTCACCATGCCGCCGTTGCCGAGGATGATGAGCCAGCCGTAGGCGCGCACCACCTGCCCGATGAAGAAGGGCAAAAACAGCACCACGAGCAGCGCCTTGCGCGTGACCGCCCCCGGCACCCGCACCAGCGCATAGGCATAGGGAAAGGCCAGCGCGAGCGTGAGCGCGGTGGCGAGCGTGGCGCCGAGGATCGAGCGGCCGAAGACGCGCCAGTAGGTGGCCGAGCCGAGCGCGGTCTCGTAATTGGCGAGGCTCAGCTCCTCGGACGGCAGGAAGGTGGCCCGGTCGAGCGTGCGCAGCGACCCGTCGGCCATCTCGGCCAGCCCCAGCACCAGAAGCCCCACGAGCAGAAGCGCGGGAGCGATCATCAGCCAGCCGGTGAAGCGCGAGAGCCTCTCGGGCCAGAGCAGGTCGGCCGCCCGTTCGAGCGCATCCATCAGGCGCCAGCGGAGCGGATAGCGGAAGGAGGACATGGCGGTCTCGTGTGGCGGCGGACGGATCAAAGGCGGATCGGGCGGGCGGCGGAGCCGGGAGGAGGCGGACGGATCGGGCGGCGGCAGAGCCGGGAAGGGGAGAGGCGCGTCGAAGGGACGGATGGAGCGCGGGCAAGGTCCGGGACGGCGACCGGTGCGGGCTCGGCCCGAGGCTGGACCGGGTCCGAGGACTGGTGGGACGGTTCCGGCCGGTTTGTCCGTCTTTTGCGGGCCCCACCTTGTCTGGTTGCCGGCGGCCGTGTTGACAGCCGGCAACCCGTGGGGCGCGCCTCAGCCCTGCATGATCTCCTTGAACTTCGCGAACCAGTCGCTCTCGTTCTCGACCTGCACCTGCGCCGAGATCCGGATCAGATGTTCGAAATCCTCGGGCTTGGTCGGATAGGAGGGGTCGTTTGCAAGATCGGCGGGCGGCGTCAGGCCCGGCACCACGCCCGGCAGGCCGAGCCCGTCGAGCCAGACCTGCTGTGCCTCGGGCGTGATGGCGAAGTTGATGTATTGCTTGGCCCAGTAAAGCTCGTTCTCGGGCAGGCCCTTCGGGATCCAGAGCCCGTCGGTGTCGAACTTGCAGCCCTCCTCGGGCACGGTCCAGGCGATATCCACGCCGTTCTTCTTGGCCTCGCGCGCGTTGGTCGAGATGGTGCAGGCCAGATCGATCTCGCCGTTCTGGAACCAGGCGGTGAAGTCCGGGTCCTCGCCGAGGAGCGGCTGCTGCTCCTTGACCTTGGCGATGAAGTCCCAGGCGGGCTGCATGTTGCCCGGAATATCCTCGAGGCTGCCGCCGCCTGCGACCTGCGCGGGGAAGTGGAAGCCGATCCCGTCGTTGTAGAGCGCGATCCGGCCCTTGAAGCGCGGTTCGAGCAGCACGTCCCAGGATTTCGGCGGCCCGTCCGGGAAGACCTCGGGACGATAGGCCAGCACATAGACATAGCCGTAGGTGTTCACGATCGGATAGCCGTCGAGGCCCACGGGCTTGGCGAGATCCGTGGTGGCGGCGAGGTTCGGCAGGCCCGACAGATCCTCGGTCACGCCGCGCAGCGCCGACTTGGTGGCGTTGGTCGTCGTGTCCCAGTTGATGTGGATCGGCGGCACGCGGCCCTGCGCCGCGGCGGCCCAGACCTTCGGCTGGATCTCGTTGTCCTCGGTCAGGTCGTGGCGCACGGCGATGCCGGTGGCCTTGGTGAAGGGATCCGACACGCCCGCCTTCAGCGCCTCGACCCAGCTTCCGCCCCAGGCGCGGACGATGAGCTCGGCGGGCTTCTCGGGCTCCTGCGCCCAGAGCCGGGTGCCCGCGACCGAGCCGAGGAGGGCGGCCGAGCCCGCCGCGGCGGTGCCGCGGAGCAGTCCGCGGCGCGTAAGTCTGTGGATCATGGTCCTCTCCTTGTTGGGGTCATCGTCCGTCCCGGCCATCCTGCCGGTTGAAGATCAGCAGATCGCGCGCATTCCAGCCGAGGCTCACCTCCGCTCCGGCGTCGAACAGCGCGAATTCCTCGGGGTCGTGGTGATAGACCTGCAGCGCGAGGCCGAGCGCGGGGGCCTCGACGAGATAGAGGAGCCGTTCGCCCTCGAAGATCGTGTCGCGCACGATCCCCGGCAGGATCGTGTCGCAGCCGGCAAGCCGGGCCGGGTCGGCCTCGATGCGGATCTGCTCGGCCCGGATCGCGCCCTGCACGGGCGCGCCTTCGGGGATCGCGCCCACGGGCGTGCCCGCGCAGGCCGCCCCCCCCGCGTCGAGGCCGGTGGCTGTCCGCCGCCCCTCGAGGAAGGTCGAGACGCCGACGAATCCCGCCACGAACGGATTGGCGGGCAGGCGATACATCTCGACCGGGCGCGCATGTTGCTGGATGCGGCCGTGATCCATCACGATGATCTCGTCGGACACGACCAGCGCCTCGCGCTGGTCGTGGGTCACGTTGATCGTGGTGACGCCCAGCTCCTTCTGGATGCGGCGGAATTCCAGCTGCATCTCCTCGCGCAGCTTGCGGTCGAGGGCGGCCAGCGGCTCGTCGAGCAGCAGAAGCTCGGGCTCGAACACCAGCGCGCGGGCGATGGCCACGCGCTGCTGCTGGCCCCCCGACAGCTCGTGGATGCGCCGTCCCCCGAGCCCGCCCAGCCGCACGAGATCGAGGTAGCGCTCGACCTTGCCGGGGATCGTCGCCGGATCGTGGCGGCGCATCTTCAGCGGGAAGGCCACATTCTCGGCCGCCGTCATGTGCGGGAAGAGCGCGAGCTTCTGGAACACCATGCCGATCGAGCGGCGGTGCGGGGCGGTGGCGGTGACCGCCTGTCCGCCGATACGGATCTCGCCGCGGGTGGGCTGCTGAAAGCCCGCGATGATCCGCAGGAGCGTGGTCTTGCCCGAGCCCGAGGGGCCGAGGATGGTGAGGAAGCGCCCGCGGGCCAGGGCGAAGCTCGCGCCCGCCACGGCGAGCGGGCCGCTGCCGAAATCCATGTCCACATCCCGCACCAGCACCGCGGGCTGCCCCGGTTCGGGCGCTCGGTCGGGGCGGGGCAGGGGGGTCATGGGGCGATTTCTCCGGCTTTTCGGGGGTCAGGTGCTACTTGCACCCGTTTTGCCCCGGGCGGCAAGGGCCAGACTCTCAGATCGAGGCGAGATAGCCGCCATCGACGCCGAGACACTGGCCGGTGACGTAAGCCGAGGCATCCGAGGCCAGAAAGACGGCAGCGCCCACCAGATCGCGGCCCTGCCCGAAGCGGCCCTGCGGGATCCTGGCGCGCATCGCCTGCGCCCAATCCTCATTCTGATAGAAAACCTCGGTCAGGGCGGTGCGGAAATAGCCGGGCGCGATGGCATTGACCCGCACCCCGCGCGGGGCCCATTCGGCCGCAAGCGCCCGCGTCATGCCCAGAAGCCCGCTCTTCGACGAGCCGTAGGGCACGGCTGTGGGCACCCCCACGAAGGAGGTGAGCGAGCAGAGATTGACGATCGACCCCTGTCCGCGGGCGAGCATCCCGCGCGCCGCCCCTTGCGTGACGAAGAAGGCGCCGCGGAGGTTCGTGTCGAGGATCCGGTCCCAAAGCTCGGGCGTGACCGCCTCGGACGGGCAGACCTCCTCGGTGCCTGCATTGTTCAAGAGGATGTCGATCCGTCCCGCGGCCTCCATCGGGGCTGCGACCGACGCAGGGTCTGACTGGTCGAGCGCGAGGCAGAGCGCCTCGCGCCCCAGCGCCCGGATGCGGTCCGCCGTCTCCTCGAGCGCGCCTGCCGAGCGGGCGGTCAGCACGAGATCGGCCCCCGCCTCGGCGAGGCCCAGAGCGATGGCCTGCCCGAGCCCGCGGCTTGCGCCCGTGACCATGGCGCGCCGGCCCGAGAGGCTGAAGAGGCCCTGAAGGAACCCGCTCATGCCGCCCGCCCCGCGCCGGGCGTCCGCCCGTGCCGCTGCCCTGCCGCGAAAGCGGCCCTCGCCCCGTGCCGCCCCTGCGCGAGGGGCTGCCCTGCTGCCGTCCGCTCCATCCGTCTCTCCCCGTGATCCGGGCCGGAGCCTAGCGCGCCCGGTGCGGCTGCGGAAAGGGGCCAGATCGGACAGGCCCCCCGGAGGCGACGGCGGATCGGCGCGGGCCCCTGCCGCGCCTCGTCAGACGAGGGCTGCGGCGAGGTCGCGCAGCAGGTCGCGCACCGGGCCGAACATCAGCGCCACCTGCCAGGTGACGAAGAAGACCGCCGGATAGAAGAGCCCGCCGTGGCTCGCCGCATAGCCGGGCAGGTCGAGCCGCTGGAACTGCCGGGCGAGGACAGGCACCAGCACCAGGGCCATGGCGATGCCGATGATCGCCCCCGCCACGATGTCCCCGGTATAATGCAGGCCGAAGTAGATCCGCGGCAGGCAGATGATGAAGACCGCATGGAGGAGCGCCACCGCGCCCACCGCCCGGTGGGCAAGGAAGATCCCCGTCGCCAGCGCGAAGTAGAGCACGGCATGGTCGCTCGGCATCGAGCTCCAGCCGTCGAGCGTCTCGTGGCTGAGCCCGCTGTGCAGCAGGAACCCCAGATCCGGATCGTGGATCGGCCGCGGCCGGTAGGGCAGGACCATCGCGAGCGTGCGTCCGACCGCCACGGCCAGCACGGCCACCACGAGCGTGGCCAGCAGGCGGGCGTGAATGCGGGCCACGTCGCGGCTCGCGGCGAACCAGAGGCCCCAGAAGAGCATCATCGAGAAGACGCCCTTGAACAGGCTGTTGCGCTCGACGATGTGCAGGAGCTGGTCGAGCGTCGGCAGGCTGCCCATGGCGCTGTTGACGAACAGGGAAATGTGAAGATCGAGCGCGGCAACGGAGGCGAGCAAGAGATCGTTCCTTGGTATGATTTTGCTTAATGGAGAAAGAAGATCTCCGTTGTCATAAAAACGTCAAGAATAAACCCACCATTTTGCCTTCCGGCGCGGATGAGCCTCCGTTTGGGCGAGGCATCGGACGGACGGCTCTGTGCCCTCCGGAGGCCCTCGCGCGGGCTTTCCCCGTCTTTCGCCACGGGGCGAGGCGCCTCGACAACTTCTCGTGCGAAAGGCGTACGACCCTCTTGCGCGGCACAACGCCCGGCCTACAGTCAGCCCGTTCTTCAACAAGGGATTGCCAGATGATTTCCAGCCTCCGCCCCGCTTCCCTCGCCCTTGTGGCCGGCCTTCTGGCGGGGCCGGTGGCGGCCGCGCCCTGCAGCGATACCGGGGCGAATTACGAGAGCTGGAAGCCGCAGATGGCCCAGGAAGCGGCGGCGGTGGGCGTGGGCCAGCGCGGGATCGCGGCGCTGATGGGCACCTCCTATTCCTCGCGCACCATCGCGGCGGACCGCAACCAGAAGAGCTTCAAATACAGCCTCGACAAGTTCATGCAGGTGCGCGGGTCGGAGACGATCGTGAAGCAGGGCCGCGCGCGCAAGGCCAAGTCGCCCGATCTCTATGCAGCGCTGGAGCGCCGCTACGGGGTGCCCGCGGGCGTGCTCCTCGCGATTCACGGCATGGAGACGGGCTTCGGCAACTTCATGGGCGACACGAACGTGGTCTCGGCCATCGCGACGCTCGCCTATGACTGCCGCCGCAGCGATTTCTTCACGCCCCATCTTCTGGCGGCTCTGGTGCTCGTGGATCGCGGCTCGATCAGCACCGCGTCGGTGGGCGCGAAACATGGCGAGATCGGCCACACCCAGTTCCTGCCCGGCAACGCGCTGACCTATGGCGTGGACGGCGACGGCGACGGGCGGGTGGATCTGACCGGCCTGACCGATGCGCTGGCCTCGACCGCGAATTTCCTCGCTGCGAAGGGCTGGCAGCCGGGCCTCGGCTACCAGCCGGGCGAGCCCAATTTCGCGGTCATCCGCGAGTGGAATGCGGCCTCGGTCTACCAGCAGGCCATCGCCCTCATGGGTCAGCGCATCGACCGGTGATTTTGCCTCTTGCGCCCGGCGGACGAGTCGCCTAGACACCGCTTCGTCCGGATGGCCCGTTCGTCTATCGGTTAGGACACCAGGTTTTCAACCTGGGAAGAGGGGTTCGACTCCCCTACGGGCTGCCACTTCTCCTCAGATCATGACCTCCGCCGGTGCTCGACACCGGCGCCCGCGCCGAGCGGGATCGCGGCGATCCTTTGCCGAGGATCGGCGCGCGTCTGTCGGTGCGGATCGCACCCGCGTGCGCCGCGGCCCTCTGCCGACGAAGGGCGGATCTGTCCTGCCTGAGGCTCGGCCGCCCTCGAGCGCCCGGCTCGCGTGGCGGCCGCTTCGCGTGCAGGGCAGGGGCTGCGGTCGGCGGGCGCCCCTCAGCCGCGCGCCTCCTTCACCGATTCCATCGCGACATGGGTCGAGGTGGAGGCGACGAAGGGCAGGGTCGAGAGCTTCTCGCCCAGCACCCGGCGATAGTCCTGGATGTCGGCCGTGCGGACCTTCAGCAGATAATCGAAGCGGCTGGCGATCATGTGGCATTCCTCGACCTCGGGCACGGCGAGCACGGCGCGGTTGAAGGCCTGAAGCGCGCTCTCGCGCGTGTCCGACAGCTTCACCTCGACGAAGGCCACATGGGCGAGGCCCATGCGGATCGGATCGAGGCGCGCGCCGTAGCCCGTGATGACGCCCGCCGCCTCGAGCCGCTTCATCCGGGCCTGGGTCGGCGATTTCGTGAGCCCGATGCGCCGTGCCAGTTCCGTGGCGCTCACGCGGCCGTCGGCGGCCAGCACGCGCAGGATCGCATGGTCGAACCGGTCGAGCTCCAGTTGCATTCGGACTGCCTGAGCCTCCATTTTCAGCCGGATAGGCTGCATCCTCACGATAATCGGGACGAACGGCTTCCGATTGCACGGTAATCTAGGCGAAACAGGAGTGTCCGTCCATGCTCGCCGCCGCTGCCCATCCCACCTCTTCCGAAACTCTCGACGAGGCGGCCCTTGTGGCGCGCCTGATCGCCGAGGCCGATCTCGACACGCCCACCCGCGCGCGCATCGTGGCCCGCGGGGCGGATCTCGTCCGCCGCATCCGCCAGGGATCCCGGCCCGGGCTGATGGAGGGCTTCCTTGCCGAATACGGCCTTTCGACCGACGAGGGGATCGCGCTCATGTGCCTAGCCGAGGCGCTGCTGCGGGTGCCCGATGCCGAAACGATGGACGCGCTGATCGAGGACAAGATCGCGCCCTCGGACTGGAACCGGCATCTGGGGCGCTCGGCCTCGAGCCTTGTCAACGCCTCGACCTGGGCGCTGATGCTGACGGGCAAGGTGCTCGACGACCGCGAGCCGGGTGTGGCGGGCCATCTGCGCGGCCTCGTGCGGCGGCTGGGCGAGCCGGTGATCCGCAAGGCCGTGGCCCGCGCCATGAAGGAGATGGGGCGCCAGTTCGTGCTGGGCGAGACCATCGAGGGCGCGATGGCACGCGCGGCCGAGCTCGAGGCCAAGGGCTACAGCTACAGCTATGACATGCTGGGCGAGGCTGCCCGCACCGAGGCCGATGCGCGGCGCTATCATCTGGCCTATTCGCGCGCCATCACCGCCATCGCGGCGGCGGCGAAGAGCCGGGACATCCGCGACAATCCGGGGATCTCGGTCAAGCTCTCGGCGCTGCATCCGCGCTACGAGGTGGCCAAGCGCGCCCGCGTGCTGGCCGAGCTCGTGCCGCGCGTGACGGCGCTGGCGGGGCTCGCGCGGGCGGCGGGCCTCGGCTTCAACATCGACGCCGAGGAGGCCGATCGGCTCGATCTCTCGCTCGAGGGGATCGCGGCCGCGCTGGCCGAGCCGTCGCTTGCGGGCTGGGACGGGTTCGGCGTGGTGGTGCAGGCCTACGGCCGCCGGGCGGGCGAGGTGCTGGACCGTCTTTATGGGATGGCCGTCCGGCTCGACCGCAAGCTGATGGTGCGGCTCGTGAAGGGCGCCTACTGGGACGGCGAGGTGAAGCGGGCGCAGGTGCTGGGTCTGGCCGACTTCCCGGTCTTCACCCGCAAGATGGCGACGGACGTGAGCTACATCGCGCAGGCCCGCAAGCTCTTCTCCATGTCCGACCGGATCTATCCGCAGTTCGCCACCCACAATGCCCATACGGTGGCCGCGATCCTCGAACTGGCCGAGGGCCGCCCGTTCGAGTTCCAGCGCCTGCACGGCATGGGCGAGCGGCTGCATGACCTCGTGCTGACCGAAGAGAAGACGCGCTGCCGGATCTATGCGCCGGTGGGCGCGCACCGCGATCTTCTGGCCTATCTGGTGCGCCGCCTGCTCGAGAACGGGGCCAATTCGAGCTTCGTGAACCAGATCGTCGACGAGAGCGTGAGCCCCGAGGCGGTGGCGGCCTGCCCGCTCGCCGCGATGGAGCGCGTGGAGCCCGTGCGCAACCCGGTGCTGCGCGCAGGCACCGACCTCTTTCCGGGGCGGAGGAATTCGCGCGGCTTCGATCTCGCCTCGGCCGAGGATCTGGCGCTGATCGAGAGCGCGCGCACCCCCCACCGGACGGCGCTCTTCGATGCCCGGCCGATCCTTGCCGAGTCGCTCGCGGGCGGGCAGCGGACCGAGGTGACGGATCCCGCCACCGGGGCGCGGGTGGGCAATGTGCTGCCGGCGAGCCTGCCCGATGTCGAGACCGCGCTCCATCATGCCGTGCCGTGGGAGGCGCGCCCCGAGGACCGGGCCGAGGTGCTGCGCCGTGCGGCCGACCTTTACGAGGCGAGCTTCGGCCCGATCTTCGCCCTTCTGGCGCGCGAGGCGGGCAAGACGCTGCCCGATGCGGTGGGCGAGCTGCGCGAGGCGGTGGATTTCCTGCGCTACTATGCGTCCGAGGGCGAGGCCCTGACCGCGCCGCCCCTGGGCACCGTGGTCTGCATCAGCCCCTGGAACTTCCCGCTCGCGATCTTCACCGGCCAGATCGCGGCCGCGCTGATGGCGGGCAATGCGGTGCTGGCCAAGCCTGCCGAACAGACGCCGCTGATCGCGGCCCTCGCGGTCGAGCTTCTGCACCGGGCGGGCGTGCCCGTCACCGCGCTCCAGCTTTTGCCGGGCGAGGGCGGGACGGTGGGCGCGGCCCTCACGCGCGATCCGCGGGTGGGGGGCGTGGTCTTCACCGGCTCGACGGAGACGGCGCGGGCGATCCGGCAGAGCATGGCGGCCCATCTCGATCCCGCGGCCCCGCTCATCGCCGAGACCGGCGGGCTCAATGCGATGATCGTCGATTCGACCGCGCTGCCCGAGCAGGCGGTGCGCGACATCCTCGCCTCGGCCTTCCAGTCGGCGGGCCAGCGCTGCTCGGCGCTCCGCTGCCTCTATCTGCAGGAGGATGTGGCCGAGGGTGTGCTCGAGATGCTCTTCGGCGCGATGGACGAGCTGCAGGCGGGCGAGCCCTGGGATCTGGCGACCGATCTGGGCCCGGTGATCGATGCCGAGGCGCAGGCGGGAATCCGCGACTGGATCGCCGCCGCCCGTGCCGAGGGGCGGGGGCTGAAGGAGCTGGCCGTGCCCGCGCGCGGCACCTTCGTCGGCCCGACGGTGATCCGCGTGGGCTCGATCCGCGAGATGGACCGCGAGATCTTCGGGCCGGTCCTGCATGTCGCGACCTTCCGCGCCACCGAGATCGACCGCGTGATCGCCGAGATCGACGCTACGGGCTACGGGCTGACCTTCGGCCTGCACAGCCGGATCGATGACCGGGTGCAGGCGCTGGTGGGCCGGCTGCGGGTGGGCAACATCTACGTCAACCGCAACCAGATCGGCGCCGTGGTGGGCAGCCAGCCCTTCGGCGGCGAGGGGCTCTCGGGCACCGGGCCGAAGGCGGGCGGCCCGGCCTATCTGGCGCGGCTGGTGAAGCGGCCCGCACCGGACTGCGCCGGGGACGAGGCGCCCGCGCAGCCTGCGGCCGAGG
>NZ_MABH01000179.1 GCF_001720585.1 Cereibacter johrii | reverse complement strand
GCCCGCGCGTCCCGGGGCCGACACGGCCGAGATCCTCGCCCGCTGGGGGGTGGACGGCAGCCCGGCCGCCGCCGCAGGCGCCATTCCGACCGGCTGAGGCTCAGCCCGGCTCCGCCACTTCCTCGCAGCGCACGAAGAAGTTCGTGAGCAGATGCGGCCCGAAGGAATGGACCATCGGCACGTCCGCCGCATCCCGCCCGCGCGCGATGACGATGCGGCCGATCCGGCGCTGGTTGTTGCGCGGGTCGAAGACATGCCAGCGGCCGCCGAGATAGACCTCCATCCAGGCGCAGAAATCCATCGGCCCGCCGGGAGGCACGCCGATGTCGCCCAGATAGCCGTTGATGTAGCGCGCGGGGATGTTCAGCGCGCGGCAGAGCGCGATGCCCAGATGGGTGAAGTCGCGGCAGACGCCCACCCCCTCCTCCCACGCGCCGTAGGCCGTGCGGAACGAGCTTGCGGTGGCATAGTCGAAGCGGATGTGGCCGTGGGCAAAGTCCGAGATCGCCTGCACCCGCGCCCAGCCGGGCGTCACCTGGCCGAACATGTCCCAGGCGAACTGGCTGATCCGGTCGGTCTCGCAGTAACGCGAGCCGAGGAGGAACGGCAACACCTCGTCGGGCAGCTCCGCCACCGGCGTCTCGGCCGCATCCCAGTCTTCGGGATCCGGCGTGCCCGGATTGTCGATCACCCCGCCGCCGGTCAGCCTCAGGGTGCCGGCGGGAGCCACCAGCCTGCGGCAGCGGTTGCCGAACATGTCGCGATGCACCGTCATCGGCACCGGAGGATCGGCCTCCGCGGTCTCGGGGATCCGGAGCGCCCCGCGCTCTTCGTCGCGAATGTCGAGGAGGCAGATCAGCGGCGTCGGGACCTCGCACTGCAGCGAGATGTCGTAGCCGAACCTTATCAGCATGGCCTGCCCCTTTCCTGGTCCAGGCTGCGGCACCCCGTGGCCGCGCGCCCGGTTCCGCGACCGGACCCGCGAAAGCGGCGCCTGCCCGCAGAAGCGGCAAAAGCTGCGGAAAAGAGCGGCGATTGCCCGTCAGGTGCGTTTGAGGCGGATGACCACGTCGACCCGGCTCAGTTCGGCGCCCTGCGGCAGTTCGGGAATGCGGCAGATCTCGAGCTGGTCGGCCGGGGCGTCGAAGAGGTCGGCCGTATCTTCCCAGTAGAAGTGGGGATGGTTGTCGACGCGCGTGTCGAAATAGCTGCGCGCGCCATCCACCACGACCTCCTGCATGAGGCCCGCTTCGCAGAAGGCGCGCAGCGTGTTGTAGACGGTGGCGAGGCTGACCTTGTCGTTGGACTGGCCGGCTGCGGCGAAAAGACTTTCCGCCGTCACATGACGGTCGCGACCGTCACCGACCAGAAGCGCCGCCAGCGCCACGCGCTGCCGCGTCGGGCGCAGGCCACCCTTCGCCAGCCAGTCGGTGCCGCGTTCGATTGCCGATCGTGCCATCGTTCCATCTGCCATGAAATGCATCTTATCCCATTGCAGGCGCAAAACTCAAACGGAAAGACCCATGTTTTTCTGGAGGCCCGCTGCCCCGGTGACGCAGGGCGCCGCCCTTGCCAGCCCTTCCGTGCGGGTGCTAAGGGGAAGCGGTTGACCAAGGGACGGACGGGAGAAAAATGGCGGACTATCCGACGAGCTTCGACAAAGAGGCGCTGCTGGCTTGCGCGCGGGGCGAGCTCTTCGGGCCTGGCAATGCCCAGCTGCCGCTGCCGCCGATGCTAATGATGGACCGCATCACCGACATTTCGGCCGATGGCGGGCTGCACGGCAAGGGCCATGTGGTGGCCGAGTTCGACATCCATCCCGACCTGTGGTTCTTCGAATGCCACTTCCCGGGCAATCCGGTCATGCCGGGCTGCCTCGGGCTCGACGGGCTCTGGCAGCTCACGGGCTTCAACCTCGGCTGGCGCGGCTGGCAGGGCCAGGGCTTCGCGCTCGGCGTGGGCGAGGTGAAGCTCTCGGGCATGGTCCGTCCGGACCGCAAGCTCGTCACCTACCACGTCGATTTCACCCGCGTGATCGACCGCCGCCTCAAGATGGGCGTGGCGGACGGCCGCGTCTTCGCCGACGGCGAAGAGATCTACAGCGTCAAGGACATGAAAGTCGGTCTGGCCGCTGCGGCCT
Organism: Cereibacter johrii; assembly: GCF_001720585.1. GTDB lineage: Bacteria > Pseudomonadota > Alphaproteobacteria > Rhodobacterales > Rhodobacteraceae > Cereibacter_A > Cereibacter_A johrii. The sequence goes on along the minus strand of NZ_MABH01000179.1, from coordinate 5,812 downwards.
GATCGAGGGGGAGGAACACCGATGCGCCGCGTCGTCATCACCGGGATCGGCATCGTCTCGCCGATCGGGAACAATGCCGCCGAAGTGGAAGCGAGCCTGCGCGCCGGCCGCTCGGGCATCTCCTTCTCGGAGGAATATGCCCACCACGGCTTCCGCAGCCAGATCCACGGGATGCCCGATCTCGTGCTCGAGGACCATATCGACAAGCGCGACCTGCGCTTCATGGGCCCCGGAGCCGCCTACAACTTCATCGCGATGGAGCAGGCGATCAAGGATTCGGGCCTCGAGGCCGCCGAGGTCTCGAACCCGCGCACCGGCCTCGTGATGGGCTCGGGCGGGCCTTCGACCTCGAACTTCTTCCAGGCCCACAAGATCGTCATCGAGAAGGGCTCGCCCAAGCGGATGGGTCCCTTCATGGTGACGCGCTGCATGAGCTCGACCAACTCGGCCTGCCTTGCCACCCCCTTCAAGATCAAGGGCGTGAACTATTCGATCACCTCGGCCTGCTCCACCTCGGCCCATTGCATCGGCAACGGCACCGAGCTGATCCAGATGGGCAAGCAGGACATCGTCTTCGCCGGCGGCGGGGAAGAGCTCGACTGGACGCTCTCCTGCCTTTTCGACGCGATGGGGGCCATGTCCTCGAAATACAACGATGCGCCCGAGACCGCCTCGCGGCCGTTCGACGCCACGCGCGACGGGTTCGTGATCGCGGGCGGCGGCGGCGTGGTCGTGCTGGAAGAGCTCGAGCATGCTCTGGCGCGCGGCGCGAAGATCTATGCCGAAGTGACCGGCTACGGGGCCACCTCGGACGGGGCCGACATGGTGGCGCCGTCGGGCGAAGGCGGCGAGCGGTCGATGCGGCTGGCGCTCGGCACGCTGCCCGAGGGGCGCCGGGGCGATTACATCAACGCGCACGGCACCTCGACGCCCGCGGGCGACGTGACCGAGGTGCGCGCGATCCGGCGGATCTTCGGCGAGGGCAAGGTTCCGCCGATCTCCTCCACCAAGTCGCTGACCGGCCATTCGCTGGGGGCCACCGGCGTGCATGAGGCGATCTATTCGATCCTGATGATGCAGGGCGACTTCATCGCGGCCTCGGCCAACGTGACCCAGCTCGATCCCGAGATCCAGCCGGGCGAGATCGCCACCACCCTGCGCGAGGGGGTCGAGATCGACTCGGTCCTGTCCAACAGCTTCGGCTTCGGCGGCACGAACGCCAGCCTGCTCCTGAGCAAGTTCAACAACTGAGGTCGCGGCGATGGCCGATCTGATGAAGGGCAAACGCGGTCTGGTGATGGGGGTCGCGAACGACCGCTCGATCGCCTGGGGCATTGCACGCGCCCTGGCCGCCGAAGGTGCCGAGTTGGCCTTCTCCTATCAGGGCGAGGCGTTCGGCAAGCGGGTCGAGCCGCTCGCGGCGTCGGTCGGCTCGGACTTTCTCGTCGATGTCGACGTGATGGACGATGCCTCGCTCGACGCCTGCTTCGGCGCGCTGAAGGATCGCTGGGGCACGCTCGATTTCGTGGTCCATGCCATCGCCTATTCGGACAAGGCCGAACTCGCCGGACGCTTCATCAACACCTCGCGCGAGAACTTCCGCAATTCGCTGACGATCTCGTGCTTCTCCTTCATCGACATCGCGCGGCGCGCCTCGGAGCTCATGCCCGAGGGGGGCGCGCTTCTGACCCTGACCTATCAGGGGTCGAACCGGGTCACGCCCTATTACAACGTGATGGGCGTGGCGAAATCGGCGCTGGAATCGGCGGTGCGTTATCTCGCCAATGACCTCGGGCCGCAGAAGATCAGAGTGAATGCGATCTCGCCCGGCCCGATGAAGACGCTCGCGGGGGCGGCCATCGCGGGCGCGCGCGCCACCTTCCGCCACACCGAGGCCAACGCGCCCATGCGGGCCAACGCGACGCTCGAGGCGGTGGGCGGCACGGCGGCGTGGCTCGCCTCGGACTATGGCGCCTGCACCACGGGCGAGATCGTCCGGGTGGACGGCGGCTATCATGTGCTGGGGATGCCGCAGCCCGACCATCTCTGACGCCCGGGGAGCGCTCGTCAGGGCGCGTCCGGGATCCTGAGGACGGCCCGGCCCGCGCGCGCGGGCTGTCCTCTGCAGCCCCTGCCCCGAGACGCTCGCGCAGCGGTGGAGGGAACGGCAGGCCCTGCCGCTCCGTTTCCTGTCCATGCGGCCCGGCCGCACCATCGGACAGCGAGGGAGCCCCATGCCCCAGTCGATCTACGTCAACCTGCCCGTCGCGGACCTCGATCGGTCCGTCGCTTTCTATCAGTCGCTCGGCTTCCAGCTCGAGGAGGCCTTCACCGACGAGACGGCCGCCTGCATCACCATCTGCGGCGCGATCCGGCTCATGCTGCTCACCCATGCCCGGTTCGACCAGTTCGCCACCCTGCCGCGCGCAGATCCGCGCACCACGACCTCGGTGCTGCTCGCCCTGTCACGCGACAGCCGCGACGCGGTGGACGATCTTCTGAACGCGGCGCTCGGGGCGGGGGCGACGGAGCCCAAGCCCGCGGACGACCACGGCTGGATGTATCTGCGCACCCTGCACGACCCGGACGGCCATGTGTTCGAGATCTTCTGGATGGATGCGGAAGCGGCCTCGGCCGCGGACAAGATGCCGAGCGGCTGACAGGCGGCCCCTGCGCGCCGGCTCTCGCGCAGGGACTCTGACCTCTGCCTGACGCGGCCTCCCCGGGCCACGGCACGCGGCACCGGAGGCGCTTGACCTCCGGCGCCGGACGCGAGACATGCGCGCCGGGGCCGCGCGCCGGACCCTCATGCGCAGAGCCGAGCGGCGGCGCCCCGGTTCCTTCCCGACAGGCGGCGGACCGGCCCCGCCGGCCGTCCAACGGGGAGAGACAATGACACTGGCCGACCAGCTGCGACGCGCCGAGCACGACCGCTCGGCCCTGATCGAGGAATCGATCCTGCCCACCCACCTCAACCAGCGCCCCATCGGCATGATCGGCTATGGCTGGATCTGGGGCGGGATCGCCGTCATCATCGCCACCTACTCGCTGGGTGCGGCGGGGGTCGGCGGAGGCGTGCCGCTTGCCACGGTGATCCTCACCATCTTTGCGGCCAACCTCACCATCGGCGCCTTCATGCTGCTCACGGCCGACATCGGCACCGAGCATGGCGTGCCCTTCGCGGTCTATCTGCGGGCGCCCTTCGGCATCCACGGCACCCACCTGCCCTCGCTCTCGCGCGGGCTGGTGGCGGCGATGTGGTTCGGCATCCAGACCTATCTCGGCGCGCTGGCCCTGAACGGGATCGGCGAATATGTCCTCGGCGTCTCGAACTGGTTCGTCTGGTATCTCCTCTTCGGCCTGCTCCAGATCGCGAGCACCATGGCGGGCATCCGCTCGGTCGAGCGGCTGGCGGCGCTGGCCGCGCCCGCCATCATCGCCATTTCGGTCTGGATGTATTTCAGCCTCGAGGGGATCGCTGAGACCAAGGGGCTCAACATCTGGACCTTCCGCGCCGAGGGGCAGATGTCGCTGCTCGCGCTCTTCATCGCCAACCTCGGCTTCTGGTCGACGATGGCCATCGACATCCCGAACCTGACCCGCTTCATCGCGGTGAAGCCCGGCGCGCGCGGCTTTCTCAGCCGCAACCGGGCGGTGTTCCTGGGCCAGCTCGTGGCGCTTCCCGTCACTCAGGCGCTGGTTGCGGGCATCGGCGGGGGCTCGTTCATCGCCACCGGCAACTGGAACCCGATCGAGGTGATCCAGGGGGATGCGCAGGGCCTCTCGCTGCTCACGCTCCTCCTCCTCGTCGTGCTGGCGCAATGGTCGACGAACAACTCGGCCAACCTGATCCCGGCCGCGCTGACCTTCGTCAACCTCGCGCCGCGCCGGATCGACTACCGCATCGGCGTGGCGCTGGCGGGTGTCGTGGGCACGCTCTGCTTCCCGTGGGAGATCCTGAACAACCTCTTCACCTTCCTCGGCTACTGCGGCGCCTTCCTGCTTTCCATCGGCGGGATCATGGTGGCGGATTACTATGTCCTGCGCGGCCGGCGGCTGAACGTGCCTGCCCTCTACGACCCGCAGGGCCAGTATCGCTACGCCGGCGGCTTCAACCTCGCGGGCCTCGTGGCCTGGATCGTCGCGGGGGCGGCGGCGGCCTGGTGGTCGGACTATTCCGTCTTCGTGGGCTTCCCGCTGGGCGCCCTCCTCTATCTCGCGCTGATGAAGCTCGTGGTGCTGCCGCGCCATCCGCAGCCCGAGATGGCCGGGGCCGAAGGCTTCCTCGCGACCTCCGAGGGGGTGAGCTGGGCCTATCTCGGCGGCGGCCAGTTCACCCGGCTGCGTCCCGGCGAGACGGCGGGCGCCGTCGTCCCGCGCGAGGATCTGTAACGCGCGCCGGGGGCGGGCCCTCTCACCCGTCCCCCGCGATCATCGCCCCGAGAAACCGCGCGCAGACGAGCAGCAGGAAGCAGCCGAAGCTGCGCGCGAGCCACTCCTTCGACAGCCGGTGCGCGAGCGCCACGCCGAAGCGCGTGGTGAGGATCGAGGTCGGGATCGTCAGGAGGAAGGTCGCCACCGAGACGAAACCCAGCGCATCGGGCGGCAGGTCGGGCCGGCCCCAGCCCGCGATCATGTAGCCGATCGTGCCGGGTATGGCGATCAGCACGCCCACGCCGGCCGCGGTCGAGACGGCGCGGTGGATCGGCACGCCATGGAGCGTGAGGATCAGGTTCGAGACCGCGCCGCCGCCGATGCCCATCAGCGCCGAGACGAGCCCCACCACCGCGCCGTAAAGGCGCAGGATCGCGCGGCGCGGCAGGCCCTCGGACAGCCGCCACTTGCCCCCGGTCAGAAGCTTCGTCGCGATGACCAGCGCCACGCAGACGAAGACGCCCTGAAAGAGCCGCGGCGGCGCGACGCTGGCCAGCGCCGAGCCGAGCGCCACGCCCATGAGGATCGGCAGCGCCCAGACCTTCAGCAGATCCTTGTCGACCGTGCCGCGCTGCAAATGCCCGTAGGCCGAGACGAGCGAGGTCGGCACGATCACCGCGAGCGAGGTGCCGACGGCGAGCGGCATCGCCACTTCGGGATCGTGGCCGAGGAACCGGAAGACCTCGAAGAAGACGGGCACCGAGATCGCGCCGCCGCCGATCCCGAACAGCCCGGCGAGGAACCCCGTCACCGCACCCGCGGCGGCCAGCGCCGCGATGAGCGCGAAGATCGTGCCCGAGGAGAGAAGCTCCATCACCCTTCGGCCGTCCGCCGCGCGAGGCTTGCGCCGTCGAACCGGCCGAGGCCCGCCTCCAGCGCCGCCCGGTAGCGTTCCTCGGCGGCGGCAGAGAGCGGCAGCGCCGCCCCCTCGCGCTCGGCGAGGGCCAGCGCCAGATGCAGATCCTTGGCGAGGCCGGCGATGTCGAAGGTGCCGCGCTGATCCGCCCCTTCCAGTGTCTCGACCACCACCTGGGCGCGGTTCTTCAGCACCGCCGGGCCGCCCGAGCTTTCGGCCATCAGGCCGATCGCCTGCTCCGCCGGAATGCCCGCCCCGCGCAGGAGGATGAGGCTCTCGCCCAGCGTCTGCCAGTAGAGCGCGAGCGGCAGGTTCACGGCGAGCTTCATCCGGGCGGCGGCCCCTGCGGAGCCCAGATGCTCGACGCGGCGGCAGAGCCGCTCGAGCACCGGCCGGGCCCGTTCGAGGGTCTCGGCCGCCCCGCCCGCAAAGCCCAGAAGCTGGCCCTTCAGCGCCGGGGCCACGGTGCCGCCGACCGGACAATGGAGGAACTGCGCCCCGAGCGCCGTGGCCTGCGCCTCG
>NZ_MABH01000178.1 GCF_001720585.1 Cereibacter johrii | reverse complement strand
GGGTTCCGGCGCGGGCACGGGCTCGGCCTCCTCGGGCGGCGGCGCGGGCTGCGGCGCCTCGGCCGACGGGGTAGGCGGCGTGTCGGACGGTTGGGTCGCGGCCGAGGTCATGGCGTCGAACTCCTCGCTCGTCATGAGCGAGACGGAAGTCACGGCCACCTCGGGCGCATGATCGGGCTGGAAGAACCAGTCGCCGACCAAGAGCCAGACGATCAGGCTGAAATGCCCGATGCCGGAGATGATGACTCCCTTGTCCATTCCGGTTGGCCTAGCCGCCGTTTCCGCCGAAGGTGGGGCCGCCCACATCGGTCACGAGGCCGATGTCCTGGAAGCCGCCCTTGTTGAGCGCGCCCATCACCTGCGCCACGCGCTCGTAGGGGATCGAGCCGTCGGCGCGCAGGAAGACTTTCTTCGAGGTCCGCTCGGCCGCCACCGCCTGAAGCTTGGGAATGAGTTCGGCCTCGCCGGTCTCGGTGGTCTGGATCATCAGGCGCCCGTCGGCGGCGATGGTGATGGTCAGCGGCTCTTCCTGCTCGGTGGGCAGCGCATTGGCGGCCGTTTCAGGCAGCTTCACCGGCACGCCCACCGTGAGAAGCGGCGCCGCCACCATGAAGATGATGAGCAGCACCAGCATCACGTCCACGAAGGGCGTGACGTTGATCTCGGACATGGCGGCCGACTGGCCGCGACGCCGGCCGCGGCGCCCTCCGCCGCCCTTCTTGATGACGCCCGCACCCATGGATCAGGCCGCGTCCAGCTGACGCGACAGGATCGTCGCGAATTCGTCGGAGAAGGCGTCGTAGCCGCCGATGATCCGCTCGGAGTCCGCGTTGAGCTTGTTGTAGAACACCACGGCCGGGATGGCCGCCACGAGGCCGAAGGCCGTGGCCAGCAGCGCCTCGGCGATGCCCGGCGCCACGACGGCGAGGTTCGTGTTCTGCGAGATCGCGATCTGTTCGAAGGCGTGCTTGATGCCCCAGACCGTGCCGAAGAGGCCGATGAAGGGCGCGGTCGAGCCGGTGGTGGCGAGGAAGGACAGGCCCGAGTTCAGGGTCTCGCTCTCCTTGTCGATCGCCACGCCCATCGAGCGGTCGATGCGCGACTGCGCGCCCGCGATCAGGCCGCCGTCGTTGCGGTGGCTGCGCCGCCATTCCAGCATCCCGGCCGCGAAGATCTTCTCGGAGGCGCCTTCGGGCTGCGGCCCCAGACGCTCGAAGAGCTCGTCCAGCGGCTCGCCCGACCAGAAGGCGCGGTCGAAGATCGCCGCCTCGCGCCGGGCCTGCCGGTACAGGAGGTGCTTGCGGATGATGATGGCCCACGACCAGAAGGACATGACGATCAGAAGGATCATCACGAACTTCACGGTGAGCGTTGCGCGCGCGAAGAGGGCGAGCATGGAGAAATCAATCTCCTGCGCCATCGCGAGGGTTTCCGTTTCCATCTGCCTGCTCTCTGGGGGCCGTTCTGCGGGCCGTTCTTAACGCCGATTCTATCCGGCTTTTAGAGGGATTGCCAACACATCTGCGTCAAGTGGCAAAGCTGCGCCACCTGCTGCTTTTGCAGGGCTTCAGGCCGCCTGCACAAGCTTTTGGCGGACTTCCGCCGGAAGCCGCGCCGCACGCCCGTCCGCGCCGAGGCAGACGAGCACCACGCGGGCCGCGAAAAGCCGCTCCTCTCCGCGGCGCACCTCCTGATCGAGGACGATGCGCGCGCCGCCCGTCTCGACGAGCCCGGTCTCGACCTCCAGGAGGTCGTCGAAGACCGCCGGGCGCAGATAGTCGGCCTCGACGCGGCGGACGGCGAAGACGATCCCGCTCTCGGCGCGCAGCCGCACCTGATCGACGCCGAGCCCACGCACCCATTCGCTGCGGGCCCGCTCGATGAACTTCAGATAGTTGGCGTAGTAGACGATTCCCGCAAGATCGGTGTCCTCGTAGTAGACGCGCAGGGCGAAACGGTGCGGCATGGGCATTTCCCGGCAGGATGGCGCTTCGGCAGGGGCTAGCGCGAAGATCCCCGCGCCGCAAGGAAGGCGCGGAATTTCCTGCCGAAATCGGGGCTCCGGGCGCCCATTTCCATGCGGTGCGAGTGTATGCCGCACCTTCCCGCGCGCGTTTGTGCGTGAGGAAGCCGCGGCACATGCTAACTTCGGCTCCGCAGGTGCATCCGCATCATCCCGAGGCGTGTTGCGCGTCTGATCATGAGTTCTAATGCCCGTTAGAGGAGAGCACTATGTCTGATATGGAAAAGGCGATGTCGCAGATGCTGGCCGACATGACGCCGAAGAAGCTGCCCACCAATGAAGAGATCTTCGGCAAGGGCGCCCAGCTGGGCGACGCCAAGGCGATGGGCTTCACCGACATCCTCGATTCCATGACGCCGAAGAAACTGCCGACCAACGAAGAGATCTTCGGCCAGCTCGCCGAACTCGACACGACGGCCTTCGACGCCCTGCTCGATCTTTTCCGGCCCAAGAAGCTGATGAGCTACGACGAGCTCGGCAAGATTGTCGGGATGAAGTTCTGATCGACAAAGGACGCTGACCCTTCGGGGCCCGAGCGGCCGGCCAGCGGGCCGGCCACGTCGTCCGGCAGCCCGCGGCTGGCCCCGCCCTCGACGGATGAGCGAGCGCCCGGCTCCGACTGCCCGATCCGACCGGGCTGACCCAAGCCCCCCCGAGCCCTGCCCTCCCTGCCCCGGATGATCTCTCCGTCGCCGCCGAGGCGGTCCTTCGGGTGACGCGCCCCCTGCGCCCCGCGACCGGCCCTTCCGGCCTGCCCACCTCAGGGTCGACAGACCGCTTCCGGCCCGCCCGAGGGCGCAGGAGGGTTGCAATCGGCCCGGCGCTCGTCCTACCTCCGGTCTGCCCGGCCCCTTGCGGCCGGCGCCCGCCGAGGTCGAGAGGATGCGATGGCGCAGGACGAGATCCCCGAGCCCGACCGCGTGGAGGGCGCCCCCCACCCGCGCGAGACTCAGGCGCTCTTCGGCCATGCGCGGGCCGAGGCCGACTTCCTTGGGGCCTTCTCCTCGGGGCGGCTGCATCACGGCTGGCTCATCACGGGGCCGCTCGGCGTGGGCAAGGCCACGCTCGCCTGGCGCATCGCGCGGTTCCTTCTGGCCACGCCGCCCGCGGAAGGGCTCTTCGCCGCCCCGCCGCCCCAGAGCCTCGCGATCGATCCCGACCATCCGGTCGCGCGGCGCGTGAGCGCGCTGGCCGAGGGGCGGCTCTTTCTCCTCCGCCGCGCCTGGGACGAGAAGGCCAAGCGCCTGAAGACCCAGATCACCGTCGAGGAAGTGCGGCGGATGAAGGCCTTCTTCGCCCTCTCCTCGGCCGACGGAGGGCGGCGCGTGGCCATCGTGGATCCGGCCGACGAGATGAACGTCTCGGCCGCCAACGCGCTTCTGAAGCTCCTCGAGGAGCCGCCCGAGGGCGTCACGATCCTTCTGGTCTGCCACCAGCCCTCGCGGCTTCTGCCCACGATCCGCTCGCGCTGCCGCGAGCTGCGCCTGGGCCCCCTCACCCCCGAGGACATGGCGCGCGCCCTGGCCGCGGCGGGGGTCGGGGCGGGCGATCCCGCGGCTCTGGCCGAGCTTGCGGGCGGCTCGGCGGGCGAGGCGATCCGGGTGGCGAACCTCGAGGGGGTGAAGCTCTACCGGGCGCTGGTGGGGCTTCTGTCCACCCTGCCCCGGCTCGACCGGGCGAAGCTCGTGGCGCTGGCGGACGCGGCCTCGGGCAAGGGCGCCGAGGCGCAGTTCGAGCTGATGCTCACGCTGATCGACCTCTTCCTCGCGCGGCTCGCGCGGGCAGGCACGCTGCGGCTTCTGCCGCCCGAGGCCGTGCCGGGCGAGGCCGACCTGATCGCGCGGCTCGCGCCCGACGCGCGCGCGGCGCGGCTCTGGGCCGATCTCGCCCAGTCGCTCGGCAACCGCGCGCGGCGCGGCCGGGCGGTCAACCTTGACCCTGCCGCCCTTCTCATGGATATGGTGCTCAGGATCGACGAGACGGCGGCCCAGCTCGCCTGAAGGTAAGCCTGATGACCTCCCAAATTCCCCCGCAGATCGTCGACAGCCACTGTCACCTCGATTTCCCCGACTTCGACGGCGAGCATGAGGCGCTGATCGGCCGCGCCCGCGCCGCCGGCGTCACGCGGATGGTCACGATCTGCACCCGCCTGCGCCACGAGCCGCGGGTGCGCGCCATCGCCGAGGCGCACGAGGGCGTCTTCTACGCCGCGGGCACCCATCCGATGAGCGCCGCCGAAGAGCCCATGGCCACGGTCGAGGAGCTGGTGGCGCTGGCCGCCCATCCGAAATTCGTGGGCATCGGCGAGACGGGGCTCGACTATCACTACACGCCCGAGAGCGCGCCGGTGCAGCAGGAGAGCCTGCGCATCCATATCGAGGCGGCGCGGCGCACGGGTCTGCCGCTCATCATCCATGCCCGCGATGCGGATGCCGACATGGCGCGCATCCTGGCCGAGGAGCATCGCGCGGGCGCCTACGGCTGCGTCATGCACTGCTTCTCGTCGGGGCCGGAGCTGGCGCAGGCGGCGCTCGATCTGGGCTTCTACCTCTCGATGTCCGGGATCGCGGCCTTCCCGAAATCGGCCGAGCTGCGGGCGATCTTCGCCGCGGCTCCGCTCGAGCGCATCCTGCTCGAGACCGACAGCCCCTATCTTGCCCCCCCGCCCTTCCGCGGCAAGCGCAATGAGCCCGCCTACACCGCCCACACGGCCGCGAAGGGCGCCGAGGTCTTCGGCCTCTCGCTCGCCGACTTCGCTGCCGCCACCTCGGCCAATTTCGACCGGCTCTTCGCGAAGGCCACCACCTGATGGCACGGCTGCACTGCACCATCCTGGGCTGCGGCTCGTCGGGCGGCGTGCCGCGGCTCGGCGGGCTCTGGGGCGCGTGCGACCCGACCGAGCCGAAGAACCGCCGCCGCCGCTGCTCGCTGCTGGTCGAGCGGATCGCCGAAGGCGGTACGACGCGGGTGCTGATCGACACCTCGCCCGACATGCATCCGCAGCTTCTGGACGCGGGCGTGGGCGAGCTCGATGCCGTGGCCTGGACCCATGCCCATGCCGACCATGTCCATGGCATCGACGACCTGCGCCAGATCGTCTTCAACATGCAAAAGCGCCTGCCGGTCTGGGCCGATCCGGTCACGCAGGACGCGCTCCTCACACGGTTCGGCTACGCCTTCGCCCAGCCCGCGGGCTCGCTCTATCCGCCGATCCTCGATCTGAACACGATCGAGGGCCCGTTCGAGGTCGAGGGAGCGGGCGGGCCGATCCGGCTCCAGCCGTTCCAGGTGAGCCACGGCCCCACCGAGGCGCTCGGTTTCCGCGTGGCGGGCATGGCCTACCTGCCCGACGTGGTGGCGATCCCCGAGGAGGCCTGGCCGCATCTCGAAGGGCTCGAGATGTGGGTGCTCGACACGCTGCGCCGCAAGCCGCATCCGACGCACGCCCATCTCGCCCTCGCGCTCGACTGGATCGCCCGCGCCCGGCCCGAGCGGGCGATCCTGACCAACATGCACATAGACCTCGACTATGCCACACTGGCGGCAGAGCTTCCGCCCCATATCGTGCCAGCTTACGACGGGCTGACCTTCGACCTCGCCGCATGAGCGCGCTGATCGACGTCATCCTGCCGGTCTTCCTCGTCATCGGCTTCGGATATGCCGTCGCGCGGGCGGGCCTCATTGCCGAGGCCACGGTGGATGCGATCATGCGCTTCGCGCAGAACTTCGCCGTCCCCTGCCTGCTCTTCGCCTCGATCGCCCGGCTCGATCTGGCCGCGAACTACGACCTCGGCCTGTTCGTCTCGTTCTATGCCGGCGCCTTCACCTGCTTTGCCCTGGGCTTCGCCACCGCGCGGTTCCTCGCCGGGCGCGCACTGGCTGACTGCGTGGCCATCGGCTTCGCCTGCTTCTTCTCGAACTCGCTGCTGCTAGGCCTGCCCATCACCGAACGCGCCTACGGGCCCGATGCGCTGGCCGCGAACTATGCGATCATCTCGATCCATTCGCCGCTCCTCTACGGCTTCGGCATCACGCTGATGGAGCTCGTGCGCTCGCGCGGGCTCGGCCTCTCGAAGCCGCGGCTCGCGCGGCAGGTGGCGACGGCGATCGCCACCCAGCCGCTCGTGATCGGCATCTCGCTGGGCTTTCTCGTCAACCTCTCGGGCGTGGCGCTGCCCGGCGCGCTCTGGGCCGCGGTCGAGATGATGGCGCGCGCCGCGTTGCCCACGGCCCTCTTCGGGCTGGGGGGCGTGCTCGTGCGCTACCGCCCCGAAGGCGACGTGAAGCTGATCGGGGTGGTGGCGACCCTGTCGCTGATGGTCCACCCCGCCATGGTCTGGCTGCTCGGCCGGCATCTCTTCTCGCTCGACACGGCGCAGATCCGCTCGGCCGTCATCACCGCGGCGATGGCGCCGGGGGTGAATGCCTATCTCTTTGCGAACCTCTATGGCGTGGCCAAGCGGGTGACCGCCTCGGCGGTGCTGATCGCGACCGGGGCCTCGATCCTCACCACCTGGTTCTGGCTTCAGCTCCTGCCCTGATCCACCGCCATCGCCCGGCGCACCATCGTGTTGAGCCAGGCCATGCCCGCAAGCACGAGGCCGAGGCAGAAGAAGCTCAGCACCCGGACGAGGCCCGAGAGGCCCGCCGCATCCCAGAGGAACACCTTGGCCACCGTGAGGGCGAGGACCGCCATGGCGAGCCGGCGCAGCAGTTCCGAGCGCAGGCGCACGGCCTGCCAGAGAAGCACCGCGCCGCCCGCGAGAAGGGCCACCGTATAGCTGTAGAGCTCGCCCTGAAGCACGCCCGGCGCATCGATCCGTGGCCCGTGCCAGAGCCTGCGGATCTCGAGCACCGCCCAGAGGAGAAGGAAGGCGCCGCCGAGCGCCGCGAGTGCTGCCCGCAGCCGTCCGAGGCCCGGCAGGTGCCGCGCGCCGAGCAGGAACAGCCCCCCCGGCAGCGCATAGGCGAGGAGGAGCGTGTCGAGGAGCGGCAGGCCCAGGATCTCGCCCCGGAGCCCCGCGCCGAGCGGGTTCGCGGCGGTGACGGCCAGCCCCAGCGGCATCAGCGCAAGGGCAAGGGCGCCCGCCGCCACAAACCGGCGGAGGAGGTCGATCCGACCGCCGGCCCCGATCCGCCAGAGCTGCGCCCCCGCCACGACGAGCCATGGCAGCGCCTGCACGGTCAGGAACCAGTGGGTGTTTGCCGACTCGATCGGGTCGATCTGCGGGAAGCGGCGGGTGAGCAGCACATTCACCAGAAGCGCGGCCCAGGCGGCGGCCGCGCTCTCGGCCACGGCACGCTCGAGCCGCCGCTCGGG
>NZ_MABH01000177.1 GCF_001720585.1 Cereibacter johrii | reverse complement strand
TCGGGCGCGGGCGTTGCCGGAGCCGCTTCGGGAGCGGTCGCGTCAGGAGCGGGCGCGGTGGCATCGGGCGCAGGCTCGGTGGCCGGCGGCGGAGCGGTCGCCTCGGGCTCGGTCGTGGTCGTCGCGGCAGGCGGCGTGGTCATGGTCGCGTCGTCAGTGGCACTCATGCCGCCGAAGAGGAACCACAGCACCAGAAGCAGCACGATGACCGCGCCGACGACATACCACATGGTGCGCGAAGCCGAGCCTTCCACCGGCTTCTCGGCCGTGGTGCGGTTGTTCGGGGTCGGGTCGCGACGGTAGTCAGACATGAGATCCTCCTCCTGTTTCCGTGGAACAGTGCATTTCCTTGGGATCAAAACAGGACTCGCCGGGCGAGGTTCCCTGACCGGGAACGGACGCGCGGCAGGAGAGCGGAAGCCCGCCAACCGGCTGGAAACCTGTCGCGCGGAAGCCCGCGACGAAAGGCGCCCTCGCCCTGCGCACGGGGCACGGCGCAGGCGGCGCCCGGGTCTCTCTCCCAGACAACCGAAAGTCCGCGCCGGTCATCCGGTCCCGGCCGTTACGCGGGGGATCCCGCGAAGATCAGTTGTCGTTGATGTCGCGGTCCCAGATCTTCACCGACCCTGACGGCAGGCCGAACATCCGGCGCAGCGCGAGCCAGACCGCGAGCGACATGAGGGCGAACAGCACGAGCAGCAGCGGCAGCCCCGCCTCGAGCCCGATCCAGATCAGAAGGCCGGTGGCCACTGCGCCCACGGCGAAGCCCAGGAAGACGAAGCCCGGCACGAGGATCTCGACGATCCCGAGAAGGAGCCCCGCCACCACCCAGATCCACCAGACCGACCAGATCATGCCCGCCCCTTCAGCATCCTGAAGGCATCGGCAAAGGCATCCATCGCCGAGGCGGGCACCACGATGAGCTGCTTGGCCTCGCCCTGCCCGACGGCGGTCAGCGCCTCGACCTGTTTCAGCGCCACCTGATATTGCGCGGCCTCGATCCCGTTCTCGCGGATCGCCTCGGCAATGACGCCGGTGGCATAGGCCTCGGCATCGGCGAGCACACGGCGCGCCTTCGCCTCCTGCTCGGCGGCATAGAGCTCGGCATCGGCATTCAGCTCGACCGCGCGCTTGCGGCCCTCGGCTTCGGTCACCAGGGCCCGCCGCGCCCGCTCGGCATTGAGCTGCTGAAGCATGGCCGCACGGGTCGCATCGTCGAGATTGACATCGAGCACCTCGGCGCGCGTCACCTCGATGCCCCAGTCATCCACCATGGCCGCAACCTGCTCGCGCACCTTCTGGATCAGGTCGGCGCGATTCGACTGCACCTGATCGAGCTCGAGCTTGCCGATCTCGCTACGCACGATCCCGGCCACCGTGGTGGCGATGGCCGCGTCGACGTCGCGGATCCGGTAGACGGTCTTCTCGGGCTCGGTGATGCGATAGAAGACCGAGGTCTCGACCTTCACCAGCACGTTGTCGGCCGTGATCGCATCCTGCATCGCATTGGGCAGCTGCCGCTCGAGCACCGAGATCTTGTGGGCTATCACGTCGAGGAAGGGCACCACGAAGTTGATCCCCGGCCCCAGCACCGCCCGCAGCCGGCCGAACCGCTCGACCACATGTTTCTGCGACTGCGGCACGATTCGCACGCCGAGGAAGACGCAGAGGATGAGGAAGGCGGCGAGCGCCAGTAGGACGGCATTGCCGCCGATGAAATCCGCCGGATCCATGCTGCCTCCTGACTGGTCTTCCGGCCCTTGATGCCGCGAAGGACACCGCCGCGCAAGGAGGGCGCGCAAGGGGGCGCACCTGTGTGCGGGACGACGGACGATCTACCGCAGCCCGCGGCCGCGATGTATGATCCTCCCATGCCCGCCCTCTGCCGCGACTGCCTCACGCCCTTCGACGGCGGTACCCGCTGCCCCTCCTGCCGCTCGCCCCGCGTGACGGCCCATCCCGAGCTGTTCTCGCTCTCCATCGCGCATATGGACTGCGACGCCTTCTATGCGAGCGTCGAGAAGCGCGACGACCCCTCGCTCCGGGACAAGCCGCTGATCGTGGGGGGCGGCACCCGCGGCGTCGTCTCGACCTGCTGCTACATCGCGCGGATCTCGGGCGTGCGCTCGGCCATGCCGATGTTTCAGGCGCTGAAGCTCTGCCCCGAGGCCACCGTGGTGAAGCCGCGGATCGACGTCTATGCCGGGGTCTCGCGCCAGATCCGCGCGATGATGGAGGACCTTACCCCGGCCATCGAGCCCCTGTCGCTCGACGAGGCCTTCCTCGATCTCTCGGGCACCGAGCGGCTGCATGGCGCGCCGCCCGCGGTGCTCCTCGCGCGGCTTTTGCGGCGGATGGAGGAGGAGCTCGGCATCACAGGCTCGGTCGGGCTCTCGCACAACAAGTTCCTGGCCAAGATCGCCTCTGACCTCGACAAGCCGCGCGGCTTCTCGGTGATCGGCCGCGCCGAGACGGATGCCTTCCTGCGGAAGAAGCCCGTCCGCATCATCTGGGGCGTGGGCACCGCCACCCAGAGCGCGCTGGAGCGCGCGGGCATCCGCACGATCGAGGATCTGCTGCGCTGGGAGAAGGCCGATCTCGTGGCCCGGTTCGGCCAGACCGGCGAGCGGCTGTGGCATCTGGCGCGGGGCGAGGACCGCCGCCGCGTCTCGGCCGACCATGCGCTGAAATCGGTCTCGAAGGAGACGACCTTCCACGAGGACACGGCCGACCCCGAGATCCTCGACGGCCATCTCTGGCGGCTGGCCGAGCAGGTCTCGGACAGGGCCAAGGCGCGCGGCCTCTCGGGGCGGACCGTGACGCTGAAGCTGAAACGGACGGACTTCGCCCTCGTCACCCGCCGCCATGCCCTCGCCGGGCCCACGCAATCGGCGGACCGGATCTACCGCGAGGCGCGCGCCCTATTCGAGGGCGCGCGCACTGCCGGGCCGTTCCGGCTGATCGGCGTCGGCATCTCGGATCTGGCCGGGGCCGCCGAGGCGGACCTGACCGGCGACCTTCTCGACCCGAATGCGGGGCGGCGCATCGCCGCCGAACGCGCGACCGACGCGATCCGCGCCCGCTTCGGCCGCGACGCGATCATCAAGGGCCGGTCCCTGCGCTGAGGCTCACTCGGCCGCGAGCGGCAGGGCCGGGCGGCCGATGCCCGCGATCTCGGTCACGACCGAGGCCATGAGGGCGGCGAAGGCCGGAAACCCCGCGCTGCGCTCGATCCTCGCCTCGTCCATGTAGAGCGAGCGGTCCACCTCGACCTGCACCACATGCTGATTGCGCGAGGGGCGCCCGTAGGCCTGCGCGATATAGGCGCCTGCGAAGGGCGCGTTGCGCACGACCCGGAGACCCGCCGAGACGAAGGCCGCCTCGATCCGGTCGACCACGCTGCGCGAGGCGGCCGCGCCGAACCGGTCGCCGAGCACCACCTCGGGCGTGGGCTGGCCCGGGCGGGCGTGCGTTTCGATCGCCTCGTGCGGCATCGAATGGCAATCGACCAGCACCGCCTCATCGAAGAGCGCCTGGCTCTCGTCGATCAGCGTCCGCAGCGCCTGATGATAGGGGGTCCAGTAGCGGGCGATGCGCGCCTCGGCCTCGGCCAGCGGCATCTTGCCCCGGTAGATCGGCCGCCCGTTCGCCACCACGCGGGGAATCACCCCGAGCCCCGAGCTCACGCGCGGATTGTGCGGCGCCCGCGAGATGCCCTCGATCAGCGCGGGATCCATCTCGTCGGCCGAGCGGTTCATGTCGACATAGGCGCGCGGCACCCGGGCCATCAACAGCGGCGCACCCAGCCGCGGCGCGCAGGAGAAGAGCTCGTCCACGAACGCATCTTCCGACGAGCGCAGCATCCGTTCGTCGAGAATCGTGCGCCCGACCAGCGAAGCCGGATAATCCCGCCCGCTGTGCGGCGAGGAAAAGATCACGGAGGTGTCGCGCCGCTCCGGGCGGATCAGCGAATAGGCGTCCGGCGTCATCTGGCTTCCTTCACCGCCCGATAGTGCTTCATTTTCTAGCTCTCCAAAACCCCTTGAACACCCCGCCGACTCTATTTATAGAGCAGCCCACCGACGGGGCGCCGCCCGGTCGACCGCCTCGCGCGGAACAGGTGTGGCGCGCATGTCAGAGTGGGCGGTTAGCTCAGCGGTAGAGCACTACGTTGACATCGTAGTGGTCACTGGTTCGATCCCAGTACCGCCCACCATTTCACCGCCCCCGGTTCGGGGGCATCGTTTTTTCAAGGCGCACGCGCGCCGCGAAAGGGAGAAGAGAGATGAAGGTTGCGAACTCGCTCCGCTCGCTCAAGCTGCGCCACCGCGACTGCCAGGTCGTGCGCCGCAAGGGCCGCGTCTATGTGATCAACAAGACGCAGAAGCGTTACAAGGCCCGCCAGGGCTGATCGCTTCGGACTTCGAGGGACAGAAAGGCCGCCCGGGACCTCCCGTGGCGGCCTTTTACTGTCTGGCGGCCCGCGGTTGCCAGCGGCGCCGGACCGCCCTACCATCCCGGGACCGACAGAGGAGGTCCCGATGCCCCTTCCCCTCGCTCCGCTCGCGGCCCTCGCCCTGCGCACCGGCGCGGTTGCCGGCGCGGTCTGGCTCGTCCGACGCGCGCTCGTGCCCGGCCGCACCGATCAGCGCGCCGAGGATGCGCTCGACGATCTGGGCGAGGGCCTGTCGCTGCACCGCCCGGCCGACCGCGCCCTCGAGGGCGCGCGCCAGACCAACGCCGCCGGCCGCTTCCGGCGCACCCTGACCTGGGCGGGCGGGGGCATCGAGATCGATGCGGCCTGGCTCGCCCGGCTTCGCATTCGGAGAACCTGAGCCCATGCGCCTTTACGCTTCCGCGACCTCGCCCTTCGTGCGCAAGGTCGATGTCGTCCTGCACGAGACCGGCCTGTTCGGAAAGGTCGAGCGGATCCTCTCGGGCGGCACGCCCGTCGATCCCGGCAATCTGCCGCTCGCGCTCAATCCGCTGGGCAAGATCCCGGTGCTCGCGCGCGACGACGGCCCCGCGCTCTACGACAGCCGGGTCATCTGCCGCTATCTCGACAGCGTGGCGAATGCCGGCCTCTATCCGGCGGCGCCCCGGCTCTGGGATGCGCTGACCTTGGAAGCGACGGCGGACGGCATCCTCGAGGCGGCCGTGCTGATGGTCTACGAATCCCGCATCCGCCCCGAGGAAAAGCGGCACGAACCCTGGGTCGAGGGCCAGTGGAGCAAGATCGCCCGCGCGCTCGAGGCGGTCGAGGCCCGCTGGATGAGCCAGCTGAAGGGGCCGCTCGACATCGGCCAGATCGCCATGGGCTGCGCGCTCGACTATCTCGACTTCCGCCATGGCCCGCGCGACTGGCGCGCCGCGCGCCCGCTCCTCGCCCAGTGGGCCGGAAGTTTCAGCCAGCGCCCCTCGATGCTGGCCACCGTTCCCGTCGCCTGACCGCCCGCCTCCTCGACGCCCGAGGGCCTGTCATTCACGAAGCGCGAATGACAGGCCCTTTCTCCGCGGGGGTGGGTCGGCCGCCTTCGGAAGCCCCGGACACGCAATCGTGACCGGAGCAGGCGAGGCCCTGCCGGTCTCTCGCGCATCGCGCCCACAAGGAGCCTCTCGGCAAGCGCGGAGATGCGCGTCCGGCACGAGGCTCACCGGCCCCCGCGCCTGGCGCTGTCCTAAACCCCTCCGCTGTCTGCGCCCTGACCGGCCGCACCGCCCCGGACCGCTGCGGAAGAGGCAGCGCACCTGCGGTCCTGTCCCCGCCCCGGAGCTGCCGATTCCCGCGGCATCGGAGGGGGTCGAAAGGGTGGCAAAAGGGCAGCAAGGGCCTGTGCCAATTGCCTGCTGCGCCTGTTTGTCCGCTGGACGCAACGCCGCATGGCAATTAGAAGGCGACAGGCAAGGCTGCGTTTGACCGCGGCCCGGTCATCTTGTGGGCCTGCAGCGGCCCGAGGAAGGGAGAAGTTCTCGTGTCCAACGCAGAAGATCACGCAGGCACTCGCAGGGATTTCCTGTATTACGCCACGGCCGGAGCCGGGGCGGTGGCCACCGGGGCCGCCGTCTGGCCGCTGATCAACCAAATGAACCCGTCGGCAGACGTGCAGGCCCTCGCCTCCATCTTCGTCGATGTGAGCTCGGTCGAGCCGGGTGTCCAGCTGACCGTCAAGTTCCTCGGCAAACCGATCTTCATCCGCCGCCGCACCGAGGCCGACATCGAGCTCGGCCGCTCCGTCCAGCTCGGACAGCTGGTCGACACCAATGCCCGCAACGCGAACATCGACTCCGGCGCCGAGGCGACGGACCAGAACCGCACGCTGGACGAGGCCGGAGAGTGGCTGGGGATGTGGGGCGTCTGCACCCACCTCGGCTGCGTGCCGATCGGCGGCGTGTCGGGTGACTTCGGGGGCTGGTTCTGCCCCTGCCACGGATCGCACTACGACAGTGCCGGCCGTATCCGGAAGGGCCCCGCGCCCGAGAACCTGCCGATTCCGCTCGCCAAGTTCATCGACGAAACCACCATCCAGCTCGGGTAAGGAACACGCCATGTCCGGAATCCCTCACGACCATTACGAGCCGCGGACGGGCATCGAGAAGTGGCTGCACAGCCGGCTGCCGATTGTCGCGCTGGCTTATGACACCATCATGATCCCCACCCCCAGAAACCTGAACTGGATGTGGATCTGGGGCGTCGTCCTCGCCTTCTGTCTCGTGCTGCAGATCGTCACCGGCATCGTGCTTGCGATGCATTACACGCCGCATGTCGACCTGGCCTTCGCCTCGGTCGAGCACATCATGCGCAACGTGAACGGCGGCTTCATGCTGCGCTACCTGCATGCGAACGGCGCCTCGCTGTTCTTCATCGCGGTCTATCTGCACATCTTCCGCGGCCTCTACTACGGCAGCTACAAGGCGCCGCGCGAGGTCACCTGGATCGTGGGGATGCTGATCTATCTCGCGATGATGGCGACCGCCTTCATGGGCTATGTGCTGCCGTGGGGCCAGATGTCCTTCTGGGGCGCCACCGTGATCACCGGCCTCTTCGGCGCGATCCCGGGCATCGGCCATTCGATCCAGACCTGGCTGCTCGGCGGCCCGGCGGTGGACAATGCCACGCTCAACCGCTTCTTCTCGCTGCACTATCTGCTGCCCTTCGTGATCGCGGCCCTCGTGGCCATCCACATCTGGGCCTTCCACTCGACGGGCAACAACAACCCGACCGGCGTCGAAGTGCGTCGCACCTCGAAGGCGGAAGCCCAGAAGGACACGGTTCCGTTCTGGCCCTACTTCATCATCAAGGACGTCTTCGCCCTGGCCGTCGTCCTGCTGGTGTTCTTCGCCATCGTGGGCTTCATGCCGAACTACCTCGGCCACCCCGACAACTACATCGAGGCGAACCCGCTCTCGACGCCCGCGCACATCGTGCCGGAATGGTACTTCCTGCCCTTCTACGCGATCCTGCGCGCCTTCACCGCCGACGTCTGGGTGGTGCAGATCGTCCAGTTCCTGACCTTCGGCATCGTTGACGCCAAGTTCTTCGGCGTGCTCGCGATGTTCGGCGCGATCCTCGTGATGGCGCTGGTGCCGTGGCTCGACACCTCGCCGGTGCGTTCGGGCCGCTACCGCCCGATGTTCAAGATCTACTTCTGGCTGCTCGCGGCGGATTTCCTGATCCTCACCTGGGTCGGGGCGCAGCAGACCACCTTCCCCTACGACTGGATCTCGCTGCTCGCATCGACCTACTGGTTCGCCTACTTCCTGGTGATCCTGCCGATCCTCGGCGCGATCGAGAAGCCGGTGGCTCCGCCCGCGACCATCGAGGAAGACTTCAACGCCCACTACTCGCCGACGACCGGCGGCACGAAAACGGTCGTGGCAGAGTAAGGGAAAGGACAGTGACGATGATCCGCAAACTCACTCTCACAGCCGCCACGGCGCTGGCCCTCTCGGGCGGCGCGGCGATGGCGGCCGGCGGCGGCCATGTCGAGGACGTGCCCTTCTCGTTCGAGGGCCCGTTCGGAACCTTCGACCAGCACCAGCTCCAGCGGGGCCTGCAGGTCTACACCGAGGTCTGCTCGGCCTGCCACGGGATGAAGTTCGTCCCGATCCGCAGCCTGTCGGAACCCGGCGGCCCCGAGCTGCCCGAGGACCAGGTCCGGGCCTATGCCGCGCAGTTCACCGTGACCGACGAGGAAACGGGCGAGGATCGCGAGGGCAAGCCCACCGACCACTTCCCCCATTCGGCGCTGGAGAACGCGCCCGACCTGTCGCTCATGGCGAAGGCACGGGCGGGCTTCCACGGCCCGATGGGCACCGGCATCAGCCAGCTCTTCAACGGCATCGGCGGCCCGGAATACATGTATTCCGTGCTGACCGGCTTCCCCGAAGAGCCGCCGAAATGCGCCGAGGGCAACGAACCGGACGGCTTCTACTACAACCGTGCCTTCCAGAACGGCTCGGTTCCGGACAGCTGCAAGGACGCGAACGGCGTGAAGACCACCGCCGGCTCGTGGATCGCCATGCCGCCTCCGCTCATGGACGATCTGGTGGAATATGCCGACGGCCATGACGCGAGCGTTCATGCGATGGCCGAAGACGTCTCGGCCTTCCTGATGTGGGCGGCCGAGCCGAAGCTCATGGCCCGCAAGCAGGCCGGCTTCACCGCCGTCATGTTCCTCACCGTGCTGTCGGTGCTGCTCTATCTCACGAACAAGCGGCTCTGGGCCGGCGTGAAGGGCAAGAAGAAGACGAACGTCTGATCCCCGGGATCGACAAGGAAAGGCCCCGCTTCGGCGGGGCCTTTTCCGTTCAGGGCCCCAGATAGGCGCGCAGCGCGGGCGGCGGATCGGCGAAAAGCGCCGCGGTCGGCTGCGGCGCCCCGGCACGGCCATCCGCCACGAGGATCGTGCGGTGGGCAAAGCGGCGGGCATCCTCGGGATCGTGCGTGACCATCAGCACCGTGGCCCCGGTCTCGGCCGCGATTTCGGAGACGAGCGCCAGCATCTCGGCCTTGAGAGCGGGCCCGAGCGCGGCGAAGGGCTCGTCGAGCAGCAGGATCGGCCGCGCCCGC
>NZ_MABH01000176.1 GCF_001720585.1 Cereibacter johrii | reverse complement strand
ACGGCCTCCGGCTCGTCGGCGGCGTCGCCCTCATCCTCGTCCGACTCGTCGCCCTCGTCGCCGTTCTCCTGCGCGTCCGAGCCGTTGGCGCCATTCACACCGTTCCGACGCCGCCGCCGACGCCGGCGCTTCTTCTTCGGCTGACCCTCCGACGGCGCCGCCTCGGCCGCTTCCGCGATCTCCTCGGCCTCCTCGACGACCTCGGGCTCTTCCTCGACCCAGTCGTCCTCGGGCTCGTCCACCGGCGCGCCCATCAGATCGGCGCTGCCCGAGATCACCTTCACGGCTTCCGGCACCACGCGGGTCGCGGTCTTGAACTTCTCGATCACATAATCGGGGCTCGAGAGCGAGGGATCGGCCTCGACACGCACGGCCATGCCGTAGCGGGCCTCGATCATGGCGATATGCTCGCGCTTGCTGTTCATCAGGAAGTTGACAACCGCAATCGGTGCGCGAAGAAGCACTTCCTTCGACCGCTTGCGGGTGCCCTCTTCCTCGAGCTGGCGCAGGACCTGCAGCGCGAGGCTATCGTCCGACCGGATGAGACCCGTGCCGTGGCAGTGGGCGCAGGGCTGGGTGGTCGATTCGAGCATCCCCGGACGGAGGCGCTGGCGGCTCATCTCCATCAGGCCGAAGCCCGAGATGCGGCCGACCTGGATCCGGGCCCGGTCGGTCTTCAGCTTGTCCTTCAGGCGCTTCTCGACGGCGGCGTTGTTCTTGCGCTCTTCCATGTCGATGAAGTCGATGACGATGAGCCCCGCGAGGTCGCGCAGCCGCAGCTGGCGCGCCACCTCTTCGGCGGCCTCGAGGTTCGTCTTGAGCGCGGTCTCCTCGATCGAGCCTTCCTTGGTGGCCCGACCGGAGTTCACGTCGATGGCGACCAGCGCCTCGGTCACGCCGATGACGATGTAGCCGCCGGATTTCAGCTGCACCACCGGGTTGAACATGCCCGAGAGGTAGCTTTCCACCTGATAGCGCGCAAACAGCGGCATCGGCTCATCGTAGCGGATCACCTGCCGGGCGTGGGCCGGCATGATCATCCGCATGAAGTCCTTGGCGGTGCGGTAGCCCGTCTCGCCCTCGACCAGCACTTCCTCGATCTCGCGGTTGAAGAGATCGCGGATCGTGCGCTTGATGAGGTCGCCCTCCTCGTAGATCGGGGCGGGCGCGACCGACTTCAGCGTGAGGTCGCGGATCTGCTCCCAGAGGCGGAGGAGATATTCGTAGTCGCGCCGGATCTCCTGCTTGGTGCGCTTGGCGCCGGCGGTGCGGATTATGAGGCCCGCGCCTTCCGGCACCTCGAGCTCGGAGGCGATCTCCTTGAGCTTCTTGCGGTCGGCCGCCTGGGTGATCTTGCGCGAGATCCCGCCGCCGCGCGCGGTGTTGGGCATCAGCACGCAGTAGCGGCCGGCGAGGCTGAGGTAGGTGGTCAGCGCCGCCCCCTTGTTGCCGCGCTCTTCCTTGACGACCTGCACCAGCATGATCTGGCGCACCTTGATGACTTCCTGGATCTTGTAGCGGCGCGAGCGGGGCTTGCGCGGCGCGGGGATCTCCTCGGCCACATCCTCGTCGGCCACGGATTCGATCTCGTCGTCGCCATCCGAGGCATGGTCCATCGCCCGGTAGGGCTTCTCGTCCGCGTCGGGGGCCTCGGGCTGCCCGCTGTCGGAGGAGCCTGCATCGGAGCCTTCGGTCTCGTAGAGCGCGTCGGCGCCCGTCTCCTCGCCCAGATCGACGACATCCATGCCGGCCACGTCGCCGGACTGGACCGCATCGCCCGAGGCCGCGGCGGCCGGAGCGGGGCGCGACCGGCGGCGCGAGCGGCCGTGGTCCTCGTCCTCCTCGGCCCGCGCATAGGCCCGCTCTTCCTCGAGCAGCGCCTTACGGTCGGCGACCGGGATCTGGTAATAGTCGGGGTGGATCTCGGCGAAGGCGAGGAAGCCGTGCCGGTTGCCGCCGTAATCGACGAAGGCCGCCTGCAGCGACGGCTCGACGCGCGTTACCTTGGCGAGATAGATGTTGCCGGCGAGCTGCCGCTTGTTGACGGTCTCGAAGTCGAACTCCTCGACCTTGTTTCCGTCCACCACCACGACCCGGGTCTCCTCCGGGTGGGTGGCATCGATAAGCATTTTCTTGGCCATTTGATTCCATGGCACCCGGACAACGGGCTTTGGCCGGAGCAAGCTCCGGCCGGTATCCGCTGTGCGTGGTGGCTTGTTCGGGCGAAGCTGCGCCGGGGGCCAGAGCGCGCGGAGCCCCATGGGCCCCTCGCGCAATCTGGCAGTCGGTCGGCGCGGCTCATCGCGGTTCTATATCCCGGGACGCCGGGGCGTCCATTGTGCTGGCCCGTTCCGTCAGGGACTTGGCGGGCGATCGTGGGGACCTTTCGGTCCGACTGTCTGCTGAGGCCGCGCTTCGGACGCCTCGTCCGAATGGCGCGCACGGCAGAGAAACTGGTGCGCAAACTCCTGCCGATAGCCGGGGGCTTGCGTAGGTGCGACATTAGCGGCAGCGACGGGCAAAAGACAATGGCCTATTTTTGCCCGACCGCCTGCAACCGCAGGTCGAGCGCGCCCTGCGGCCCGCCGATCAGGGTCGGTCGGCCCGACCCCGAACCGAAGGAACGGGTTTCGGAAGAGCTTCGGATCAGACGTAGTCGGCGCGGCTGAGGCCGTATTTCGCCATCTTCTCGTTCAGCGTCCGGCGCGGCAGGCACAGCTCTTCCATCACGGCGACGATGGAGCCCTTGTGGCGGCGCATCGTGTTGTCGATCAGCATCCGCTCGAAAGCCTCCACATAGTCCTTCAGCGGCTTGCCCTCGGTGGTGAGCGCGGGCCCCGAGGCCTCGTTGTCCGCCATCAGGAGCGAGGCGATGGAGCCCGAGCCGCGCCGGTTCTGCAGCACCGCCCGTTCGGCGATGTTGACGAGCTGGCGGACATTTCCGGGCCAGGGCGCCTGAAGCAGCTGGGCCGCCTCCTGCGCCGTCACCTGCGGCGCCTCGCAGCCATATTCCTCGGCGAACTGCTCGGACATGCGGGTGAAGAGCGTGAGGATATCCTCGCCGCGGGTCCGGAGCGGCGGCAGCACGATGGTCATGGCGCCGAGCCGGTAATAGAGATCCGAGCGCAGCACGTTCTCCAGCGTGGTGTCGGGCGCGTGCTCGTTGCAGATCGCGATGATCCGCGTCTCGGGCGGCGTGCCCTGCTCGTTGATGACGGTCAGAAGCCGCGACTGGAGCGGATGAGACAGCGACTCGATGTCCTCGAGGCAGAGCGTGCCGCCGCGGGCCTCCTCGACGAGGGGCAGCGAGCCGTCCTCGGCCGGGCCGAACAGCTTCGACGACAGCTGGTCCTCGGACCAGGCCGCGCAGGAGATGGTGACGAACTTGCGCCCGGCCCGCGCGCCCACCGCATGGAGCGCATGGGCGACGAGGGTCTTGCCGGTGCCGGTCTCGCCGTCGATCAGCACATGGCTGTCGGCCTGCCCCAGATCGAGGATGTCCTCGCGCAGACGCTCCATCACCGGCGACGAGCCGATCAGCTTCTTCATCAGCACCGTGCCGTCGCTGAGCTCGCGCCGCAGCGCCCGGTTGTCGAGCGTGAGCCGGCGCAGCTGGGTCGCGCGCTTGGCAAGCTCGGTCATCCGGTCGGGGTTGAAGGGTTTCTCGAGGAAATCGAAGGCCCCCACCCGCATCGCCTCGACCGCCATCGGCACGTCGCCGTGGCCGGTGATGAGGATCACGGGCAGGCCCGAATCCATGCTCATCAGCTTCTTGAGAAACGTCATCCCGTCCATGCCGGGCATCTTGATGTCGCTGACGACAACGCCCGGAAAGTCCGCGTTGAGGCCCTTCAGCGCCTCCTCGGCGCTCGCATAGGTTTCGGTGTCAAACCCCGAGAGCGCAAGCCACTGGCTGATCGACTGCCGCATATCGGCCTCGTCGTCGACGATCGCCACCTTCATTGCACGCGCCATGCCTCTTCCTCACTCGGCTGCTTTTATGTCTGCGCCCAATATGGGGAGCTGGACCTCGAATACAGCCCCGCCGCCGTCGGCGTTCCGTGCCGTCAGTCGTCCGCCGAGGTCCGTCACGATGCCGGAGGAGATCGCGAGCCCGAGGCCCACGCCCTCTCCGGGCTTCTTGGTGGTGTAGAAAGGCTCGAACAGGTTGTCGAGATCCTCGATCCCGTGGCCGTTGTCGCGCACGGTGAGCGTCGCGGTCTCGCCCGCGGCCAGCACGAGGTCGATCTGCGGCGAGGGAACGGCCTTCGTCGCGTCCAGCGCATTGCGCAGGAGGTTGATGATGACCTGCTCGAGCCGGAGCCTGTCGGCCATCACCATCACCGGCTGACGCGGCAGGGTTCGGGTGATCCGCACCACGCGGATCTTCAGCTGCGGCTCCATCATCGTGAGCGCCGAGGAGACGCAGAAGCGCATGTCCACCGGCTCGAAGGCCTCGCCGCCCTTGCGGGCATAGGACTTGAGCTGGCGCGTGATGGCGCCCATCCGCTCGATCAGGTCGTCGATGCGCTGGAAGGAGGCCAGCGCCTCCTCGGTCCGCCGCCGCTGGAGAAGCAGCTTCGCCCCCGCCAGATAGGTCTTCATGGCGGCGAGCGGCTGGTTCAGCTCGTGGCTGACCGCGGCCGACATCTCGCCCAGGGCCGCGAGCTTCGAGGACTGCGCAAGGGTCAGTTCCGCCACGGCGAGGTCCTTCTGCACCTTTTCGCGCTCGGCGATTTCGCGCTGCAAACGCGCGTTGAGCAGGCGCAGTTCCGCCGACTCGCGCTGGAAGGACATGCTCTGCGACCAGGCGCGGCGCGACAGGAAATAGAAGGTCAGGGCGAGCAGGATCGCAAAGCCCATGATCTCGAGCGCGAGGATGCCGTTCACCCGCTCGCGCACGGAATCGTAGGCGGTGAAGGTCACGATGCGCCAGCCGCGGAAGGGCACCCGGGCATCGGTCTTCATGACCGCCTCGCCCTTGAGATAGGCATCGGGCGGCTGCTGCGCCCAGTCGGCCGTGGCCTGCAGGGCGCGCCGGATCGCCGAGGGCGCGTCGCGGGCGGCGAGCGCCTCCTTGATCGTGAGGCCGCGCCAGCGCGGCTCGGTGGCGAGGATCACGGTGCCGGTGCTGTCTGTCACCATCACCGCGTCCTGCAGCCCGGCCCAGGCGCGCTCGTATTTCATCAGATCGACCGCCACCACGATCACGCCCACCAGCCGGTTGTCCGAGAGGATCGCCTTGGAATAGGTGAAGTCGAAGATGCCCGCATCGCGCTGCGCCGCGGTGAAGACCGTGTCGCGGGCGCGCTGCGCGTCGATGAAGAAGGGCTGGGTGCGGTGGCTCGTGCCGATCAGGTTGCGGTTGGTGGCGCCCACCGTGCGGCCGTCGCGGTCGAGCAGCATGATCGAGGCGGCGCCGATCTCGGTCTGGAACGAGATCAGCCGCTGCGACGTGGTCGAGAAATCGCCCGAGCCGAGCGCCCCGATCAGCGCGGGATCGCGCGCGAGAAGGAGCGGCACGACCGAGGTCCGCTGCAGCTCGGTCAGCAGGTTGCCCGAATAGAGCGCGAGCCGCAGCTCGGCGCGCGAGCGCGTGCTTTCGGTGAAGCGTTCGCTCATCCAGCGGTTGGTGACGAGGACCACCGCCACGGCCACCACGATGATGGCCACGACGGCGACCTTCACCCGCCGGCCGTGACCCGGCGGCGGCACCGGCGCGTCATTCTGAAAGCCCGTGTCCTGCATGGGCGCGACGTTACTGAAGGGCGCTTGTCGCAACAAGCGCGGCCCGATCAAACCAGCGCCATCCCGCCCAGCAGAGCGCGGAAGAGGCCCATCCCGTCGGCCCCGCCCTGCGCCTCCTCGACCGCCCGCTCGGGGTGCGGCATCAGGCCGAGAACGCGGCGGTTCGCGGAAAGGATCCCGGCGATGTCCTCCATCGAGCCGTTGGGATTGTCGAGATAGGTGAAGGCGACCCGGTCCTCGCCGCGCAGACGCGCCAGCGTCTCGGGATCGGCGGTATAGTTGCCGTCATGATGCGCGATGGGGAAGCGGACCACATCGCCTGCGGCCCAGTCCGAGGTGAAGGCGCTGTCGGCCGTGGCCACGCGCAGATCGACCCCGCGGCAGATGAACTTCAGCCCCGCGTTGCGCATCAGCGCGCCCGGCAGGAGGCCGGTCTCGGTCAGCACCTGAAAGCCGTTGCAGATGCCGAGCACATAGCCGCCGCGCTCGGCGTGGCGGATCATGGCGGCGGCGATGGGCGAGCGGGCGGCGATGGCCCCGCAACGCAGGTAGTCGCCGAAGGAGAAGCCCCCGGGCACGCCCACCACATCGACGCCCTCGGGCAGCGCGGTGTCCTTGTGCCAGACGCGGGTGACATCGGCGCCGGCCTTCTCGAAGGCGGTGGCGAGGTCACGGTCGCAGTTGGACCCGGGGAAGGTGATGACGGCGGCTTTCATCGGCGGCGCTCCGGCTGGCAGAACTGGGGGCGATGGCCACGAGCCAGCGCTCGCGGTCAGGAAGAGGCGGAGGATCCCGGAGGGATCCGGCAGGCACCCGCGCCGGCGACAGCGCGGATCGGCCCGCCGGAACAGCCCCGGGAGGGGCCTCCGATGCCGGGCCGGACCCGGAAGGCCCCGGAGGGCCTTGCGGCGTGGCAGGGCGGAGCAGAGGACGCTCCGCCGGGGCGGTCAGGCGATCTCGACCGTGTATTTCTCGATCACCGTGTTGGCGAGCAGCTTCTCGCACATCTGGCGCACTTCGGCCTCGGCCGCGGCGCGGTCGGTGGCGGCCAGATCGAGCTCGATCACCTTGCCCTGACGCACGCCCTCGACACCCGAGAAGCCGAGCGTGCCGAGCGCATGTTTCACCGCCTCGCCCTGCGGATCGAGGACGCCATCCTTCAGCATGACATGGACGCGGGCTTTCATCGCAGCGAGGCCTTTCAGTTGATCAGCGTGGGCTTGGGAGAATGGGTGACGTTCGAGGGCAGCACCCCCAGACGCCGGGCGAGTTCGGTATAGACGTCCTGCAGCGGGCCGGGCTCGCGCGGGGCCCCGCCCTCGCCTTCGGCGCGCACGTCCCAGAGGCGGCAGCTGTCGGGGCTGATCTCGTCGGCCACGATCAGGCGCATGTAATCGCCTTCCCAGATCCGGCCGACCTCGATGCGGAAGTCCGCGAGCCGGATGCCCACGCCCATCATCACGCCCGACAGGAAGTCGTTCACGCGGAGCGCCAGCGCCACCACATCGTCGAGATCCTGCTGGCTGGCCCAGCCGAAGGCGATGATATGCTCTTCGGACACCAGCGGGCAGCCGAGCTTGTCGTCCTTGAAGTAATATTCCACGATCGGCCGCGGCAAGGGCGTGCCCTCGGGGATGCCCAGCCGCTTCGAGATCCCGCCCGCGGCGAAATTGCGGACCACCACCTCGAGCGGGATGATCTCGGCCATCCGCACCAGCTGCTCGCGCATGTTCAGGCGGCGGATGAAGTGGGTCGGGACGCCGATGGCGTTGAGACCGTTCATGAAGAACTCGGACAGCCGGTTGTTGAGGACGCCCTTGCCCTCCAGCGCCGTCTGCGGCGGGGTCGAGGCGGCGCTTCCGTCGTCCTTGAAGTACTGGATCAGCGTCCCGGGTTCGGGCCCCTCGTAGAGGATCTTGGCCTTGCCCTCGTAGACCTTCTTGCGACGTGCCATGCACACTCCGATCGAACGACGAAGAGGGCGCGCAGGGCGCGCCCCGTTCAGGTTGATCTGGCCTATAAGCCAAGCGGCCCCCGCTCGCAAGGCAATCGCGGATCCGCGGCCCTCGACGCACTTGCCCGGCCCTGCGGGCGAGGGCATATCAGGGGCAGAGCCATGCCACGGGAGGAGCCATCATGACCACCTTCGAAGACCGGGAACGCGCGTTCGAAAGCAAGTTCGCGCATGACGCGGAAATGCAGTTCCGGGCCGAGGTGCGCCGCAACAAGCTGGTGGGCCTCTGGGCGGCCGAGCTTCTGGGCAAGACCGGCGAAGAGGCGCAGGTCTATGCCCGCGAGGTGATCCAGGCCGACCTGCACGAGCCCGGCTTCGAGGATGTGGTGCGCAAGGTCTCGGCCGACCTCGGCGACCGGGCCTCGGCCGACATGGTGCGCGGCAAGATGCTCGAGCTTCTGCCGGTCGCCAAGGCGCAGCTCATGACCGAGACGCAGGCCTGAGCGCCGCCCGCGCCGCAGGGCGCGGCTCCGCGGCCG
>NZ_MABH01000175.1 GCF_001720585.1 Cereibacter johrii | reverse complement strand
CCCCGTCGGCCCAGGCACCGGCGGCGTTGACGAGGATGCGCGCCCGATAGCCTTCGCCCGCCTCGACGCGCCAGCCCGCTCCGTCGCGCGCGATGGCGCCGACCCGCGCCTTCGTGACGATCCGGGCGCCCCGGGCGCGGGCCTCGCGGGCGAAGCCCTGCAGCAGGCGGTCGGTGTCGATGTCCCAGGCGTGATCGGCGCGGGCCGCGAGCGTCACGTCGGGGCGCAGGATCGGCACGGCGGCCCGCGCCTCCTCGGCCGAGATGCGCTCGAGATCCATCCCCACCGCCTCGTCCTCGAACTGCGCGCGCTCGGCCTCGCGGCCCACGACCAGGAGGCCCCGCGGCGAGAGGATGCCGTCCGCTGCCCGGAAGAAATCGCCCGAGGCGAGCGACAGCTCGACCACCGGCGGCAGGCCGTAGCGCGGCTCGTAGAGCGCGGCCGACCGGCTCGAGGCGTGATGCGCGAGCGTGTCCTCGGCCTCGAGCAGCGTGACCGTGCCCAGTTCCGACAGGCGGGCGGCGGCCGAGACACCGGCTATGCCCCCACCGATGATGAGAAAATCGCTGTCCATGCGGCGCAGGCTGGCCCGCGCCGCGCGGATTGGCAAGGGGTCATCCCTTGCGCGCGGCCTTGAGCTTGTCGATGCCGAGCATCTTCATCGCCGCCCATTCGTAGAGCGGCTCGGCGGTGCCGAGCTTCACCTTGCGCAGGAAGTATTTCTCGAAGGCGATCTTGGCGAAATGGACCCAGCGGCCCTCGGCCGACCAGTTCACGTTGCGCGGCGGGATCTGCGGCTGGGCGATGAAGGCGATGCCGCGGTCGCCGAAATCGGCGAGACAGACCGCGTTCCAGGTGGCGACCTCGTCGGGCTCCTTGCCGCGGACCAGCGCGCCGATGTTGTGCGCCGTGGCGGTGACCATCGATTCGATCATGAAGCCGGTCTTGGGCACGCCCACCGGCACCGGCGTGGCTCCCATCGGCGGGATCGCCACGCAGACGCCCACGGCAAAGATGTTCGGGAAGGCGGGGTTGCGCTGGTGAGGGTCGACGAGGGTGAAGCCGCGCGGGTTCGAGAGCCCCTCGATGCCCGAGACGGCCTTCACTCCCCGGAAGGCGGGCAGCATCATCGCATAGCCGAAGGGCAGGGCATGGGGCTTCGTGGCGCCGCCCTCGGCCACTTCCTCGACATGCATCATCCCCGCCTCGACCCGCGAGATCCGGGCCGAGGTGATCCATTTGATATGGCGGCTGCGCAGCGCGGATTCGAGCAGCCCCTTGGTGTCGCCCACCCCGTCGAGGCCGAGATGGCCGATATAGGGTTCGGAGGTGACAAAGGTCATGGGCACCCGGTCGCGGATCTTGCGCCGACGCAGGGCCGCATCGAGGATGAAGGCGAATTCGTAGGCCGGGCCGAAGCAGCTCGCGCCCTGTGCCGCCCCCACCACGATGGGGCCGGGGGTCTCGCAGAACCGCTCGAAGGCCGCGTGGGCGGCCTCGGCATGGTCGATATGGCAGATGGACTGGGTGTGGCCCTCGGGGCCGAAGCCCTCGATCTCGTCGAAGGCAAGCTCGGGGCCGGTCGCCACCACGAGGTAATCGTAGTCGAGCGCGCTGCCGTCGGCGAGCTCCACCCGGTTCTCGGCCGGCACGAGGCGCGTGGCGGGCACCGTCCGAAAGGTGATCCCGAGCCGCTGCATCGTGGGCGCCAGATCGGCGCTGATATGGCCGCGCGTCCGCCAGCCCACCGCCACCCACGGGTTGGAGGGCACGAAATGATAGCTCGGATCGCGGGTCACGACGGTGATCCGGTCCTCGCTGCGGAGCTGCTGCTGCAACTCGTAGGCCATGATCGAGCCGCCCAGACCGGCCCCGAGAACGACGACATGCGCCATTGATTCCTCCTCTTCCCTGCTCCGACGATAGATCATGAAAGATGAATATGTCGAGCGGCGAGGCGGGTGCCGGGGCCAGGGACAAAAGGACCCCGGTCGCGGGGACCGGGGCCGAGGAGGTCGCATCGGGAAGGGTATCGACAGGCAGCGGTCCCAAGGCTTCGTGCTGAAAAGGCATTGGGGACAAGAAACAGCCGAACGATGGCGAACTCGTGCGGGGGAAGGTCTCAACGGGATAGATTGAAAAGGCATCCCCGGAACCGCTGAACTCTGGATAGCACGCCTTGCCTTTCCCGCGAATATGGGGGGCCGGGGGTCCTGTTCGAATTGACGGAAGTTTCACGTCAAAACCGGAGGAAGCACTCAGGTTCGCGCGTGCGGGGGCGAGGGGAGGGGCCGAGCGCCCGTCTCCGGCCCGCCTGCTCGACGATCCCGAGCACCGGGAACCGGCTCCTGCCGCGACTCGGGGCCGGGAGGTTCGGCTAGGGAAAGACCGGGGACCGGCATGGTGCGAAAGCCCTGTGCGATGGAACGAGGGGGACGGGGAGTTCGGGCTCCGCTCCGCGATGCAGCCGAAGAAGGTGACCCGCGCCGAGGCGCCGCGTCCTTCACGCTTCGCGAATGGCAGGGGCGCCCCGGGTTCTCCCCCCGGGCGTCCCGGGCGCGTGAGAGGTCCGGCGCGCCGTGGCGGGGTGCGCAGCGGCTCCTGCCGCGAGAGGCGACGAGAGCCCGTCCGGAATGGCGAGAGGCCCGGGCCTTTCGGGCCCGGGCCTCCTGAACGAATGCGACAGGGCTTACTTCGGGATCTCGCCCGAGATGCCCTCGACATAGAAGTTCATGCCGAGAAGATCCGCGTCGGCCGCCGTCTCGCCTTCCGCGAGCCAGACCGAGCCGTCCTGCTTGTTGAGCGGTCCGGTGAAGGGATGATAGGTGCCCGCCCCAATGGCGTCATGGACTTCCATCGCCTTGGCCTTCACCTCGGCCGGCACGGCCTCGGTGATCTCGCCGATCAGCACCTCGCCGCCGCCGATGCCTTCCCAGGCGTCCGTGCTCTCCCAGGTGCCGTCGAGCACCATGCCCACGCGCTTGACGTAGTAGGGCGCCCAGTTGTCGATGATCGAGGAGACCCGCGGCGAGGGCTTGTAGTTGGCCATGTCAGAGGCCTGGCCAAAGCCCACGACGCCCGGCGTCTTGGCGGCCTCGGCGAGCGGCGCGGTCGAGTCGGTGTGGGCGAGGATCACGTCCACGCCCTGCTCGATGAGCGCCTTGGCCGCATCCGCTTCCTTGGCCGGATCGAACCAGGTGTAGGCCCAGACGACGGAGATGGAGACGTCCGGGTTCACCTTGCGCGCGTGGATGAACGAGGAGTTGATGCCCTGGATCACCTCGGGGATCGGATAGGAGCCGATGTAGCCGATCTTGTTCGACTTGGTCATCAGGCCGGCGATGGTGCCGCAGACCGCGCGGCCCTCGTAGAAGCGGGCGTTGTAGGTGGCGACGTTCGGATGCTCGCGCTTGAAGCCGGTGCAATGTTCGAACTTCACGTTCGGGAACTTGGCCGCGACATTGTTCGTCGCATCCATGTAGCCGAAGGAGGTGGTGAAGATGATGTCGCAGCCCGCGAGCGCCATCTGCGTCAGCACGCGCTCGGCGTCGGAGCCCTCGGGCACGCTTTCCTGATAGATCGTCTCGACCCGGTCGCCGAATTCCTTCTCGACGGCCAGCCGGCCCTCGTTGTGCTGGAAGCTCCAGCCGCCATCCCCGATCGGCCCGACATAGACGAAGCCCACCTTCACCTTGTCCTTGGCCTGGGCCATCGCGACCCGGCCTCCCGCCAGCGACAGCGCGAGTCCCGAGGCGGCGCTCGCGAGAAGCGTTCTGCGATCCATTCTTTAGCTCCCTGTTCCTGCCGGACGCAGCCGGCCGATATGCTGCCTCAGCGCGAGGCGTGGAAGGTCTTGCCCAGCGAGGCCGGTGCCGCCGTGCTGCGGCGGCGGTCCGCGGACATGATGACCAGCACGAGGATCGTTATCAGATAGGGCGACATGGACAAGTATTGCACCGGGATCCGTGCGCCCGCCGCCTGCAGGTTCAACTGAAGAACGGTGATGCCGCCGAAAAGATAGGCGCCGAGCAGGACCCGCCAGGGCCGCCAGCTGGCGAAGACCACGATGGCCAGCGCAATCCAGCCCGCGCCGGCGGTGATCCCGTCGGTCCATTGCGGCACACGGATGAGGCTGAGATAGGCCCCGCCGAGCCCCGCCATCGCGCCGCCGAACAGGATCGCCAGCACCCGGATCCGCACCACATGGTAGCCGAGCGCGTGGGCTGCCTCGTGATTCTCGCCCACCGCCCGCAGGACGAGGCCCGTCCGGGTGTGGCGCAGGACGAACCAGACCGCAGCCACTGCGGCGATCGAGAGATAGACCATCGCGTCGTGCCGGAAGAGCATGGTCCCGAGCCCGGGGATGTCCGAGAGCGGGCCGAGGTCGAGCCGCCCGGTCGGCGGCGGCTTCACCCCCACATAGCTCTGGCCCAGAAGGCTCGAGAGGCCGAGGCCGAAGAGCGTGAGCGCGAGGCCCGTGGCCACCTGATTGGCCATCAGGACCTGCGTGAGGAGCGCGAAGATCAGGCTCAGCGCCGCGCCCCCCAGGGCCCCGCCCACGAAGCCCAGAAGCGGGCTGCCGGTCTCGACCGCCACCGCGAAGCCGCAGATGGCGCCGATGATCATCATGCCCTCGACGCCGAGGTTGAGGACGCCCGACTTCTCCACCACCAGTTCGCCGATGGCCGCGAGGATGATCGGCACCGAGGCCATCATCAGCGAGGCCACGAGCACGGCGGGATTGATGCCTCCGAGCAGGTCCATCAGGCAGCCTCCTTCCGGCTCGGGCGGATGCGGTAGTTGGACAGAAGGTCCACGGCCAGGAGGAAGAAGAGGAGCATCCCCTGGAAGGCCTGGATCGAGGCCGCGGGCAGGCCGAGGTTGGTCGAGGCATTGTCGCCGCCGACATAGGTCAGCGCCATGAGAAGCCCGGCCAGAAGGATGCCCACCGGATTGAGCCGGCCGAGGAAGGCCACGATGATGGCGGTGAAGCCATAGCCCTGCGCGAAGTCGATCGAGATCTGCCCGGCGGGGCCCGTCACCTCGAAGAGCCCGGCGAGCCCCGCGAGCGCCCCCGAGATCCCCATGCACAGAAGGACCAGCCGGTTGGGCGAGACGCCCGCGAAGCGCGCGGCCCGCGGGGCCTGACCCGCAAGCCGGATCTGGAAGCCGAGGATATGGCGCTGCAGCAGGATGTAGGCCGCGATCACCGAGGCGAAGGCCGCCACCACCCCCCAATGCATCCCCGTGCCCGCGATCAGCTCGGGGTTGGCCGAGGAAGCCCATTGCGAGAGGTTGCGCGAGCCGGGAAAGCCGCCGCCCTCGGGGTTTCGGAGCGCGCCCAGAGCCATCGAGGCGAGGATCGACTGCGCCACATAGACGAGAAGCAGCGAGACGAGGATCTCGTTGGTGCGGAACCTCGTGCGCAGGATCGCGGGGATCATGGCCCAGATCCAGCCGCCGAGCGCGCCCGCCACGACCATCAGCGGAAAGATGAGCCGGTTGTCGGCGGGATAGAGCGCAAGCCCCGCCGCGGCGCCGAAGATGGCGCCCATCATGTACTGCCCCTCGGCGCCGATGTTCCAGATCCCCGCCCGGAAGCCCAGGCTGAGGCCAACCGCGATCAGGATCAGCGGCCCCGCCTTCACCAGAAGCTGGCCGCGGAAATACCAGGCGAATTCTCCGAAGAGCGGATCCCAGAAGATCGTGCGGATCGCCTCGACCGGGTTCTTGCCCAGCAGCGCGAACATGAGCCCGCCCGCGACCATCGTCAGAACGACCGCGAGGACCGGCGTCGCGTAATTCCAGAACCGCGACGGGTTCGGGCGCTTCTCCAGCCTCAGCATGGGCGCGCCCCCGCGCAGCGCATGAGCCTCGCGCCCTTACCCGTGAGCATGATGGGCCACCTCCATTCCATGCGCGCCGCCCATCATCAGGCCGATCTCGTCGATGGTCAGCCCCTGCGTGGGCCGAGGCGCGCTCAGGCGGCCCTCGTTCAGCGCGGCGAAGCGGTCGGCGATTTCCAGAAGCTCGTCAAGATCCTGGCTGATGACGACGACCGCCGCCCCCGCCGCGGCCCGGTCGAGGATCGCCTGCCGGATCGCGGCCGCGGCCGAGGCATCGACGCCCCAGGTCGGCTGGTTGATGACGATGACCGAGGGCTCCTGCGACAACTCGCGCCCCACCACGAACTTCTGCAGGTTCCCCCCCGAGAGGGCGCGGGCCGCGACCCAGGTGCCGGGGGTGCGCACGTCGAACCGCTCGACGATCTCGGAGGCGAAGGCGCGGGTGCCCGCCCAGTCGATGAAGCCGCGCCAGGTCAGCCGCTTGCGCACCACGCCCGAGAGGAGCGCATTCTCGACAAGGCTCATGTCGGGGGCGGCCGCATGGCCCAGCCGCTCCTCGGGGGCGGCCACGAGGCCGCGCAGGCGCCGCTCGTTCGGCCCGAGGTCGCCCACGCCGCTTCCCTCAATCAGCACCGCATCGCGCGCGGCCCGCAATTCGCCCGAGAGCGCGATCAGAAGCTCGTCCTGCCCGTTGCCCGCCACGCCGGCAATGCCCAGCACCTCGCCGCGGCGCACCTTGAAACTGATGTCCTTGAGCGCGGTGCCGAAGGGAATCGGCGAGGCGACCGAGAGCCCCGCCACCTCGAGCGCCACCTCGCCCTTGGGTGTCGCATGCCGCTCGGGCGGGGTCAGGACGGCCCCCACCATCAGCTCCGCCATCTCGCGGGCCGAGCGTTCGCGCGGGGTGCAGGTCGCCACCACCTTGCCGCGGCGCAGGATCGTCGCCTCGTCGCAGAGCGCGCGGATCTCCTCGAGCTTGTGGCTGATATAGAGAATCGCCGTGCCCTCGGCCGAGAGCTGCCGCAGGGTCTGGAACAGGATCTCCACCTCCTGCGGGGTCAGGACCGAGGTCGGCTCGTCCATGATGAGGAGCTTCGGATCCTGCAGCAGGCAGCGCACGATCTCGACCCGCTGCCGCTCGCCCGCCGACAGATCGCCCACCATCCGGTCGGGATCGAGCGGCAGGCCGTATTCCTCGGACACCTGCCGGATACGGGCCGCCAGATCGCGCAGCTTCGGCGGATTCTCCATGCCGAGTGCCACATTCTCCGCGACGTTCATCGCCTCGAACAGGCTGAAATGCTGAAAGACCATGGCGACACCCGCCGCCCGCGCCTCGCGCGGCTCGCGCGGGGCGTAGTCCTGCCCGCGCAGGCGCATCCGCCCCTCGTCGGGCCGCACGAGGCCGTAGATCATCTTGACCAGCGTGGATTTGCCTGCGCCGTTCTCGCCAAGGAGCGCATGCACCTCGCCTTCCCGGATCGAGAAGGACACGTCCGAGTTCGCGACCACGCCCGGATAGGCCTTCGTCACCCCCTCGATCCGCAGAAGTTCCGTCATGACGCGATCTCCGCCCCCACCCTGCGCTTTTCCCCCAGCAACCCCACCGCGACGCCCAAGGCAATTGCCTGCGGATGCTTGCCCAGGGACTTGTCGCCGATCGGGCACACCATCCGCGCGATCTGCCCGTCCGAATGGCCGAGGGCGCGCAATCTGCCGCGGAAGCGGGCGGCCTTGGTGGCCGAGCCGATCACGCCGAGCCCGGCCGCCCCGCGCGAGAGGATGCGATGGCAAAGCTCGAGGTCGAGCGCGTGCGAGAAGGTGAGCACGAGATGCTCGGCATGGGGCGGCGCATGGGCCACCAGCGCCTCCGGCCGCGGGGTCCAGAGCGCCCGCGGCCCCTCCGGCAGGGCCTCGGGAAAGCGGTCGCGCGCCACATCGATCCAGGTGAGGGCAAGATCGGGCAGGGGGCTCAGCACCGCGATCAGCGCCCGGCCGACATGGCCCGCCCCCCAGATCCAGATCTCCCGCTCGGGCAGGGCCAGAGGCTCGATCAGCCAGCCCTGCCGGATCTGCGCCGGAGGCCGCGCCCCCTCGCGCCGCGCCCCGTCCAGAAGGCGGCGCACCTCGAGCCCCATCGGCCGCCCGTCGAGGCTGCGCAGGACGAGCGGCCCCTCGATCCCGTCCAGGGCCGCCGCGTCCCAGACCTCGGTCACCAGCGTCACCGATCCGCCGCAGCACTGGCCGAGCGCGGGTCCGAGCGGCCTCCGGTCCACCCTGAGCCCGCCCTCCGCCAGAAGGGCGCGGGCCCGCGAGATGGCCTCCCATTCCAGCGCGCCGCCGCCGATGGTGCCCTGGGCTCCCCCCGCCCAGACCAGCATCGCGGCGCCCGGTCC
>NZ_MABH01000174.1 GCF_001720585.1 Cereibacter johrii | reverse complement strand
AGCAGATCTTCAACGGGGTCCGCCTCTATCTGACGGCCGTAAAGACCCGCGGGGGCGCGCTCCGGCCGTCCCTTCGCGGCAGGGGCTGAGCAGGCACCGGGCGCCCGCATACCGGCGCAGGCCTTGGGCGGCGGAACCGGGCCCGGACCCGTCACGGGGCCGATCCGGCCCGGCCCCGTGGCTCCGTCAGATCCACTTCGCCAGCGGGGGGAGGCTCATCAGCACGGCGTTGGCGTCGTGGCCGGTCTCGAGGCCGAATTTCGTGCCCCGGTCATAGACGAGGTTGTATTCCGCATAGAGCCCGCGGTGGATGAGCTGCGCCTCGCGGTCGGCCTCGGTCCAGGGCGTCTCCATGCGCCGCTCGACGAGGGGCACGAAGGCCGGCAGGAAGGCCTCGCCCACCGCCCGCGTGAAGGCGAAATCGGCCTCCCAGTCGCCGGTGTTCAGGTCGTCGAAGAAGATCCCGCCCACGCCGCGGGCCCGGCCGCGGTGGGGGATGAAGAAATAATCGTCGGCCCAGGCCTTGAAGCGGGGATAGTAGTCCGCCCCGTGCGCCTCGCAGGCCCGGCGCAGCGTGGCGTGGAAATGCTCGGTATCCTCGGCATAGTCGAGGCAGGGGTTGAGGTCCGAGCCGCCGCCGAACCACCAGGCGTGCGGGGTCCAGAACATGCGGGTGTTCATGTGGACGGCGGGCGCATGCGGGTTCTGCATATGCGCCACGAGGCTGATGCCCGAGGCCCAGAAGCGCGGATCCTCGGCCATGCCCGGCACGCCGCGCGCGGCCATCGCCTGCTGCGCCCGGGGCGCGAGCGTGCCGTGGACGGTCGAGACATTCACGCCCACCTTCTCGAACACGCGCCCGCCGCGCATCACGCTCATGAGCCCGCCGCCGCCCGCCTCGCGGCTCGTCTCGGTCACCTCGAACCGGCCGGGCGCGGCATCCGCGGGAGAGCCGCCCGTGGCCGCATCCTCGAGCCCCTCGAAGGCCGCGAGGATGCGGTTCCTCAGCTCGCGGAACCAGTCGGACGCCCGCGCCTTCTGTCCGTCCATCGCGTCATTCATGCATTCCTCCCGAACCTTTGCCCTCAGGGCTAGCAGCTTCGCCGAGGCGGATCCAGAGAGCAGCGCTCCGCCAGAATCATCTGGCGTCGCAAGTAGATTGGGTTAGGGTCGACGACATGAGACATGCCGTGACCCTCCTCCTGCTGCCCCTGCTCGCCGCCTGCGCCACGCCGCAGGAACAGTGCATCTCGCAAGTGACGCGCGACCTGCGGGTGGTGGACGAGCTGATCCAGGAGGGAGAGCTGAACCTCGCGCGCGGCTATGCGATCGAGGAGGTGACGGACTACCGCACCGAATGGGTGCAGTGCGGCCCGCCGATCGTGCGCTACCGTCCGGACGGCACGCGGGTCGTCTACCCGGCCCGGCACTGCTTCGATCAGGTGCCCTACACGGTGCGCCAGCCCAAGGCCATCGACCTCGCCTCGGAAGCCCGGACGCTGGAGCAGCTGAAACGCAAGCGGGTTGAACTGGCCCGGACGGCCGGTCCGGCCGTCCAGCAATGCAGGGCGACCTATCCCGAGACGAAGTGACCGGCCGGACAGCCGCTTCAGTGCACCGGCGCCAGCGCCGGGTCGATCAGGCTGCGCCCGCCGTCGAGCGTCACCACCTGCCCCGTCATGAAGGCCGCCGCGTCCGAGGCGAGGAACTGCACCGTCTCGACGATCTCGGCCGGCGAGGCGATGCGCTTCATCGGCGTGCGCTCGGTGATCTGGGCGCGCATCGCCGGGCTGTCCTTCAGCGCGGTCTGCAGGCTCGCGCTCATGACCGAGCCGAAGGAGACGGCATTCACCCGGATGCCCTTCGAGGCCAGCGCCACCGCCATCGAGCGCGTCATCTGCTCGACCGCGGCGCAGCTGATCGAATAGGCCAGAAGCTCGGGCTGGGTGCGGATCGCGGCGATGGAGGAGAGGTTGATGATCGAGCCCACCTGCGTGGGCTTCTCGTCGCTCTTCTCGGCCCGCGCGATCATGCGCTTCGCCGTGAGCTGGGTGAGGCGCAGGCTGGTCAGCATGTTCTGCTGCAGAAGCGTCTCGACCGCATCCTCTTCCGGGCAGAGCGGATCGGACAGCGCCACCTGCCGGCTCGCATTCACGAGGATATCGACCCGGTCGAAGGCATCCATCGTGGCCGAAAGGAGGTTGGTGATCGTCAGCTTCTCGCGCAGGTCGCCCGCGAACATGCGCACCGAGCCTTCGGCCCGGGCCTCCTCGCCGATCTGGTCGGCGAGCCGTTCCTCGTCCATGTCCACGAACATCACGTTCGCGCCCTTGTCGACGAAATGCCGCGCCACTGCGAGGCCGATGCCGGCGGCGGCCCCGGTCACGATGGCCGTCTTGCCGGAAATGATGAGCGACATGGGAAACTCCCGTTATGCAGATGTGCCGCCCGCGCGCTGGGGTCGGGACGCGCGGACGATCCTGAAGGCGGCATCGCCGCCGATGTCCTCGACCTCGCGGAAGAGCGTGCGAAGGCCGCGGTCATAGGGCAGATGGCGGTTGGCCACCAGCCAGAGCACCCCCGTGGGGGCGAG
This sequence comes from Cereibacter johrii, assembly GCF_001720585.1. Classification (GTDB taxonomy): domain Bacteria; phylum Pseudomonadota; class Alphaproteobacteria; order Rhodobacterales; family Rhodobacteraceae; genus Cereibacter_A; species Cereibacter_A johrii. The sequence goes on along the minus strand of NZ_MABH01000174.1, from coordinate 8,024 downwards.
AAGCCGCGCAGCCGCCTGCAGGAAGCCCATCCCGATCGCGGGATCGGCTTCGCGCGTCGTGTGGAAGGGCGGATTGCAGACCACCAGATCGGCGGGCTTCGAGAGACGGAAGCGGGTGGCGTCGGCCCAGTGGAAATGGGCACGCTCATCCGGGATGTTGAGCCGTGCGCAGTCGAGCGCCGCATGTTCGGCCTCGACGAGGTCGACGCGCTTCACCGGCCGCCGCTTCAGCACGGCGCGCGCCAGATAGCCCCAGCCCGCGCCCAGATCGACGACCCGGCCCGAGAGATCCGAAGGCAGCGCCTCGACCAGAAGCTGCGAGCCGCGGTCGGGCGCATCGGCCGAGAAGATGCCGGGCAGCGTGCGGAAGCCGCCCGCGATCTCGGTGGGCCGCGCGGCCCAGTCCTCGAGCCCCGGACCGGCGGCGAAGGTGAAGAGCTTGCCGTGCGCCTTGGAGAGGGTGGCCGAGACGGCCAGCCGCTCGGCCAGATCGCGCCAGACCGACTCGACACCGTCGGTCTTCTGCCCGTCCACCACGATCGGCCCGCCCGGCTCGACCGAGGCCGCGGCCTCGGCCCGGTCGAGATGGACGCGCAGGCTCATCGCGCCCGCATCGGCCGCCACCGCATCGATGGGCGCGACCCCGCGGGCGAGGAGCTTCAGGCTGTCGCCCTCGAGCGTGGCCTCGACGGTCAGCACGACATGGCCGCCCGGCTCCAGCAGGTCGCGCGCCTGCTCGAGCACATCGGAGAAGACGGTGCATTCGTAAAGCCCCGTCGGATCCGACAGCTGGACGAAGGCGAAGCGGTTGCCCTTGGCCGACTTCTTCTCCTGCCGCGACGAGACGGCGCCCGCGAGCTTGGCCACCATCGGGCCTCGCTGCGCCAGATCGGTCAGCGCGGCGAGGGTGGTGACGTTGCGCCGCTTCAGCGCCCCCATGTAATCGTCGAGCGGATGGCCCGAGAGATAGAAGCCGATCGCCTGATGCTCCTGCGCCAGCCGCTCGACCGGCAGCCAGTCGTCGCGCGACGGCAGCCGCGGCTCGGGGATGTCCGCCCCCGCCTCGCCGAACAGCGACACCTGGCTTGAATTTCGCGCTTCGTGAATGGCGGCGGAATAGGCCACCAGCGCATCCAGCGCCTCGAACACCCGCGCGCGGTTGCGGTCGAGCGCGTCGAAGGCCCCGGCGCGCGCCAGCATCTCGAGCGGACGCTTGCCGATCCGCTTCAGCTCCACCCGCCGCGCCATGTCGAAGAGCGTGGCGAAAGGCCGGTCGCCGCGCGCCTCGACGATGAGCCGCATCGCCTCGACGCCCACGTTCTTCAGCGCGCCCAGCGCATAGACCACCGCGCCGTCGCGCACCGTGAAGGTGGCGAGCGAGGCGTTCACGCAGGGCGCCACCGTGCGGATGCCGAGCTTGTCCACCTCGCGCTTGTAGACGGCGAGCTTGTCGGTCAGGTGGATATCGCAGTTCATCACCGCGGCCATGAATTCGACCGGATGGTTCGCCTTCAGCCAGGCGGTCTGGTAGCTCACGACCGCATAGGCGGCGGCGTGGGACTTGTTGAAGCCGTAGTTCGCGAATTTTTCCAGCAGGTCGAAGACTTCGCCCGCTTTCTTCGTGTCGATCCCGTGGGTCTTCTTCGCGCCCTCGATGAATTTCGGGCGCTCCTTGGCCATCTCCTCGGCGATCTTCTTGCCCATCGCGCGGCGCAGAAGGTCGGCGCCGCCCAGCGTATAGCCCGCCATGACCTGCGCGATCTGCATCACCTGTTCCTGATAGACGATGATGCCCTGCGTTTCCTTCAGGATCGGGTCGATGGTCGGATGCAGGCTCTCGAGATCGCGCAGCCCGTGCTTCACCTCGCAATAGACAGGGATGTTCTCCATCGGCCCGGGCCGATAGAGCGCCACCAGTGCCACGATATCCTCGATGCAGGTGGGCTTCATGCGCCGCAGCGCATCCATCATGCCCGAGCTTTCGACCTGGAACACCGCCACGGTCTTGGCCTGCGCATAGAGCTCGTAGGTGGCCTTGTCCTCGAGCGGGATATGCCCGATGTCGTTCTCGGCCCCCGGCGGCGGATCGTAGAGCACCCGCCCGTCCGCGGCCATGTGCAGGGGCCGCCCCGTGCCGCGGATCAGATCGATCGCGTTCTGGATCACCGTCAGCGTCTTCAGCCCGAGGAAGTCGAACTTCACGAGGCCCGCGGCTTCCACCCATTTCATGTTGAACTGGGTGGCCGGCATGTCCGAGCGCGGATCCTGATAGAGCGGCACCAGCTCGTCGAGCGGCCGGTCGCCGATCACCACGCCCGCGGCATGGGTCGAGGCGTTGCGCAGAAGCCCCTCGATCTGCATCCCGTAGTCCAGAAGCCGCTTCACCACCTCCTCGGTCTTCGCGGCCTCGCGCAGCCGCGGCTCGTCGGCCAGCGCCTTCTGGATCGAGACGGGCTTCACCCCCTCGACCGGGATCATCTTCGACAGCCGGTCCACCTGCCCGTAGGGCATCTGGAGCACGCGCCCCACGTCGCGGACGGCGGCCTTCGAGAGAAGCGCGCCGAAGGTGATGATCTGCCCCACCTTGTCGCGGCCGTATTTCTCCTGGACGTAGCGGATCACCTCCTCGCGCCGGTCCATGCAGAAGTCGATGTCGAAGTCCGGCATCGACACCCGCTCGGGGTTCAGAAACCGCTCGAAGAGAAGCTGGTAACGCAAGGGATCGAGGTCGGTGATCGTCAGCGCATAGGCCACGAGCGAGCCCGCGCCCGACCCCCGTCCCGGACCCACCGGGATGCCGTTGGCCTTCCCCCACTTGATGAAGTCGGCCACGATCAGGAAGTAGCCCGGAAAGCCCATCTGCTCGATGATGCCCAGCTCGAAGGCAAGGCGCGCCTCATAGTCCTCGACCGGCGCCGCATGGGGGATCACGGCGAGGCGGGCGGCCAGGCCCTCCCTGGCCTGCCGCCGCAGCTCCTCCACCTCGTCATCGGCGAAGCGCGGCAGGATCGGCGGGCGCTTGGCGGCCTTGAAGGCGCAGCGGCGCGCGATCTCGACGGTGTTCTCCACCGCCTCGGGCAGGTCGGCGAACAGCGCGACCATCTCGGCCTCGGACTTGAAGTAATGCTGCGGCGTGAGCCGCCGCCGCGGGGCCACCTGATCGACATAGGCTCCCTCGGCGATGCAGATCAGCGCATCGTGCGCCTCATACATCTCGGGCTTCGGAAAATAGACGTCGTTGGTGGCGACGAGCGGCAGGCCCATCGCATAGGCCAGCTCCACATGGCCGGGCTCGGTCGCGCGCTCGGCCTCGGTCAGCCGCCCGCCCTCGCCCGGATGGCGCTGCAGCTCGACATAGAGCCGCCCGGGATAGATCGCGGCGAGGCGGCCCAGCAGCGCCTCGGCCTTCGCCCGCTGCCCCTCCCGCAGATGCCGGCCCACCGGCCCGTCCGGCCCGCCGGTCAGGCAGATCAGCCCCTCCGAATGCCGCTCGAGCTCGGAAAGCCTCACCTGCGGCAGCGCCCCCTCCTTGCCGAGATAGAGGCAGGAGGAGAGCTTCATGAGGTTGCCGTAGCCCGTCTCGGTCTGGGCCAGAAGCACCACCGGCGCGGGCGGCTTGGGCCGCTCGCCCAGCGCCGCCGTCTCGTAGGCGACCGAGACCTGACAGCCGACGATGGGCTGGATCCCGGCGCCGCTGGCCAGCACCGAGAATTCCAGCGCGGCGAACATGGCATTGGTGTCCGTCACCGCCACGGCGGGCATGGCGGCGGCCGCACAGAGGCCGATCAGCTTCTTCACCGGCACCGCCCCTTCGAGGAGCGAATATTCGGTATGGACGCGCAGATGGATGAATCGGGGAGCGTTCGACATGGGACGGAGCCTACAGAAGCCGCCCTCCCGCGGAAAGACGCCGCGCGCCCCGGCGAGAGGACCCTTGCCATCGGGCGGTCCGGCAGGCTTTGATGGGTCCGAATTGTCGCAGGCCGCTTTACGCCGCATCGGGCGGGCCTGCACCGGCGCAGCCGGACCCACAGAAGGCGGCAGGTTTTCACATGACGGAGATCGCGTTCATCCTGAACGGAACGCCCCTCAGCGTCGCGGCCGAGCCCACCCGGACGCTGCTCGACTTCCTGCGCGAGGACCGCGGGCTGACCGGCACCAAGGAGGGCTGCAACGAGGGCGACTGCGGCGCCTGCACGGTGATGGTGACCGACGAGACCGGCCCCCGTGCGCTGAACGCCTGCCTCCTGTTCCTGCCCCAGCTTCAGGGCAAGGAGGTCCGCACGGTCGAGGGCCTCGCGGCGCCCGACGGCCGCCTCCATCCGGTGCAGCAGGCGCTGATCGACCATCACGGCTCGCAATGCGGCTTCTGCACGCCGGGCTTCGTCATGTCGATGGCCGCAGCCCATGCCAACGGCTGCCGCGACCATGACGACACGCTGGCAGGAAATCTCTGCCGCTGCACGGGCTATGCCCCCATCGTCCGCGCCGCCCGTGCCGCCGAGGAGGCGCCCCCGCCGGACTGGCTGCCCTCCTTCACTCTGCCCCAAATATCCTCGGGGGGGACCGTGAGCGGCGAGAGCCCCTCCCCCGGAGGGGCGGCCGCCGCGAACGCCCGCCCCGCGGGCGGGCCCGGGGGGGCAGACAGCCCCCCCGTCACCGGCTGCCGCCCGACCGGCCTCGAGGAGCTCGCGCGGCTCTACGAGGCCCATCCCGAGGCCACGCTGATCGCGGGCGCCACCGACGTGGGCCTCTGGGTCACCAAGGATCTGCGAGACCTGCCGATGCCCCTCTTTCTCGGCGGTATCCCCGAGCTGCGCCGCATCGAGGAGGAGGCGGACCGGCTCCGTATCGGCGCCATGGTCACCATCGCCGAGTTGCGCGCGGCGCTTGCCCCCCGCCTGCCCGGCCTTGCCGAACTCCTGCGCCGCTTCGCCAGCGTCCAGATCCGCAATGCGGCCACCCTCGGCGGCAATATCGCCAACGGCTCGCCCATCGGCGACACGCCGCCTGCGCTGATCGCGCTCGGCGCCACGCTGCACCTGCGCCGGGGCGAGACCCGCCGCGACCTGCCCCTCGAGGATTTCTTCCTCGATTACCGCAAGCAGGACCGGCGCCCGGGCGAGTTCGTCGAGGCGGTCACCATCCCCACCGAGGCCCCGGGGCTGCGCTGCTACAAGCTCTCGAAACGGTTCGATCAGGACATTTCGGCGGTCTGCGGCTGTTTCAACATCTCGGTCGAGGAGGGCCGTGTGGCGGCGGCCCGCCTGGCCTTCGGCGGCATGGCCGGGATCCCGAAGCGCGCGACGGCAGTCGAAGCGGCGCTTCTGGGGCGCCCCTGGACCCTCGCCACGATCGAAGCCGCCCGCCCGGCCTTCGCCGAGGATTTCACCCCGCTCTCCGACATGCGCGCCTCGGCCGGCTACCGTCTCGAGGCCGCGGCGGCGCTCCTCGTCCGCGCCTTCCACGATCTTCAGGGCCGCCCCGTCTCGGTGCTGGAGGTGGAGGCATGAGCCTCGGTCGCGCCCTGCCGCATGATGCGGCCCCGCTCCATGTCACCGGCGCCGCGCGCTATGTGGACGACATCCCCACGCCGCGCGGCACGCTGCATCTGGCCTTCGGCCTGTCTCCCGTGGCCCATGGCGAGATCCTGGCCCTCGATCTCGAACCCGTGCGCAGGATGCCGGGCGTGGTGCGGGTGATCGGGCCCGGCGATCTCGACCCGATGCCCGACTGCTCGCCCTCGACCCATGACGAGCCGCTGCTGGCGGTGGGCCGCGTGCAGTATGCGGGCCAGCCGCTCTTCCTCGTCGTGGCCGAGAGCCACCGCGCCGCCCGGCGCGCGGCGCGCGGCGCGCGTCCCGAGATCCGGCCCCTGCCCGCGATCCTGACCGTCGAGGAGGCGCTGGCCGCGAATGCCCGCTTCGAGACGGAGCCCGTCGTCTGGGAGAAGGGCCGCACGGCCGAGGCCATCGCCACAGCCCCGCACCGCATCGAGGGGACGATGGAGGTGGGGGGACAGGAGCATTTCTACCTCGAGGGTCAGGTGGCGCTCGCCCTGCCGCAGGAGGGGGGCGACATGCATGTCCATTCCTCCACCCAGCATCCGACCGAGATCCAGCACAAGGTGGCCCATGCGCTGGGGCTGCCCATGAGCGCGGTGCGGGTCGAGGTGCGGCGCATGGGCGGCGGCTTCGGCGGCAAGGAGAGCCAGGGCAATGCTCTGGCCATCGCCTGCGCGCTGGCCGCCCGCGCGACGGGGCGGCCCTGCAAGATGCGCTACGACCGCGACGACGACATGGTGATCACCGGCAAGCGCCACGACCTCAGGATCGACTATCGCGCGGGCTTCGATGCCGAGGGGCGGCTCGCGGGCGTCGAGTTCCGCCATCTCTTCCGCTGCGGCTGGTCGCAGGACCTGTCGCTGCCGGTGGCGGACCGGGCGATGCTTCATGCCGACAATGCCTATCACCTGCCCGCGGTGCGGATCGAGAGCCACCGGCTGCGCACCCATACCCAGAGCGCCACCGCCTTCCGCGGCTTCGGCGGCCCGCAGGGCATGATCGGGATCGAGCGGGTGATGGACCATGTGGCCCATGCGCTGGGCCGCGATCCGCTGGCGGTGCGGCAGGCGAACTTCTACGCGCCGATGGGGCAGGCCGGGGGCGGCAGTGCCGCGGATCCGGCGGCAAGGCCGGGGGCGCTGCCCCCGGACCCCCGGGATATTTCCGCCAGAATGAAGGAGGAGGAGACGGAGGCGCGGGCACGGCTCAGGGCGGAGGAGGTGGATCTGACCTCGCGCGGGGCGGAGGCGGTGGAGCACGATCTGCCCCCGCCGGCGCCCGCGGGGGTGCAGACCACGCCCTATCACATGCCGGTCGAGGATTTCATCGGCGATGCGCTGGTGGCGGAGCTCGCACGGCGGGCGGATTATGCCCGCCGCCGCGCCGAGATCGCCGAATGGAACCGGCAGAGCCCGATCCTGAAGCGCGGCATCGCGCTGACGCCGGTGAAGTTCGGCATCTCCTTCACGCTCACCTGGCTGAACCAGGCGGGCGCGCTCGTCCATATCTATCAGGACGGCTCGGTGCATCTGAACCATGGCGGGACCGAGATGGGACAGGGGCTGTTCCAGAAGGTGGCGCAGGTGGCGGCGGCCGAACTCGGGCTGCCGGTCGAGGCGGTGAAGATCACACCGACCGACACGGGCAAGGTGCCCAACACCTCGGCCACCGCCGCCTCGTCGGGGTCGGACCTGAACGGGATGGCGGTGCGCGCGGCCTGCGTCACGCTGCGCGGGCGGCTGGCGGAGCTGGTGGCCGAGCGGCATCAGGCGCGGGCGGAGGAGGTGCGGTTCGAGGAGGGGCGTGTGCGGGTGGGCGGCGCCGACCTCTCCTTTGCCGAGGCGGCGGCCATGGCCTATCAGGCCCGCGTGCCGCTCTCGGCCACGGGCTACTACCGGACGCCGAAGATCGTCTGGGACCGGCTGAAGGGGCGCGGGCGGCCCTTCTTCTACTTCGCCTACGGGGCTGCTGTATCGGAGGTGGTGATCGACAGCCTGACCGGCGAGAACCGGATCCTTCGCACCGACATCCTGCATGACACGGGCGCGAGCCTCAATCCGGCCCTCGATCTGGGGCAGATCGAGGGCGGCTATGTGCAGGGCGCAGGCTGGCTCACCACCGAGGAACTGGTCTGGGACGCCGAGGGGCGGCTGCGGACCCACGCGCCCTCGACCTACAAGATCCCCGCCTGCTCGGACCGGCCGCGGATCTTCAACGTGGCGCTCTGGAACCGGCCGAACCCCGAGGAGACCGTGGGCCGGTCGAAGGCGGTGGGCGAGCCGCCCTTCATGCTCGGGATCTCGGTGCTGATGGCGCTCTCGGAGGCGGTGGCGGCCTGCGGCGACGGCACCCTCTATCCCGCGCTCGATGCGCCAGCGACGCCCGAGCGGATCCTTGCCGCGGTGAGGCGGCAGCGTGGCTGAGGGCTTCGACCTCGGGGGGCTGCGGGCCGCGCTGGCC
>NZ_MABH01000173.1 GCF_001720585.1 Cereibacter johrii | reverse complement strand
AGCCGCCCCGGAGGCGCGGCCACCACCCTCAGCCGCTCGCGCAGGAGGCGCGGATCGGCCGGGGTGCCGACGCGGGGGCCGCCGCCCGCCATCGGGTCAGGCCTCCAGCGGGGCGATGCTGTCGGAGGTGCAGACGCTCATGCATTGCGGCATGTCGAATTCGCCCTCGCATTCGGTGCAGACCTCGGACTTGATGAAATAGATGCCCTTGCGCGGCACGATCGCATGGGTGGGGCAGACGGGCTCGCAGTCGCCGCAGGCGGTGCAGAGATCGGCAGAGATGGTCATGGACATGGGACGTTCCTTTCTGGGGTGGGAGAAGCCTGTCTTGGACGCGCCCGGCCTCAGCCGGGGCGCACCTTGACCGCGCCGCTCAGCACACGGCACTGGCAGGCGAGGCGGTCGTCCTTGCCGGCCATGTTTTCCGAGAGCACGCGGAGCTCGAGCGCCGAAGGGTCCGAAAGATGCTCGCTCCCCTCGAGGATGTGGGTGACGCAGGTGCCGCATTCGCCCTCGCGGCAGCCGTAGGTGATGCCGGAGCCGACCTTCTCGGACATCTCGATGATGCGGCTGCCGGGCGGCACATTGACCGTGATGGCGACATCGGTGAACGTGAGGGTGGCCTTTTCCATCGCGGGTCCTTTCGTGTCGGGGCTCGTGTCAGCGGGAGGCCAGATCGGCCAGATCGACCTCGCGCGGCGGGGCGCGGCCGGTGAGATGGGCGGCGAGGCGGCGGCCGAAGGCGCGCGCCTCCTCGAGATCCTCTTCGGCGGGGTTGAGCTTCACCTTCAGCCCCGGCTCGGGCAGGCGCATCTTCAACCCCTGAAGCCGCGCCTCGACCTGACGGACCGCCTCGCCCGACCAGCCGTAGGAGCCGAAGGCCGCCCCGAGCTTGCCGCGGGTCTCGATGTCCACGAGCATGGCCAGAAGCTCCCAGATCGCGCGGACCGCATCGCCGTTGATGGTGGGGGTGCCGAGCGCGATCCCGTCCACCTCCTCGATCAGGTCGAGGAAGGGATGAAGCTCGCCCCCCTCCAGATCGAAGAGCGAGACGCGGACGCCCGGCTCTCCGGCCGCGCCGTCCCGGATCGCCTGCGCGAGACGCGCCGTCGCGCCATGGGCCGAGATATAGAGGATGGCCAGCGTCCGGTCGGGGCCGGGGGCCGAGCGGGGCCCGGCGAGCCTGCGATACCGGCCCAGATAGCCGCGCGGATCGGTGCGCAGCACGGGCCCGTGCGAGGGCGCGATGACGGAGAGTTCGAGCGGCTCGATCAGGTCGAGCGCCTGGGTGACGAAGCTGCGGAAGGGCCGCATCAGCCGGTCGAAGTAATGATCCATGGCGAAGCGGAAATCGCCCACCCGGTCGTCGAAGAGCCGCTCGTCGCAATAGTGGCTGCCGAGGAGATCGCAGGTGAAGAGGATCCCCTCCTCGACGAGATAGCTGCATTGCGTGTCGGGCCAGTGGACGTTGGGCGTCGTCAAAAAGCGCAGCCGCCGCCCGCCCAGATCCGCTTCGGCGCCGGTGGTGACGGGCAGGATGCGGGCCGCCTCGAAGGCGTCGCGGAGGAGCGCCCGCAGGATCGGCAGGCCGCGGGGCGAGAGGCGGATCTCGGCCTGCGGCGCCCGGCGCAGCAGCTCGGGCAAAGCGCCGGAATGGTCGGGCTCGAGATGGTTGAGCACGATCTGCGTGATCTCGTCGTAGCGGGCCACGGCTTCGAGGCGCGCGAAGAAGGCCTCGGCATGATCCGCATGCACCGTGTCGATCACCGCCACGCCCGCCGAGCCGCGGACCGCATAGGCATTGTAGCTCGTGCCGTTGGCGGTCTTCATCAGCGTGTCGAAGCTGCGCAGGCCCGGGTCGAAGGCGCCGATCCAGTGCACGCCGGGCACGATCTCGACCGGCCCTCCGGAGGGAAGGGGCGGCACGGAGGCAGGGCGAGCGGCGGCGGCGGTCAAGGGACGCTCCTTCGGCTGGCATCTGGAGGGAAGGAAGCAGGCGGCGTGCCAAGCGCGGGGCGCGGCGTGGAACCTTCCCCGCGCCGGCCGGGCTGACGGGGGAGCGGGTCTCGTCCCGCCAGCGCCGCAGCGCATGAGGGCCCTGCGCCCTTGCCCCCGGACCGGCCCGCGAAGCGGGGAGAGGGCCGCACGGCAACGTTCGGAAAGGCCATCTTTCGCGCGCCGATTGTCCGAAACGGGAGGAACCCCGACAGACCTGTCGGGAACGCGACATCACGCGCCCGTGTAAAGCGCGGCCCGCGGGGCCGGGGCCCCTCCTCCAACGGTCGCGGGGGCGCGTGGCGCGGACGGGCGCGGGGCGCCCCCTTCCGCCGCTTGGCACGGCGGCTGCTTCTTCCGGTTCGTGACAGACGTGCGACAGCGCCGCTCCCCTCCCGCGATCCCCGCGGCGGCGGGCGTCAGACGGGACAGGCCATGGGCGATTTCTTCTTCATCCTGCTCAGCACCGCGCTCGTGAACAACGTGGTTCTGGTCAAGTTTCTGGGGCTCTGTCCCTTCATGGGCGTGTCGCGCAAGACCGACGCGGCCATCGGCATGGGGCTCGCCACCACCTTCGTGCTGACCCTCGCCGCGGGCGCGAGCTCGATGGTCGAGGCGCTGATCCTCGAACCGCTCGATCTCACCTTCCTGCGCATCCTGAGCCTCATCCTCGTGATCGCGGCCATCGTGCAGTTCATCGAGGTGGTGATGCGCAAGCTGGCGCCGGGGCTGCACAAGGCGCTCGGGATCTACCTGCCGCTCATCACGACGAACTGCGCCGTCCTCGGCGTCGCGCTCCTGAACATCCAGGAGGGGCACGGGCTTGCCTCGAGCCTGCTCTACGGCTTCGGCTCGGCCTCGGGCTTCACCCTCGTCCTCGTGATCTTCGCCGGCATGCGCGAGCGTCTGGCGCAGCTGTCGGTGCCCGGACCCTTCGCGGGCGCTCCCATCGCCTTCATCTCCGCAGGTCTCCTGTCGATGGCCTTCATGGGCTTCGCGGGACTTGCGCCGAACTGACCCGGACCGGAGCCCTGCCATGATCGAAGCCGCCGTCTCCATGTCTGCCCTGGGCCTCGGGCTGGGCCTCCTGCTCGGGGTGGCCGCCCGCAGGTTCCACGTCGAGAGCCCGCCCATCGTCGATGCGATCGAAGGCATCCTGCCCGGCACCAACTGCGGCGCCTGCGGCTATCCCGGCTGCCGCGGCCTCGCCGAAGCCATGTCGGAGGGCGCGGCCCCCGTCACCGCCTGCGCGCCGGGGGGGCGCGACGTGGCGCTGGCGCTGGCGGCCATCGTCGACACCGACGGCGGCGGCGGAGGGGCGGTCTCGGGCATGGCCGAGGCGGAGCCCACCGTGGCCTTCATCTTCGAGGACCATTGCACGGGCTGCATGCGCTGCTTCAAGCGCTGCCCCACCGACGCGATCATCGGTGCGAACAGGCAGATCCACACCGTCGTCACCGACGCCTGCATCGGCTGCAACGCCTGTATCGAGGCCTGCCCGACCGAGGCCATCGTGGCGCGCGTGAAGCCGAAGACCCTCAAGAGCTGGTATTGGGACAAGCCCCGCACGGCCTTCGAGGCCCGGGGCGCGGAGGTTGCGGCATGAGCTTTCCCCATTTCGCGGCCCTCTTCCGGCCCTCGCAGTTCTTCGGCATCCGCGGCGGCGTCCATCCCGAGACGCGCAAGCATCTGAGCTCGGAAAGCCCCATCGAGGACATGCCGATCCCCACGCTGCTCCGCGTGCCGCTCCAGCAGCATATCGGCGCCGAGGCCGAGCCGCTGGTCAGGCGCGACGATCTGGTGGTGAAGGGCCAGCTGATCGGGCGCGCCCGCGGGCCCGTCTCGGCCAACATCCATGCGCCGACCTCGGGGCGGGTGATCGCGGTGGGCCATTTCGCGGCCCCCCATCCCTCGGGGCTGCCGATCCCCACCATCACCATCCGCACCGACGGGCAGGACAGCTGGGGGCCCCGGCTGGGCCGCCTCCGGCCCGAGAATGCCACCCCCGAGGAGATCGCGGCCAAGGTGGCCGAGGCGGGGATCGTGGGCATGGGGGGCGCCACCTTCCCCTCGGCGGTGAAGCTGAACCTGCGGGCGAAATATGACCTCCATACGCTCGTCATCAACGGGGCGGAATGCGAGCCCTACCTCACCTGCGACGACCGGCTGATGCGCGAGCGGGCCGAGGAGATCGCCGACGGGGTGGGGATCATGGCCCGGGCTCTGGGCGTGGCGCAGATCGTCGTGGCCATCGAGTCGAACAAGGCCGAGGCCATCTCGGCCATGCAGCGCTTCGACCGCGCGCTCGACATCCCGCTCCGGGTGCAGGTGGTGCCGACCCAGTATCCGATGGGCTCGGAGAAGCATCTGGTGAAGATCCTGACCGGGCGCGAGACGCCGGCGCGGGCGCTGACCGCCGATCTGGGCGTCGTCGTCCACAATGCAGCCACCGCCCATGCCGTCCATCTCGCGGTGCGCTACGGCGAGCCGCTCCTGTCGCGCGTGGTCACGGTCTCGGGCCGGGCGGTGCGGCGGCCCGCCAATGTGCGCGTCCTGATCGGCACGCCCGTGTCGGAGGTCATCGCCCATTGCGACGGCTATGCCGAAGAGCCCGACCGGCTGCTTCTCGGCGGGCCGATGATGGGCCAGCCGATCCAGAACCCGCGCGTGCCGGTGGTGAAGGGCACGAGCGGCATCCTCGCCCTGACGCGCGCCGAGACCCCCGGCCTCGACACCATGCCCTGCATCCGCTGCGGGCGCTGCGCGCAGGCCTGCCCCGTGGGCCTCACGCCCTTCGAGCTCAATGCCCGCATCCAGTCCGAGGATCTCGAGGGGGCGGGGCGGATCGGGCTTCTCGACTGCATCACCTGCGGCTGCTGCTCCTTCACCTGCCCCTCGAACATCCCGCTCGTGCAGACGATCCATTACGCCAAGGGCAAGCTCGCGGAGGCCGAGGGGCGCAGGCACCAGCAGGAAGAGACGAAGCGCCTCGCCGCCGCGCGGAAGGCCCGCGAAGAGGCCGCGGCCGAGGCCAAGCGGCAGATGATGGCCAAGCGCAAGGCCGAGATGGAGGCCAGGAAGCAGCGCGAGGCCGCCGCGCCGCCGCCGCCGCCGCCCGCTCAGGCGATGGCCCAGCCCGGAGGTGCCGCGCAATGACCGCCCCGCTCATCATCTCGGGTCCGCACACCCACACGCTCTTCACCGTCTCGCGCACCATGCTGACGGTGAGCGCGGCGCTCGCGCCCGCCACGCTCTTCGGCCTGTGGATGTTCGGCTGGCCCGCGATCTTCCTCTTCCTCGTGACGGTGGCCTCGGCCTGGCTCTTCGAGGTGGCCTGCCTCCGGGTCGCGGGCAAGCCCGTGGCGCGGTTCGCGGGCGACGGCTCGGCCATCCTGACGGGCTGGCTCGTGGCCATGACGCTGCCGCCCTACGCGCCCTGGTGGCTCGGGGGGACGGGCTCGGCCATCGCCATCGTGATCGCGAAACATCTCTTCGGCGGGTTGGGCCAGAACCTCTTCAATCCGGCCATGGTCGCCCGCGCCATGCTGCTCATCGCGCTGCCCGTCCACATGACGACCTGGGTCGCGCCGGTGGGTCTGCCCGAGGGGCCGGGCTTTCTCGACGGGCTCGCCATCACCTTCGCGGGCTCGCAGGAGTTCGACGCCGTCTCGAGCGCCTCGACGCTGAGCCACATCAAGAGCCAGATCGGCGCAGGCGCCACCATGTCCGAGATCGCGCCGGATCTGGCGGGTCTCGAGGCGCGGCTGATCGGCCTCGTGCCGGGCAGCCTCGGCGAGACCAGCACGATCCTGCTCCTCCTCGGGGGCATCGCGCTGATGGCGCTGCGCATCGTCACGCCCGTGATCCCGCTCTCGGTCCTGGGCACGCTGGCCGGGCTCTCGGCGCTGGCCTCGACGCTCGCCCCCGACAGGTTTGCGCCGCCGCTCCTGCATCTGACCTCGGGCTCGACGATGCTCTGCGCCTTCTTCATCGCGACCGACTATGTGACCTCGCCGGTCACCGCGATGGGCAAGTTCGTCTATGGCGTGGCGATCGGCGCGCTCGTCTTCGTGATCCGCACCTGGGGCTCGTTCCCCGAGGGCGTGGCCTTCGCGGTGCTGCTGATGAATGCCTGCACGCCGCTGATCGAAACCTATGTGCGCCCCCGCGTCTTCGGCCGCACCCGGACGGGCAAGCCCCTGCCGGTCAAGGCCCGGGCGCCGCGCGGAGGGAAGAGATGACCGACGACACCGCCGCTCCGCCGCCCCCGGGCCCCGCCCGCGACTGGAAGAGCTCGCCCCTCGTCTCGGGGCTGCTCCTCGGCCTCTTCTCGCTCGTCTCGGCGCTGATGCTGGCGCTGGCCAGCGACGCCACCCGCGGCCCCATCGCCGCCCGCTCGGCCGAGGATCTGCTGGCCTCGCTCGCGCAGGTGCTGCCCGAAACCCTGCACGACAACGATCCCACCGCCGATATCCGCACCCTCGCGGACGCGGACGAAGGGGCGGTGCGGGTCTATGTGGCCGCCAGGGGCGGGGCGGTGACGGCCGTCACCTTCGAGCTCACGGGCTACGGCTACGGCGGCGCGATCCGCGTCCTGATGGCGGTGGCCGCCGACGGCACGATCCTCGGCGCGCGCGTGCTCTCGCATACCGAGACGCCGGGCCTCGGCGACAAGATCGAGATCGGCAAGGACGACTGGATCGAGGACTTCGCCGGCCGCTCGCTGGCCGATCCCGGGCCCGCCGGCTGGAAGGTGCGCCGCGACGGCGGCATCTTCGACCAGTTCTCGGGCGCGACCATCACGCCCCGCGCGGTGGTGGGCACGATTCACCGCGGCCTCACCCTGTTCGACCGTCACCGCGCGGAGCTGCTAGCCCCGCTCCCGCCCCGCTCCTGAGGGAGGAGGAACCCCATGTCCACGGATTTCGGCAAGATCGCCCGCGACGGGCTCTGGGACAAGAACATCGTGGTGGGCCAGATGCTGGCGCTCTGTCCCACGCTCGCCATCACCGGGACGGCCACCAACGGGCTCGGCATGGGTCTGGCCACCACCGCCGTCCTCATCCTGTCTAACGCGGCCATCTCGGCCCTGCGCCCTGCCATCACGCCCGAGATCCGCATCCCGGCCTTCGTCCTCGTGATCGCGGCCATCGTGACGGTGGTCGATCTCGCGCTGAACGCCTGGGTCCACGACCTGCACAAGGTTCTGGGCCTCTTCATCGCGCTGATCGTCACGAACTGCGCCATCCTCGGGCGCGCCGAGGCCTTCGCCTCGCGCCACGGCATCCTGGCCTCGGCCTTCGACGGGCTGACCATGGGGGTGGGCTTCACGCTGGCGCTGGTCCTCGTGGGGGCGGTGCGCGAGCTGGTGGGCTCGGGCACGCTCTTCGCGCAGGCCTCGGTGCTGCTCGGGCCGCATTTCGCCTTCATGGAGCTCACGATCCTGCCCGACTATCCGGGCTTCCTGATCGCCATCCTGCCGCCGGGCGGCTTCATCCTGCTCGGGGTCATCCTCGCGCTGAAGTCGATCGTCGACAGCCGCAAGAAGAGCCTCGAGCAGGAGATCCGGGATCTGCGCGTCGAGCGCGTGTTCACCGCGGCCGGCGTGCTGACGCCGCGGCTGCAAGAGGCGGGGGACGACGCATGATCGTGGGAGTGGCCTATGCCAAGCCGACCGTGCAGGTCTGGAAGCATGTGGACGTGCCCGAGGGCACCAGTGCGCGCGAGGCGATCGAGCGGTCGGGGCTTCTGGCCCAGTTCCCCGAGATCGACCTCGCGGTGAACAAGGTGGGGATCTTCGGGGCGATCTGCCCGCTCGACCGGACGCTGGCCGAGGGCGACCGCGTCGAGATCTACCGCCCGATCCATCCCGAAGCCGAGCTCTTGGAAAAGAAACGCTGATCCCGGGCGTTCCGGCCGCAGGCCGGGCCCGGTCCCGCTAGGAGACCTGACGATGCAGAGCCTGAGCCGCCGCCATTTCACCCTGGGCCTTGCCGCCGCCGCCGCCGGTTTCGCGGCGGGAGGCGCCGCCCTTGCGCTCCGTCCGGGCCAGCGCGTCCTCGTCGTGGGCGGCGGTCCCGCCGGGGCCGAGGCGGCGC
>NZ_MABH01000172.1 GCF_001720585.1 Cereibacter johrii | reverse complement strand
CTTTCACTCTGCCCAAATATCCCGCGGGGGTCCGGGGGCGCGCAGCCCCCGGCTTCTCCGCGGCCGGCCCTTCCGCCCGTCGCGCGCCATTGTCGGGGAATTGTCGGTTTTCGCACAAGGCCCGTCCCGGCCCGTCCCCCGCCCAAGCCATCGAATAAGTCGCGGAAAAACAATGTAAAAAACCAGCCCGCGCCTCTTGGCACGGCGGCTGCTTTTCCAGAGGGCGAGACCGGCGGGCACCGCCGCCTTCACCAGAGACACCCTTCGCAAAGGACATGACCATGGGAAAACTCCGGCAGATCGCTTTCTACGGCAAGGGCGGGATCGGCAAGTCGACGACCTCGCAGAACACCCTCGCGGCGCTGGTCGAGATGGGCCAGAAGATCCTCATCGTCGGCTGCGACCCCAAGGCTGACTCGACCCGCCTGATCCTGAACACCAAGCTGCAGGACACCGTGCTTCACCTCGCTGCCGAAGCGGGCTCGGTCGAGGATCTCGAGCTCGAGGATGTGGTCAAGATCGGCTACAAGGGCATCAAATGCACCGAGGCCGGCGGGCCGGAGCCGGGCGTGGGCTGCGCGGGCCGCGGCGTCATCACCGCCATCAACTTCCTCGAAGAAAACGGCGCCTACGACGACGTGGATTATGTCTCCTACGACGTTCTGGGCGACGTGGTCTGCGGCGGCTTCGCCATGCCGATCCGCGAGAACAAGGCGCAGGAAATCTACATCGTCATGTCGGGCGAGATGATGGCGCTCTATGCGGCCAACAACATCGCCAAGGGCATCCTGAAATATGCCAACTCGGGCGGCGTGCGTCTGGGCGGCCTGATCTGCAACGAGCGCAAGACCGACCGCGAGCTGGAACTGGCCGAAGCCCTGGCCGCGCGTCTCGGCTGCAAGATGATCCACTTCGTCCCGCGCGACAATATCGTGCAGCACGCCGAGCTCCGCCGCGAGACGGTCATCCAGTATGCGCCCGACAGCAAGCAGGCCAACGAATATCGCGAGCTGGCCCGCAAGATCCACGAGAACTCGGGCAAGGGCGTGATCCCCACCCCGATCACCATGGAAGAGCTGGAAGAGATGCTGATGGATTTCGGCATCATGCAGTCCGAGGAAGACCGGCTCGCCGCCATCGCCGCCGCCGAGGCCTGATCCGATCGGGGGCCGGGCGCCGCCCGGTCCCTTTCCCTCCCTGCCGAATGGAGCCCGCCCCATGGCGAAAGATATCGCTGACTCTGCCGAGACCAACATGAAGCTGATCGAGGAGGTGCTGGCCGCCTACCCCGACAAGGCCAAGAAGAAACGCGCCAAGCACCTGAATGTCGCGGCGCCCGTCGTGGAGGCCGAACCCGGCATCCAGTCGAAATGCGACAATGTGAAATCGAACATCAAGTCGGTCCCCGGCGTGATGACCATCCGCGGCTGCGCCTATGCCGGCTCGAAGGGCGTGGTCTGGGGCCCGGTCAAGGACATGCTGCACATCAGCCACGGCCCCGTCGGCTGCGGCCACTACAGCTGGTCCCAGCGCCGCAACTACTACACCGGCACCACGGGCGTGGATTCGTTCGTGACGATGCAGGTCACCACCGACTTCCAGGAAAACGACATCGTCTTCGGCGGTGACAAGAAGCTGGAAAAGACCATCGACGAGCTGAACATGCTCTTTCCCCTGAACAAGGGGATCTCGATCCAGTCCGAATGCCCGATCGGCCTGATCGGCGACGACATCGAGGCGGTCTCGAAGAAGAAGGCCAAGGACATCGGCAAGCGCGTCGTTCCGGTGCGCTGCGAGGGCTTCCGCGGCGTGTCGCAGTCGCTCGGCCACCATATCGCGAACGACATGATCCGCGACTGGGTGCTGGAAGCGGGCGAGGGCGCGCGCGCGGGCTACGAGCCGGGCGCCTATGACGTCAACATCATCGGCGACTACAATATCGGCGGCGACGCCTGGTCGAGCCGCATCCTGCTGGAAGAGATCGGCCTGAACGTCATCGCGCAATGGTCGGGCGACGCGACCATCGCCGAGATGGAGCGCGCTCCGGCGGCCAAGCTGAACCTCATCCACTGCTACCGTTCGATGAGCTACATCTGCCGGCACATGGAAGAGAACCACGGCGTGCCGTGGATGGAATACAACTTCTTCGGGCCCTCCCAGATCGCGGCCTCGCTGCGCGACATCGCCGCGAAGTTCGACGCCAGGATCCAGGCCAATGCCGAAGCGGTCATCGCGAAATACCAGCCGCTCGTCGATGCGGTGAACGCGAAATACAAGCCGCGCCTCGAAGGCAAGAAGGTGATGCTCTATGTGGGCGGCCTGCGTCCGCGCCACGTCGTCGACGCCTACCACGACCTGGGCATGGAGATCGTGGGCACCGGCTACGAATTCGCCCACAACGACGACTACAAGCGCACCGGCCATTACATCAAGGAAGGCACGCTGATCTACGACGACGTCTCGGGCTACGAGCTCGAGAAATTCGTCGAGGCCATCCGTCCGGATCTCGTGGGCTCGGGCATCAAGGAAAAGTACAACACGCAGAAGATGGGCATCCCGTTCCGTCAGATGCACTCCTGGGACTATTCCGGCCCCTACCACGGCTACGACGGCTACGCGATCTTCGCGCGCGACATGGATCTCGCGATCAACAACCCCGTCTGGGGCATGTTCGACGCGCCCTGGAAGAAGACGGCCTGAGGCCAGCCCAAGGGGGGCCTGCTCCCGCCCCCCGACCCTCCCCTCCACCCATGCAAGGTGCGTCCCGGAATGAGGACGGCCAGCAGAAGGATCATGCTTATGCCGCAGTCGGCCGAAAAGGTTCTGGATCACAAGGATCTGTTCAAGGAACCCGAATATCAGGCGATGCTCGAGAAGAAGCGCGCCACCTACGAGAATGCGACGCCCGCCGAGACGGTGGCCGAAACCGCGGACTGGACGAAGTCCTGGGACTATCGCGAGAAGAACCTCGCCCGCTCCTGCGTGACCATCAACCCGGCCAAGGCCTGCCAGCCGCTCGGCGCGGTCTTCGCCGCCGCCGGCTATGACAGCACCATGAGCTTCGTGCACGGCTCGCAGGGCTGCGTGGCCTACTATCGCTCGCACCTCGCCCGCCACTTCAAGGAGCCGTCATCGGCGGTGTCCTCCTCGATGACCGAGGATGCGGCGGTGTTCGGCGGCCTGAACAACATGGTGGAAGGGCTCGCCAACACCTACGCGCTCTATTCGCCGAAGATGATCGCCGTCTCCACCACCTGCATGGCGGAAGTCATCGGCGACGACCTCAACTCCTTCATCATCAAGTCGAAGGAAAAGGAAAGCGTCCCGGCCGACTTCCCGGTGCCCTTCGCCCATACGCCGGCCTTCGTGGGCAGCCACGTCGACGGCTACGACAACATGCAGAAGGGCATCCTGTCGAACTTCTGGAAGGACGCGCCGCGCACCGCGGGCGAGGGGCTGAACATCATCCCGGGCTTCGACGGCTACTGCGTGGGCAACATCCGCGAGATGCGCCGGATGCTCGGCCTGATGGGTGTCGAGGCGACCGTTCTGGGCGATGCCTCGGATGTCTACGACACGCCCTCCGACGGCGAATACCGCATGTATGCGGGCGGCACCACGCAGGAGGAGATCAAGGAGGCCCTGAACGCCAAGGCCACGCTCTCGCTGCAGGAATATTGCACCCGCAAGACGCTCGCCTTCTGCGAGGAAGTGGGTCAGCAGACCGCCGCCTTCCACTATCCGATGGGCGTGAAGGCCACCGACGAGTTCCTGATGAAGGTCTCGGAGCTGACCGGCAAGGAGATCCCGGAAGCGCTCCGCCTCGAGCGCGGCCGCCTGATCGACGCCATGGCCGACAGCCAAGCCTATCTGCACGGCAAGACCTACGCCATCTTCGGCGATCCCGACTTCGTCTATGCCATGGCCCGCTTCGTGATGGAGATGGGCGGCGAGCCGAAGCACTGCCTCGCCACCAACGGCGGCAAGGAGTGGGAAGCGCAGATGAAGGAGCTGCTGGCCTCCTCGCCCTTCGGCGAAGGCTGCCAGGTCTGGGCGGGCAAGGACCTGTGGCACCTGCGCTCGATCCTCGCCACGGAACCGGCGGACCTGCTGATCGGCAGCAGCTACGGCAAGTACCTTGAGCGCGACTGCAACGTGCCGCTGATCCGCCTGACCTTCCCGATCTTCGACCGCCACCACCACCACCGCTTCCCGACCTTCGGCTACCAGGGCGCGATCCAGGTGCTGGTGAAGATCCTCGACAAGATCTTCGACAAGCTCGACGACGAGTCCGACATCTCGTTCGACCTGACCCGCTGAGCCGGTGCGGCGCGCCCTCGGGCGCCCGCCAGCCAGGCGCAGGACGGCCGGTGCCCCGCACCGGCCGTTTCTGCATGGCGCGCGCCCCGGGGCCCGCGAGAGAGGATCCTCCTGCAGCGCCCTGTCGCAGATGCGACAATGCGGTGCCGAACGGCGGCGGAAAGGAGACGCGGCCCGGCTTTCGCCCGATCTGACAGAGAGTTACGCGGCTCCGCCCGCTTGGCACGCCGGCTGCTTCTTTCCCTGCAACCGAAGGAGCGGCAGATGTCGGAAGCCTTGAAGCAGAAGATCCAGGACGCCTTTCACGAGCCGGGCTGCGCCACCAACACCGCCAAGTCCGAGGGCGAGCGCCGGAAGGGGTGCGCGAAACAGCTGACGCCCGGCGCCGCTGCCGGGGGCTGCGCCTTCGACGGGGCGATGATCGCGCTGCAACCGATCACCGACGTGGCCCATCTGGTCCATGCCCCGCTCGCCTGCTGGGGCAACGGCTGGGACAACCGCGGCTCGGCCTCGTCGGGCTCCGACCTCTACCGCCGCGGCTTCACCACCGACCTTACCGAGCTCGACATCGTGATGGGCCGCGGCGAGGCCAGGCTCTTTCGCGCCATCCGCGAAGTGATCGCGCAGGAGAACCCGGCCGCGGTCTTCGTCTATGCCACCTGCGTGACCGCGCTCATCGGCGACGACATCGGCGCGGTCTGCAAGGCCGCCGCCGAACGGTTCGGCCGCCCGGTGATCCCGATCAACGTGCCGGGCTATGCGGGCTCGAAGAACCTCGGCAACAAGCTCGGCGTGGATGCGCTGGTCGAGCATGTGGTGGGCACGATGGAGCCCGCGACGGAGACCGCCTGCGACATCAACATCTTGGGCGACTTCAACCTGTCCGGCGAGCTGTGGCAGGTGAAGCCGCTTCTGGACCGCCTCGGGATCCGCATCCTGGGCTCGGTCTCGGGGGACGCGCGCTATGCACAGGTGGCCATGATGCACCGGGCGCGGGTGACGATGCTCGTCTGCTCGCACGCCTTCCTGGGCATCGCCCGCAAGCTTGAGGACCGCTACGGGATCCCGTGGTTCGAGGGCAGCTTCTACGGCATCTCCGACACGTCCGACGCGCTGCGGACCCTGTGCCGGATGCTGGTCGCCCGCGGCGCGCCCGCGGACCTCCTGACCCGTTGCGAGGCGCTGATCGCCGAGGAGGAGGCCCGCACCTGGGCCGCGCTCGAACCGCTGCGCCCCGCCGTGGCCGGCCGGCGCGTGCTGCTTTACACCGGCGGGCACAAGACATGGTCGGTGGTCTCGGCCCTGCAGGAGCTGGGGATGGAGGTGGTCGGCACCTCGATGCGCAAGGCCACGCCGGGCGACCGCGAGCGCGTCACCGAGATCATGGGGACGGACGCGCACATGTACGAGAACATGGCCCCGAAGGAGATGTACCGGATGCTGCGCGAGGCGCGGGCCGATGTGCTCATGTCGGGCGGGCGGTCGCAGTTCGTGGCGCTGAAGGCCCGCGTGCCCTGGATCGACGTGAACCAGGAAAAGCACGAACCCTACGCGGGTTACATGGGCATGGTCGATCTCGTGCGCGCCATCGACCGGTCGATCAACAACCCGATGTGGGCCGAGTTGCGCGACCCCGCCCCGTGGGACCGGCCCCCGGAGGCGGCACCCGCTGCGCCGTTCGAGCTTGCGGCCGTGCCCGGCTCGAAAGCCGATTTCGAGGATTGCTGACATGGCCCGCCTGATCCACCCCGACCGCGCGCTCTCGACCAACCCGCTGAAGGTCTCGGCCCCGCTCGGCGCCGCCATGGCCTATCTCGGCATCGAGGGCGCGATCCCGCTCTTTCACGGCGCGCAGGGCTGCACGGCCTTCGCGATGGTCCATATGGTGCGCCACTTCAAGGAGGCGATCCCGCTTCAGACCACGGCGATGAACGAGGTCTCGGCGATCCTCGGCGGCGGCGAGCAGATCGAGGAGGCGATCGAGAACCTGCGCAAGCGCGCGAGCCCGCAATTCATCGGCATCGCCTCGACCGCGCTCGTCGAGACCCGCGGCGAGGATATCGCGGGGGAACTGCGCGAGATGCTGGCCCGCCGCCGCGACTTTGCCGATACGGCGGTGGTCTATGCCGCCACCCCGGATTTCGCGGGCGGGCTCGAGGAGGGCTGGGCCCGCGCCGTCGAGGCCATCGTCGAGGCGCTCGTGGCCGAGGGGCCGCGGCGGCTCCGGCAGGTGAACCTCCTGCCCGGCGCCAACATGACCGCCGCCGACATCGAGGAGATCGCGGGCCTGATCCGCGCCTTCGGCCTCCATCCGGTGATCCTGCCCGATCTCTCGCTCTCGCTCGACGGCCATCTGGCCGAGGACTGGCGCGGCCATTCGCTGGGCGGCACGCGGCTGGCCGACATTGCGACGATGGGCGGCTCCATCGCGACGCTGGCGCTGGGCGAGGCGATGCGCCCGGCGGCCGAGAAGCTGGCCGCGCTGGGCGTGCCCGCGCATGTCTTCCCGTCGGTGACGGGGCTCAAGGCGGTCGATGCGTTCGTGGCGACCCTCATGCGGCTTTCGGGGGCGGAGGTGCCCGCAGCCGTGCGGCGCGACCGGGCGCGGCTGGCGGACGCGATGCTCGATGCGCATTTCCACATCGGCGGCCTGAAGGTCGCCATGGGTCTCGACCCCGACCTCGGCCTCGCGCTCGGCACCACGCTGGCCGCCATGGGCGCGGAGCTGACCGTCGTGGCCAGCACGGCGAGCCCCGCCGTGGAGCGCCTGCCGGTCGAGGAGGTGCTGATCGGCGATCTCGGCGATCTGGAGCGGCTGGCCCGAGCCTCCGGCGCGCGGCTTCTGCTGACCCATGCCCACGGCCGGATGATGGCCGAGCGGCTGCATCTGCCCCATGTCCGGGCGGGTTTCCCGATCTTCGACCGGCTGGGCACGATGGATGCCTGCCGCACCGGATACCGCGGCACGCGCGCCTTCCTCTACGAGATCGCCAATGCCGTGCTCTCGCATCCGCACCGGCCGCGCCCGGAGGATTTCGGTGCCGCCCGCATCTCCCCGGAGTTCGACCATGCCCCCCCGCCGCCTCAGACTCATTGACCCGGAGCCCCCCATGACCGACCCGGCCTGCGCGCCCCTCAGGATCGCCATCGCGACCAACGACCTCGAAAACCTCAACGCCCATTTCGGCTCCTGCCGGAGTTTCGCTCTCTGGGACGTCTCGGCGACATCCGCGCGGTTCGTGGAAGCCATCGGCTTCGACGAGACCACCGATCAGGGCGGCAGGCACGACGACAGCGCCGACCGCATCGCCCCCAAGGTCGAGGCGCTGGCGGGCTGCGCGCTCCTGTTCGTGCTGGCCATCGGCGGTCCGGCCGCGGCCCGCGTGGTGCGCGCGGGCGTCCATCCGATCAAGCGCAAGGAGCCCGAGCCGATCTCGGCCATCGTGGCCCAGGTGCAGGACATGCTGAACGGCAACGTGCCGCCCTTCCTGCGCAAGGTGCTCGGCCGTCCTGCCCCCAGCTTTCTCGAGGAGGAGACCCGATGAGCGAGACCGAGACCCTGCCGCGCGGCGGCCTCTATCCGGCGAGCGACTATCTCGACCAGCTGGCCGCCATCGTCCGCGCGCAGGACAGCTACGGCCACTGGGACGGCAAGACCGACGCCGAGCTTCTGGCCGACTATATCCTCACCCCCGAGGAGCGGCGCGAGATGCCGATCATCAGCGATCCCGAGCCCGAGACCATCGCCCGGATCGAGAAGTTCTACGATGCGGTGGGGCTCCTCGTCGAAAAGCGCACCGGCATCATGGCGGGGCACATGGCGAAGTTCCACCACGAGGGCTTCGGCCGGGTGGTGCTGATCGGGGGCAGCCTCGTGCTGGTCTCCAAGCACATGCGCGACGTCCACCGCTTCGGCTTCGCCAGCTACGAGAAGCTCGCCGAGGCGGGCGAGAAACTCGCCTCGGCCGCGGTGCGCAAGATCGAGGCCCATCCCGAGGCCGCGCGCGACTGATCCCGGCCGCCGCGCGCCGTCCTTCCCCGCCCTGCCGCGGGGATCCCGCACGGTCCGCCGCGCTCGACGCGGCGCCCCCATCCCGGCGCCCGCGCGCCCAGACAGGAGACAGACTTGTTCATCACCGCATTCACCCGGGGCGGCACCGAATATACGCCCAAGTTCCTCATCTCGATCGACCTGAAGACCTGCATCGGCTGCGGCCGCTGCTACAAGGTCTGCGGTCAGGACGTGCTGGCGCTGCGCGGCGTCACCGAGGAGGGCGAGCTCGTCGACTGTTCGGACGATGAGGACGATGACGACGATGACGACGAGATCCTCCGCAAGGTCATGGTCATGGCACATCCGGAGCTCTGCGTCGGCTGCGGCGCCTGCGCCCGCGTCTGCCCCAAGGATTGCCAGACCCATGAACCAGTGGAGCGCTGACCTCTTCACCGGCGCTGCGGCCGACCGGGCCGACATGGCGGCGATCCTCGCCCATGCGCTGCGCGAGCAGGCGGCGGGGCGGGGGGAGCTCTGCGATCTTCTGGGGCTCGAGCCCGCGGCGCTCGAGGCGCTGGCGCGGCGCTGGTGCCCGGGCCTCACGCTTCCCGCCCTGTCCCCGCCCGGGCCGCTGCCCCTCGAACAGTCCGATCTGGCGACGCTTCTCCTCTGGCGGGGCGGGCGGACCAGCGACGAGGCGCGCTGGCTGGCCGCCATCCTCGCCCGCCGTGCGCTCGAGGCCAACCATCTGTGGGAGGATCTGGGCCTGCCCTCGCGCGGCCATCTGGGCAGGCTCATCGAGCGGCATTTCCCGCGCCTCCATGCCGCCAACAGTCGCAACATGCGCTGGAAGCGCTTCTTCTACCGCCAGATCTGCACCGACAACGGCGGCACGATGTGCCTCGCGCCGAACTGCGACGCCTGCGCCGAGCAGCCGCTCTGCTTCGGCCCCGACGCCGATTGACGGCTCGGCCTGCCGCGGCCCTGCCGCGCGACGGGCGCTCCCGGTCCGAGGACCATCCTCGTGACCGGCGCCGCCTGCGGAAGCCCGTCCTGCCGGACACACCGGATCCGCACAGGATGGCGGCCGGGACCGTGGCCCGCTCAACAGGCGCCGCCACGCCCGGGCGCCGATCCCCGTCAGGACAAGCCGGGGCCGAAGGGCACGTTGTCGCGTTCGGCGCGCCCGGTCTTTCCGGGCAGCGGTCTGCCTGACCGTTCCTGCCGGGTCCGTCCTGCGCCGACCCAGGCAGGTCGGCCGGGATCCTGCCCGGCCCGTCCGCCGGTCCCCGCCTCGTGCCTTCTGTCGTGAAACCGTCATTGTCGGATTCCCTCCGACGGGCCGGCGGGCAGGATCTTCCGCAACTCCCTGCGGTGCCTTGCGCCCGGAACTTGGCACGCCCCGTGCTTCTTCTTCAGCGGGAGCCCGCGACACGCAGGAGAGTTCGGATGATCCAGATTACCCCCGCCGCTCAAGCCGCCATCAAGGGAGCCATCGAGGGCGCCGGCCAGCCGGTCGCAGGCCTGCGCCTGATGGTTCAGTCGGGCGGATGCGCCGGCCTCAAATACGGCATGTCGCTGGAGCTGACGGAAGCCCCCGACGATCTGGTGGTCGAGGCCGAGGGCCTGCGGGTGCTGATCGATCCGCAGAGCGGCACCTATCTGAACGGCGTGACCATCGACTTCGTGACCTCGCTCGAGGGCACCGGGTTCGTGTTCGACAACCCGAACGCCAAGGGCGGTTGCGGCTGCGGCAAGTCCTTCTGCTGAGGTGGTGCCATGCTCGACGAAACCGGAAAGGCGCTCGATCTCTTCTTCAACCCGCGGAACGCGGGGCCGCTCGAGGCGGCCGATGCGGTGGGCACCGCCGGCAGCCTCGAGGCGGGCGATGCGATCCGGCTGATGCTGCGGATCGAGGCGGGCCGCGTGGCCGAGGCGCGGTTTCTGGCCTTCGGCGGGGCGCATGCCATCGCCTGCGGCTCGGCGCTGACGGTGCTGGTCACGGGCCTCGATCTCGCCGCCGCGGGCGCGC
>NZ_MABH01000171.1 GCF_001720585.1 Cereibacter johrii | reverse complement strand
CCCTGGCGGAGCGCTTCGCCGCGGGCAGGCCCCTGGCGCTCGGGTTCCGGCGGGGCGAGGCCGACTTCACCCTGCTGGCCGCAACCCCGGGCCTCGGCCGGTGGGAGACGGTGCCCGCGCCCCTGCTGCCCGAGGGCCCGCGACTTCACCCCGAGGGGCTGCGGAACTGGGAGGTGCTGGCGGGGCCGGACGCGACCTACGATCTCCAGCCGCTGTCGGGGGTCACGCTCGCCTGGCTCGCCACCCCGCTCTGGCTCCTGCAGATGCGGCTCTGGGGGCTTGCGGCCGCTCTGGCCGCGGCGGTGGCGCTGGCCTTCGCGGTTGCGCCCTGGCTTGCGGCCGGCGTTTATCTGCTGGCCGCCGTGCATGTGGGGCGCGCGGGCCCGGCCTATGTGCGGGCGGACCGCAGGCTGCGGGGCCTCCTGCCCGTGGCAACTCTGGCCGCGGGCAGCGAAGCCGAGGCCCATGCCGCCTGGCGGAGGCTCGAGCCGCAGGCGCGCTTTCTGTTCGCGCGCGCCCTGCCCCTGCCCGCGCCGGCCTCGGCCTGAGACGGTTCAGAGCGCGCCGGTGACGATGGCCTGACGGCGGCGCTGCACCGACGAGGGAATGTTCAGCTGCTCGCGATATTTGGCGACCGTGCGCCGGGCGAGCGTCACGCCCTCGTCGGAAATGATCCTTGCGATCGCATCGTCGCTCAGCGGATCGTCGGGCGATTCCGCCTGCACGAGCTGGCGGACGCGGTGCCGGACGGCGGCGGCCGATCCCGCCGTGTCGCCCTCACGCGCGGCGAGGGCTGCGGTGAAAAACGACTTCAGCGGAAAGGTGCCCTGCGGCGTGGCGATCATCAGTCCCGAACTCACCCGGCTGACGGTGCTTTCGTGCACGCCCACCGCATCGGCCACCTCGCGCAGCGTCATGGGCGCCATGCGCGCCGGCCCCTCCTCGAGGAAACCGCGCTGGCGACGGACCACCTCGGCGCCGATCTTGAGCGTGGTCTGGTTGCGGTGCTCGACGGCCCTCGCAAGCCAGCGCGCGACCGACAGCCGCTCGCCCACATAGGGCGCGGCCGTCCGGGCGAAGCCCTCCGCCGCATCCGAGCGCACCACGACGGCGGGCAGCGTCGAGCGGTTCAGATCCACCCGCCAGCCCTCGGCGCCGCGGCTGACCACCAGATCCGGCGGCCGCTGGGGCGGAGGGGCCGGGTCGAACAGCGCGCCCGGCTTGGGATTGAGGCCGCGGAGGCTGCGCAACACGGCCTTCAGATCTTCCATCCCGCAGCCGCATGCGCGGCACAAGCCCTTGAGATCGGCCGCAGCCAGCAGCGGCAGATGCGCGAGGACGGCCGCGAACAGCGGGGTGAGCAGCCCCTGCTCTTCCGCCTGAAGCCTGAGACATTCGGCGAGCGTGCGCGCGAAGAGGCCTGCGGGCTCGATCTTCTGCAGCCGCGCGAGGAGCGCCTCTGCCGCCTCGAGCGACAGGCCCGCGCGGAAGGCAAGCTCCTCCAGCGGACGACCGAGCCAGCCCCAAGGCTCGAGCGCATCGAGAAAGATCTGGGCGGCCGCCGCTTGCGGGGCGTCGAGCCCCAGACGCGCGATCTCGGCCGCGACATGGACGTAAAGCGACGGCCCCGGATCGGCGGCCAGCCCCGCCACACGGTCCCAGTCCTCCGGCGCGGTCTTGCCGAGAGGTGCCTGCGGCACCGGCGCCGGCGGCAGTCGCAGTTCGATGAAAGGGTTTTCCTCGGACTGGCTCTCGATGAAGGAGGAGAGTTCGGCATTCGGCATCTGCAGCAGGCAGATGGCCTGCTGGAGCTGTGCCGTCACCACGAGCGACTGGCGCTGTGCGAAGCTCTGTGCGGTATAAAGCTGCATTCCCGGCGTCATCCCAACCCTGTCGCAGGGAGAGAGTGGCGGAGATCGGCCGGCCGGGCAAAATTTCAGTTTGACAGGGGTAAAATGACGGAGGGTCGACACGGGATCTGCCGCCGCGGCGGCAAATCGCTTGGCGCGAAAGCCCTCCGCCCGTGCGCGGGCGGAGGGCCGATGCGGTGCCGTCGGTTTTCCGTCAGCCGCGGAGCAGACTCAGGACGTTCTGTTTCGAGGAGTTCGCCTGCGCCAGCATCGCCGTCGAGGCCTGGCTCAGGATCTGCGAGCGGGCGAGGTTCGTCGATTCCGCCGCGAAGTCGGCGTCCATCACCTGCGACTTGGCGGCCTGCACGCTGGTCGAGATGTTGGTCAGGTTCGAGATGGTCGAGTCGAGGCGGTTCGAGACCGCACCCAGTTCCGAGCGCGACTGGCTGATCTTCGACAGGGCCACGTCGATGACGCCGATCGCGGCGGATGCGCCTTCGGCGGTGGACAGATCGATCTCGGCCACCGAGCTGAGTTCCGACCCCTCGTTCGCATTGGCGAAGTGCGCCGTTGCGCCGCCGGAGACGGTGGCCGCAACCGAGAAGGACTTGGTCGAGACGAGGTCCACCTGCCCGGTCACGCCGGCGCTCTTGTTCGTCCCGAAGCCGATGTCCACGTTGGTCGCGGTGGCGGTGCCATCGGATTTCAGCGCGGTGACCTTGAAGTCGGTCGTGGTGGAGGAGACGCTCGTCAGCATGATGTCATCGCCGTTCGCGTCGGTGAGAACGATCTTGCTGTTGTCGTCCTTGGCCATGGCGGCGGTGATGCCGGTCTGGCCCGAGACTGCGTTGATCGCGTCGCGCAGGCCGCGGACATCGGACGCGTCGGTAATGCTCACGTCCCCGATCGAGACCTCGTTGCCATCGGCGGTGCCGATCTTGAAGCTCACCGTGTCACCCTTGGTGAAGCCCGAGAGCTGCGCCTTGGTGGTAGCGGTGGCCTCGACGCCGGTGCTCGAGGTCTTCTTGTTGATGGATTCGGCCAGCGTGCGCGCGGAGTCGCCCGCCGCGGTCGTGATCTTGTCGCTGCCGGCAAAGCCCGTGATCGTGATGTCGGTGGCGGCGGCGATCGTCGTGTCGGTGAGGGCCGCGTCGGCCACGACCGTGGAGGCGCTGGAGATCTTGTGGGCGCCGATGTCGGTGGCGGCGGCGCTGTCCACGTTGATGGCCATGGTCTGGCCCGAGTCGGCGCCGATCTGGAGCTGCTTGCCGGTGAAGGACCCGTCGAGCACCTTCATGCCGTTGAAGGTCGTCGATTCCGCCACGCGGTTGATCTCGGCGATCAGCTGCTTGCCCTCGGCCGCGAGCGATCCGCGGTCGGCGGCGGTGTTGGTGTCGTTCGAGGATTGCACGGCCAGTTCGCGCAGACGCTGGAGCATCGACGAGACCTCGACGTGCGCGCCTTCGGTCGTGTCCACGAGGTTCTTGCCGTCCTGGGCGTTCCGGATCGCCTGATTGAGACCCATGACCTGAGCGGTCATCTTCTCGCCGATGGCCATGCCGGCCGCGTCGTCCTTGGCCGCGTTGATGCGCAGACCGGTGGAGAGGCGCGTCATGGCCGTGTTGAACTGGTCGTTCACCTTGGACATGTTGGCCTGAGCCGCGATGGCACCGATGTTCGTGTTGATCGTCGTCATGGGTTGACCCTCCTGATCTCGCGTCGCTCGCCTCGCGGCGCTCTGTCCCCTTCAACGGCCGGCCGGAAAAACTTTTAGCGCCCGTCCCAAAAATCCGCGGCGGACGGAGGCGCCGTCCGGAAACCGGCCTGCGGGCTTGCATCTTTCTTGCAGGGGCGGGCTAAAGCCCCGCGGGCGCGCGCCGTTAGTCCGGGGGTAGAGCGCAAGGAGCATCCCATGGCGACGGACTGGCTGAACGCCCTCGGAGCATCGGGCTCGGGCCTGAACATCCGCGAGCTGGCGAAGAGCCTCGTCACGGCGGACACGGCGGCAAAGCGCACGGCCGCCGAGAAGAAGATCGAGGCGACCGAGGTCTCGATCTCCGCCCTGGGCAAGGTGCGCGCGCAGTTCCAGTCGCTGACCGAGGCCATCGGAACCGTCACGCAATCCTCCGTCCTCAAGGCCACGAGCTCCAGCTCGGCCCTCTCGATCAGCGTCACCGACCGCGCGCTCGTGTCCGAACAGGTCACCGAGATCGAGGTTCTGCAGGTGGCCCAGCGGCAGGTGCTGGAGTTCGGCGGCTTTCCGGCGGCGGATGCCGCCCTTGGCGCGGGCAGGATCACCATCGATTTCGGCGTCTGGTATGCGCCCGAAGGATCGGAGGAAGCCACGAGCTTCGCGCAGAACCCCGCCCTCGCCAGCTCCTCGATCGATGTGGGCGCCGGCGCCACGCTGCAGGATCTGGCCACCGCCTTGAGCGACATTCCGGGCGTGGTGGCGCGCGTGCTCGACAAGGGGGACGGGACCTTTTCGCTCGGCGTCGTGTCCGAACCCGGCGCGGGCAGCGCCCTGCGCTTCACGGTGAGCGAGGCCACGGCGGGCAACGGGCTGGCGCGCTTCGACACGACGGCCACCAACCTCGACGCTCAGGTGCAGTCCGCGACGGATGCGCTGCTCACCGTCGACGGGATCACCGTCGCCCGCGGCTCGAACGAGATCACCGATCTGGTTCCGGGTGCCACGATCACCGTGTCGGGCAAGACCTCGGGCCCCGCGGCCCTGTCGATCAGCCGCGACAGCGCGCTGGCCGAGGCGGCCATGGCCTATCTGGTCGAGGAGCTGAATGCGTCGCTGAAGATCATGCGCGATGTGACGGTGCGCTCGATCGACGGCTCGGCCGCAGGCGATCTGGTGGGCGACAGCACCGTCGAGGCGTTGAAACGGCAGTTCTCCTCGCTCCTCTCCGGGCCCCTGACCGGGCATGGCGAGAAACCCGTCTACCTCTCGCAGCTCGGGGTCTCGACCAACCGCGACGGCTCGCTCTCGTTCGACGAAAAGGCCTTCCAGAAGGCTTTCTCGGCGCGGCCCGAACTCTTCGATGCGATGTTCACCGACAGCTTCTCCTCGCGCACCGACGGGGTGACGGTCGCAGGCGCGCCGACCTCGAAGGCGGCCTCGGGGGACTATGCCTTCCGACGCGATCCCGGCACCGGCGCTGTGACGGTGGCCGGCGCCGCGACCTTCGGCCTGCCGGGCACCGACGGCACCAGCAAATACATCGTTCTTGCGGGCGACATGGCGGGGCTGATCGTCACCGCCCGGGACGATGTCAGCGATGCCACCCTCCGCTTCGGGCGCAGCTTTGCCTCGCAGCTCCAGTCGCTGCTCGACGGGGCGACCGAGGCGGAGGGCAGCATCGCGAAACGGGAGGATCAGATCGGCAAGCTGGCCGCGGAGCAGGCCGAAGTGATCGAGGCGCTCGACCTGCGAGCGACGAAGCTCGAGAGCCGTTATCTGGCGCAGTTCACGGCGATGGAACAGGCGGTCTCGCGGATGAAGAGCACGGGGACCTATCTCGAGAATCTCGTCAAGTCCTGGAACAAGGACAGCTGAGGCGGACCCGTCCGGCAGGGTGGGCGGCGCTCAGGCCGCGCTGCACCGCATGATGCCGAACTTCTTCATCTTCTCGATCAGCGTCGTGCGGCGCAGGCGCAGCGCGTCGGCCGCACGGCTCACGCAGCCATCGCGCTTCGCCAGAGCGGCCTCGATCAGCGCCACCTCGATGTCGCGCAGATAGCCGCGCAGGTCGAGGTCGGCCCGCCCCTCGAGCATGTCGTAGAACTGGCTCGGTTCGGGCAGCCCCTGCGCCTGCGGCGCGGCGGCCGGTTGCTCGCCCGCGGGTCCCTCGGGGTCGGGCATGGCGAGCTGCAGAAGGTTCTCGCGCACATGGCGCGCCGTCACGATCCGGCCCGGAAAGAGCACGATGGCGCGCGCGAGCACGTTGCGCAATTCGCGCACATTGCCCGGCCAGGGATGCGCGGCGAGCGCCCGCAGCGCGCTCGCATCGAAATGCGGCAGATCCAGCGCCGGATCCCGCGCCAGCTGATCCTCGAGCATCCGCGCGAGGATCAGCGGAATGTCCGAGGCGCGCTCGCGCAGGTCGGGCAGTTCGAGCGGAAAGACGTTGATGCGGTAGTAGAGATCGCAGCGGAAACCGCCCGCCGTCACCTGCGCATCGAGGTTGCGGTGCGTGGCCGTGATAAGGCGGAAGTCGACCTCGATCTCGCTGGTGCCCCCCACGCGGCAGATGCGGCGGCTTTCGAGGACGCGGAGCAGCTTGGCCTGCAGCGCCAGCGGCATGTCCCCGATCTCGTCGAGAAAGAGCGTGCCGCCGTGGGCCATCTCGATCCGGCCGATCCGCTGCCGGTCGGCGCCGGTAAAGGCGCCCTTCTCATGGCCGAACAGCTCGGATTCGAGAAGATCCGCCGGAATGGCGGCGCAGTTGACCGCGATCAGCGCCCCGCCGCGGCCCGAGGCCCGGTGCAGCGCCTCGGCGGCCAGTTCCTTGCCGGTGCCGGTCGCTCCGCGCACGAGGACAGGCGCATCGCTGACGGCAACCGCGGCGATCAGTTGCTTCACCCGGCAGATCGACACCGACTCGCCCGGGATCACCCGATTGATGAGGCCGGCGGGAGGGGGCAGCGGGCGGGAGCGGGCTCCCTCGGGCGAGAAGTGACTGGTCATGCGGCGGGGCCATACTTCGGAACATTGGTTAACTGGTGATGAAGATCGTCCACCGGTGCCGATGCTGCAACTGCATCAATGGCCTGTCCGAAAGTGCAAAAGCAGGGGTCACGACCGAGAGACATGGACACTATCCTTTTGGACAGGTATTCGCCTCATGGCTGCATCGCAAGCAGGTCGCGGAAGGACTCGACCGCGCGGAACCGGGCGCGGAGGCGGTGCGGAAGTTCCGCCTCGTCGAGGAGGTCCGGCGCGGCTGCGGGAAGCTCCAGAGGCCCGCGCGAGGGGATGGCGAAGACCGCCCGGGGCAGCCCTCCCTGCGTCTCGCCGAGGCTCACCATCGGCTGCGGGGCCAGCACGAGGAGGCCCTGCACCCGCGCGGCGGCAAGGGTCGCCTCGTCGGGCAGGTCCGCCGCAGCCCCGGCCGGGCGCGATCCGCCGCGCTCGGCCTCGACCTTGGCGAGATAGGCCGCGCCGCGCCCGCGGTCGGCCGAATGATAGGCCGCCGTCGCCGCCTCCCACGAGCCGAGGCGGGCGCGGAGTTCGCGCAGGAAGCGCGCCGCATGGCGGGGGTTGCGCACCGGATCGATCATCTCGTCGGCCGAGGAAAAGGCCGGCGCATGCCAGCGCCAGTTGAGCTGCATGCAGCCCACGTCGATGTTCGACACGCCCGAAGCCACCGTCGCCTCGAGCATCCGCACCGCCTCGGCCCGGGTCTCGAAGACCATGCCGCGCCCGCCCTGGTTCAGCGTCCAGGGCCAGGCGCGCCCGCCCCGGCCCGATTCCACGCGGGCAATGGCCGCCATCAGCCCCTCGGGCACGCCTGCCTCGGCACCGGCCCGGGCCGCGAGCGTCTCGCAGCTTTCGGCCGCCGCGACAGCAGGGGCGGCCAGAAGCGTCAGGATCAGGACGAGCGCGAACCTCATGCCCGTCGCGGGCAAGGGCCGTGCCATCCGGCCCTAGCGCAGGTAA
Organism: Cereibacter johrii; assembly: GCF_001720585.1. GTDB lineage: Bacteria > Pseudomonadota > Alphaproteobacteria > Rhodobacterales > Rhodobacteraceae > Cereibacter_A > Cereibacter_A johrii. The sequence continues at coordinate 1,948 of NZ_MABH01000171.1, read as the reverse complement.
TCGAACAGGCTGCGGTTGGCGATCTTGACATAGGTCTGCTGCGCCGCCTCCTGCGTCAGGAGAAGCTGCTGCAGCCGCGTGACCGCCTCGGCCACGTCGAGATCCTCGAGCCCGCCGATGGCGGTGGCTATCCGGGTCTGCCGGGTCTTGATCGCATCCGCCTGCGTGTCGACCGAGGCGGCGAGCGCGCCGGCGCGGGCGCGCTGCTCGGCCATGTGGCTCACGGCGGCATCGAAGGCATCGGTCAGCGAGGCCGCGTCGAACCGCGCGGGCATGATCCAGCCGCCCTCGTCCTCCGCGCTGGTGAAGGTTGCGAGCACATCGCGCGGGTCGTCGCTGCGGCTCATCTCCGAGACCGAGATGCGGCCCACGGCCCCGAGGACAAGCGTCCCGTCCGGTTCCTCCGTGGCGGTGACGCCGGTCACGGCCGAGGCCGCATTGATGGCGGCAAGGGCCGAGCCCGGCAGCCGCTGCTCGATCTCGGCCGAGCCCGCCGGGCCCGTCAGGGTGAAGCGCACCGTGGCCGGGGCCGGAGGGGCGGCCAGAGAGAGCCGCGCCGTATCTTCCGCGCTGCGCTGCGGGCTGGCATGTGCCAGCGGCACCGACAGGCTCGCCACCAGATCGTCGGCCAGATCGAAGAGGCTGCGCGCCCCCGTCTCGGTCGGCACCGCCATGAAGACCTCGGCGCCGCCGAGGCTCGTGGCCACGCGCAGGGTCTCGGAGAGCTGGGCCGTGGGCTGCCCGTCGTTCCCCGCAAAGCGGACCGTGTCGCCCTCCTTCACGAAGGCCGGGCCCGCGGCATAGCCCGCAAAGAGGCCCTGCCCCATCGCATCCTTGCGGTTGGCCAGCGCGAAGAGCGCCTCGCGGGCAGACTCGGCCACGATCCGCAGACCGGCGCGGCCCTCATCGGAGAGCGTCGGGTTTCCCGCCTGCAGGACGACATCCTTGAGTTCGCGCATCCGGGCCGCGACCTCGCCCAGCGCCACGTCGGCATGGGCCAGCCGGTCCGCGGCCGAGGCAGCATTCGCGCCGTAGCGGCCGAGCGTGGCTTCCATTTCCTTCGCGGCCGAAAGCTGCACCGCGCGGGTGGGATCGGCGGACGGGCGCGGATCGCGCACCTCCGAGGCGATGCGGGCCTGCAATGTGCCGATCTCGGTCTGGAGGCGCGAGAAGTTGCGGCTGGCAAGCGTGGCGAAGAGGGTGGTTCCGAGGGTCATGGCCGCCTCACAGCGCGTTCAGGAGGGTTTCGAACAGGGTTTGCGCCACCGAGAAGACCTGCGAGGAGGCCTGATAGGCCTGCTGCTGCTCGATGAGCCGGGCGGCTTCCTCGTCGAGATTGACCGCGCTCGCCGCCGCAGAGGCGCGTTCGGCCACCTCGAGCGCCGCCGCGGTCGAGGAGACGCGCCCGGCGGCTGCCTTGGCCTGTGTGCCGATCCGGGTCTGGAGCTGCATGTAATCGGCCCCATAGCCGCCCTGGCCGGTGGCGGGATCGCCCGAGGCCAGCGCCATCAGCCGGTCGAGGATCTCGCCGCCGCCCGAGCTGCCGGTGGCGGGCGTCAGGGTGAACCGGTCGCCGGTGGCGAGCGTGCCCGTCAGCGTGATGCGGAACCCGCCCACGGTCACGGACCCGTCCGCGCCGAGTGTGCGGCTGCCGATGGAATGGCCGGTCGCCGTGTCGAAGAGCTCGACCTGCCGGCTGGCCGCATCGATCACCCGCAGCTCGACCGCGGCCGGTGTGGGGCTCGGAGGGGCTTCCTCGAGCGCTCCTGCGAGCCGGAGCGTGCCCGTGCCGGTCATGACGACGATCAGATCCTCGTCCGGCAGATCGGTGAGGGTCAGACGCTGGCCCGCGAGCGCCTGCGCCTCGGCCGAGGCCGCGACGGGTGCGCCGGTGGTGGAGGTGAGGACGAGCGCGCCCTCCGACACCGCCACCGAGACGCCTTCGGCG
>NZ_MABH01000170.1 GCF_001720585.1 Cereibacter johrii | reverse complement strand
CTTCCTCGCCCCGCCGCTCCGGCTCTGCACCGACAATGCGGCGATGATCGCCTGGGCCGGGATCGAGCGGTTCCGCGCCGGCGGCCGCGACGGGATGGAGCTTTCCGCCCGCCCGCGCTGGCCGCTCGACCGCAGCGCACCCGCGCTGATCGGCTCGGGCAAGAAGGGGGCCAAGGCATGATCGGCATTCTCGGCGCAGGCGCCTTCGGCACGGCCCTCGCGGTGACGCTCGGGCGCGAGCAGCCGGTGACGCTCTGGGCGCGCGGCGGCGCGCCCCGGCTCGCCGTCGATCTGCCGGAGCAGGTCCGGCTCACTGCCGATCTCGGCGAGGCGCTGGCCGAGACGGTGCTGCTGGCCGTGCCGATGCAGGCGCTGGGAGGGCTCTTGCGGGCCGAGGCGGCGCGGCTTCGGGGACGCGCGCTTGTCGCCTGCTGCAAGGGCGTCGATCTCGCCACCGGCCTCGGGCCGACGGGGCTCATCGCCGAAGCCTGTCCGGGCAGCCCGGCCGCCATCCTCACGGGCCCGAGCTTCGCGGCCGACATCGCGCGCGGGCTGCCCACGGCGCTCACGCTCGCCACCCAGGACGAGGCCGCAGGCGAGGCCCTGCAGCGCCAGCTGTCGACCGCGGCGCTGCGGCTCTACCGGACGACCGATACGGTGGGGGCCGAGCTCGGCGGCGCGCTGAAGAACGTGATCGCCATCGCCGCGGGCGTGGTGATCGGCGCGGGCCTCGGCCAGTCGGCGCGGGCCGCGCTGATGACGCGGGGCTATGCCGAAATGCAGCGGCTGGCCCTTGCGCTCGGCGCCCGGCCCGAGACGCTCGCGGGCCTTTCGGGCCTGGGCGATCTGGTCCTGACCTGCACCTCGGACCAGTCGCGGAACTTCCGCTACGGCCAGGCGCTCGGCGCGGGTGCGGCGTTCGACGGCAGCGTGACCGTCGAGGGCCGCGCGACGGCGCGGGCCGTGGCGGGCCTCGCCGTCCGCCACGGGATCGACATGCCGATCACCGCCATGGTCGATGCGCTCGTCGAGGGGCGCGTGACCCTGCCGCAGGCCATCCAGTCCCTTTTGTCCCGCCCCCTGAAACAGGAGTAGACCATGCGCGTGGCCCTCATCTGCACCGACAAGGCCGGTGCGCTCCAGACCCGGCTCGACAACCGCTCGGCCCATCTGGCCTACATCGCCGAAACCGGCGTGGTCGAGATGGCGGGCCCGTTCCTGAACCCCGAGGGGCAGATGACCGGCTCGCTCCTGGTGCTCGAGGTGGGCTCGCTGGCCGAGGCCGAGGCCTGGGCCGCGGGCGATCCCTACGCGCAGGCGGGCCTCTTCGAGAGCGTCTCCCTCTCGGAATGGAAGAAGGTGGTGGGCTGATGGCCTGCTGGCTGTTCAAGTCCGAGCCCGACGCCTGGTCCTGGGATCAGCAGGTGGCGAAGGGCGCCGAGGGCGAGGAATGGACGGGCGTGCGCAACTATCAGGCGCGCAACCACATGCGGGCGATGCAGCTCGGCGACCGTGGCTTCTTCTACCATTCCAACATCGGCAAGGAGGTGGTGGGGATCGTCGAGGTCTGCCGCCTCTCCGCGCCCGATTCCACCGCCGACGATCCGCGCTGGGACTGCGTGACGGTCCGCGCGGTCGAGCCCCTGCCGAAGCCCGTGACGCTCGAGGCGATCAAGGCCGAGCCGCGGCTGTCCCAGATGGTGCTCGTGACCAACTCCCGCCTCTCGGTGCAGCCGGTGAGCGAGGCGGAATGGCGCACGATCTGCGAGATGGGCGGTCTCTGAGGCGGTCGGCCTGTCACGGAAATGGAGGATCCCACCCCAGCAGGGACCCTCCATTCACCCCACACGCGCCCACCCGGCCCTCATGTGTCCTGAACAGTCCCCGGGGCATCCTGCCCGCAAGGGACAAGCTAGCCCGACTCGCAGGCTCGGCGCAAAGTCCAAGCATCGCGCATTCGACTCGAATGCCCCCGAGCGCGCCGCCATCCGCGCCGGCGCCCGCAAGCGCAAAGGGATATTCTCCCCCTGCGACCATGCCCGGTCTGGCAGAGGCGCGCCGCGCAGGGGATAGTGCCGCGACAGTTCCAAGGAGGAGCGGCGGCATGAGCGCCTATCTGAAATCCCACCCGACCCACGACGGCTTCTTCGGCCCCTACGGAGGCGCCATGCTGCCGCCCCCGCTCGAGCCCCATTTCGCGGCGATCCGCGAGGCCTATGGCCGGATCTCGAAATCGGCCGATTTCATCGCGGAGCTGCGCTACATCCGCAAGCATTTCCAGGGCCGGCCCACGCCGGTCTCCCACCTGAAGAACCTCTCGGGCCTCTGCGGCGGCGCCCAGATCTATGCCAAGCGCGAGGATCTGAACCACACGGGCGCCCACAAGCTCAACCACTGCATGGCCGAGGGGCTGCTCGCCCGCTTCATGGGCAAGACGAAGCTGATGGCCGAGACGGGCGCCGGCCAGCACGGCGTGGCGCTGGCCACGGCCGCGGCCTATTTCGGCATGGAATGCGAGATCCACATGGGCGAGATCGACATCGCCAAGGAGGCGCCGAACGTCACGCGCATGAAGCTTCTGGGCGCCACGGTGGTGCCGGTGGGCTTCGGCGGCCGCTCGCTGAAGGAGGCCGTCGACAGCTGCTTCCAGAGCTACCTCGCCCAGGCCGACACGGCGCTCTTCGCCATCGGCTCGGTCGTGGGTCCGCATCCGTTCCCGATGATGGTGCGCGACTTCCAGCATGTGGTGGGGGTCGAGGCGCGCGAGCAGTTCCTCGAGATGACGGGCGAGCTGCCCGACATGGTGGCGGCCTGCGTGGGCGGCGGATCCAACGCGATGGGGATCTTCTCGGGCTTCCTCGACGACGAGGTGGCGCTTTACGGGATCGAGCCCTGCGGCACCTCCTCGAAGCTCGGCGACCATGCGGCGACGATCGCCTACGGCGAGGACGGCGACATCCACGGCTTCCGCACCATGGTGCTGAAGGATGCCGAGGGCAATCCGGCGCCGGTCCATACCGTGGCCTCCGGCCTCGATTATCCGGGCGTCGGCCCCGAGCACGCCTTCCTGCACCGCTCGGGGCGCGTGACCTATACCGGCGCCGACGACCGCGAGGCGCTCGCGGCCTTCTTCGCCCTCTCGCGCCACGAGGGCATCATCCCCGCCCTGGAAAGTGCCCATGCCGTGGCCTTCGCCATGCGCGAGGCGAAGGCCCATGCGGGCAAGTCGATCCTCGTCAACCTCTCGGGGCGCGGCGACAAGGACATCGACTACGTCACCCAGACCTTCGGCTTCGGCGAGACCGCCTGACCGACCCCCGCTTTCACTCTGCCCAAATATCCCGCGGGGGAGTCCGGCCCCCGGGGGCCGGACGGGGGGCGCGCAGCCCCCCTCTTGCCGTCGCGCCGACGCCAGCAGAAAGGGCCGCCGGTTTCCCGACGGCCCCCTCCGCATCCGCGACTGCGGTCAGTAGCGGTAATGCTCGGCCTTGAACGGCCCCTCGACCTTCACGCCGATATAGTCGGCCTGCTCGGGGCGCAGTTCGGTCAGTTTCACGCCAATCTTCTTCAGATGCAGCCGCGCCACCTTCTCGTCGAGCGCCTTGGGCAGGATATAGACGCCCGGCTGATAGTCCGCGCCCTTGGTCCAGAGCTCGATCTGCGCCAGCACCTGGTTGGTGAAGGAGGCCGACATCACGAAGGACGGGTGGCCGGTGGCATTGCCGAGGTTCAGCAGCCGCCCCTCGGACAGCAGGATGATCCGGCTGCCCGAGGGCATCTCGATCATGTCCACCTGGTCCTTGATGTTGGTCCATTTGTGGTTCTTCAGCGCAGCGACCTGGATCTCATTGTCGAAATGGCCGATGTTGCCGACGATCGCCATGTCCTTCATCTCGCGCATGTGCTCGATGCGGATCACGTCGCGGTTGCCGGTGGTGGTGATGAAGATGTCGGCATCCTGCACCACATCCTCGAGCACCACGACCTCGAACCCGTCCATGGCGGCCTGCAGCGCGCAGATCGGATCGACCTCGGTCACCTTCACGCGGGCGCCCGCGCCCCGCAGGCTGGCGGCCGAGCCCTTGCCCACATCGCCATAGCCGCAGACCACGGCGACCTTGCCCGCCATCATCACGTCGGTCGCGCGGCGGATGCCGTCCACGAGCGATTCCTTGCAGCCGTACTTGTTGTCGAACTTCGACTTGGTGACGCTGTCGTTCACGTTGATCGCGGGGAAGGGCAGCAGGCCCTTCTTGTGCAGGTCATAGAGGCGGTGCACGCCCGTGGTGGTCTCTTCCGACACACCCTTGATCGCGTCGCGCTGCTTCGTGAACCAGCCGGGCGTCTCGGCCATGCGCTTCCTGATCTGGTTGAAGAGGCAGACCTCCTCATCCGATTGCGGCACGGCGATGAGGTCGGTCTCGCCCGCCTCGACCCGCGCACCGAGCAGGATGTAGAGCGTGGCATCCCCCCCGTCGTCGAGGATCATGTTGCAGGTGCCGTCGGCGAACTGGAAGATCTTGTCGGTATAGGCCCAATAGTCCTCGAGCGTCTCGCCCTTGATCGCGAAGACCGGCACGCCCGAGGCGGCGATGGCGGCGGCGGCATGGTCCTGGGTCGAGAAGATGTTGCACGAGGCCCAGCGGACGTCGGCGCCGAGCGCCACGAGCGTCTCGATCAGCACCGCGGTCTGGACGGTCATGTGCAGCGAGCCCGCGATGCGAGCCCCCTTGAGGGGTTTGGAGGCGCCGAACTCCTCGCGCAGAGCCATCAGGCCCGGCATCTCGGTCTCGGCGATGTCCAGTTCCTTGCGCCCGAAGTCGGCGAGCGATAGATCCTTGACGATGAAATCGGCCATGGCTTTCGGCTCCTGATCACTGAATTGGCCCTGCCTTAGCATCGACGCAGGATCGGAGCAATCCGCGCGCCCTGCGGCGTTCGAGGCATTCGGGGCCAGAGAGGAATGGGCAATCGTGGGGATGACAGTGGAGGCGTCGCGCCCGGCGCGGTCGCGGCAGGCGATGATCTTCCGGTGCAACACGGGCTGTCTGCCCTTCGCGCTCCATGCCGCCGGGCGGATCGACCGGCTGACGCCCGGACGCACCTTCGACATCTGCATCTGCCATGGCGAGGAGCCGATCGTTGTCCCGGGCAGCCTCTCGCCGCTCGATGTCAGGCTGATCCGGATCGACACCACCGGCCTCTTCACCGGGCTGCGGCCCGATCCCGTGCGGACGCACGATGTCTGTCTGCGGCTTGCGGTGACGCAGGCATTGGCCGCCGACTATGATCGGATCATTTATCTCGATTCCGACATTTTCGTGCAGGGCGGCGATTTCACAGCACTCCTCGGCTTCGATCCCGGAAATCATCCGCGGGGCGGCGTCCGTGACATTATCCAATGGCGCACGCCCGGGCGCCGCGCCGAGCAGTTCCGCGGGCTCCCAATTTCAGTGCCGGCCTTCTCTTGATGGATGGGACGCGCTACAACGAAATGAGCTTTTTCGGCCAGTGTATCGAACTCGGCGGCGCGAGGCCTCGCGAATGATCCGGCACGACCAGAGCCTTTACAATGCCGTCCTTCGCGGCGATTGGGCCGGACTCAGCCCGATGTGGAACTGGCCCTATTCCCGGTCGGCGCGCCCGTTCGCGACGATGCGTTATCCGCATATCGTTCGCTTCATCGGGACGCTGAAGCCCCGGGCGGATCGGAAAGGCCGGTACTCGCTGCGGTTCGCCCAAATCTGCGATCGGTTCATCGCCGATCACTTCCCGGACCGGCCGCGGGCTCCGGTGAGCGGCGGACTCTCGCCCGAGTCACGCCTAATGCGAAAGATGCTGATGAAGCATTTCCTGCCGTCGTCAAAACTTGCCCGCTATCTGGGCCGCTTTCCATCCGACCTGACGGTGATCCGGTGAAACGGGCCTGGCAGCGGATGCTTTCGGGGCGGCGGCTCGATCTGCTCGATCCGACGCCCATGGATATCGAGATCGAGGACATCGCCCACGGTCTGGCCTTCGTGGCGCGCTGGAACGGCCAGACCCGCGGCGACTTCGCCTTTTCCGTGGCCGAACATTCGCTGCTGGTCGAGGAGATCCTGGGGCGCTCTCAACCCAGGGTTCAGACGCGCTGGCGGCTTGCCGCGCTGCTGCACGATGCGCCGGAATATGTCATCGGAGACATGATCAGCCCGGTGAAGGATGCCATCGGCCCGCAATACAGCGACCTGGATGCGCGGCTTGCGGCGGCCATCCACCTCCGATTCGGATTGCCTGCCCAATTGCCGCTTCAGGTGAAGCGCGACATCAAGAAGGCCGATCGGATCTCGGCCTGGCTCGAGGCGGTGCAGATTGCGGGTTTCACCGAGGCAGAGGCGACCCGTTTCTTCGGTCGGCCGGCCGAAGCTGTCCTCGACGGGCTGGAAATCCGCCTGAGGCCGCCTGTTGAGGTGCGGGCGGCCTATACCGCCCGGCACCAAGAGCTTCTGTCGGCGCTCTAGGGCGCCTGACGTCAGATCGCCATGCTTTCGGCGGGCTTGCCCGACTTGATCGCAGCCTCGAACCAGCGCGGCTTGCGCCCGCGGCCCGACCAGGTGTCCGAAGGGTTTTCCGGATTGGCGTATTTCGGCTGAGCGGCGGCGCGCCGTTTGGTCCCTGCGGTTCCCGTCAGTTCCGAAAGGGAGAAGCCGAGTTCACGGGCCTTTTCTTCCAGTTCGGCCAGCGCGTCCCGCTTCCGGCGGTCCTCGTAGGTCGAGATCGCTTTCGCCACCTGGGCCTGCAGCGACTTCAGTTCCTTGAGGCTCATGGAGTCGAGATCGATATCCATTCATTCTTCCCGTTAAAACGAACCATCACTCAATTCATTTTACGGTTTCGTAAAAAGGTCAATCCGGTGGCCTGAGAAATTCCACATTTATCTGCCTGGCGGGCAAGAAATTGCACGGAGCCATTGCACTTTCGGGTAGTCCAATACCCAGAGCCGATCCCGATGCCCTTCCGCCTGCCAATGGAAAAGGCGGCAGGCCCCCGGCCGCCGCCCTCTCTTCCGCCGATACGGATGCTTCAGCGCGGGCTGCGCTTTGCCAGGATGCGCTGCAGCGTCCGCCGGTGCATGTTGAGCCGCCGGGCGGTCTCCGAGACGTTGCGGTCGCACATTTCGTAGATGCGCTGGATGTGCTCCCACCGCACGCGGTCGGCCGACATCGGATTTTCCGGCGGCGGCGGCAGGCTCTCGCCCTTGGCGAGCAGCGCATGCGTCACCTCGTTGGCGTCGGCGGGCTTGGACAGGTAGTCCGTGGCGCCGATCTTCACGGCGGCGACCGCCGTCGCAATGGCGCCGTAGCCCGTCAGCACGACGATGCGGCAATCGGGCCGGCGCTCGCGCAGCACCTCGACCACATCGAGCCCGTTGCCGTCCTCGAGCCGCAGGTCCACCACCGCATAGGCCGGCGGACGCGCCTGGGCGATCGCCTTGCCTTCCGCGACGCTCTGTGCCGTTTCGAGAACGAAGCCCCGCTTCTCCATCGCCTTGGCAAGCCGCTTCAGGAAGGGCTCGTCATCGTCCACGAGAAGCAGGGACCTGTCGGCCCCGAGTTCGAATACCAGATCCTCAGCCATGATTGTCGCCCATCTGCTTTCCCCTGGATGCTTGATAGGACTTCTGCGTCCGAGCGTCAAAGGAAGTTGACACATTGCTGTCATTCACGAAGCACGAAATTCGCTCGGCGATCTGTTCGGGCGTGTCTTCGCGCTTGAAGAAGTCGACGAAGCCTGTCTCGGGCAGCATGAAATAGGTGAAGGTCGAGTGATCGACGAGGTAAAAGTCGTCGTCGGACTCCTGCACCCGGTAGAAGGTCTTGTAGGCCTGCGAGGCGGCCTTCACCTGCTCTTCCGTGCCGGTCAGCGCGACCGTGTCGGGATGGATCGCCTCGGCGAAGAACTTCAGCTGTTCGGGCGTGTCGCGCTTGGGATCGATCGAGATGAAGACCGGCGTGACCTCGATGCCCCATTCCGTCAGGATGTCCACGGCCTGCGCATTGCGCGCCATGTCGAAGGGGCAGACGTCGGGGCAGAACGTATAGCCGAAATAGACGAGCGAGGGCTTTGCCAGAACCTCGCGGTCGGTCACGGTGCGGCCCTCCTGATCGACCAGCGTGAAGGGCCCGCCGATGGCGCCGCCCGCCACCTGATTGGCGCCGCACCCCGCGAACCGGTCTTCGGATCTGCCGAGGAAGACCCACGCCGCCGAGCCCGCAAGAAGCGCTGCGATGGCCGCCGCCGCGACCCCGGCATAGAGCTTCGTCATCAGATGATCCTCCTGCTTGCGGTTGCCGATTGATCCCGCGGGCACGGCAACCTAACAAGGTTCCGATACAGGCAAAGTGGCATGAGCTGCAATGATACTCGGTCCCGACGGCATTCTGAACCGTGACACCCGCGGCGACTGGGTGCGGCTGCGCACCCTGATCCTCCTGCGCTGGATGGCGGTGGCGGGACAGCTCGCCGCCATCGTCGTGACCGACTGGTATCTGGGGGTCCGCCTGCCGATGGGGCTCTGCTTCATGGCCGTCGGCGCCTCCGTCATCGCGAACGTGATCGCGACCTTCGTCTTCCCGCAGAACCGCCGCCTGACCGAGTTCCAGGCGCTGATGATCCTGCTCTTCGACCTCACGCAGCTGTCGTTCCTGCTGTTCCTGACCGGGGGGCTCACCAACCCGTTTGCGCTCCTGATCCTCGCGCCCGTCACCATCTCGGCGCTCGCGCTCGAGCTGCGCACGACCGTCATTCTCGGGGCCATCGCGATCGGTCTTCTGACCTTCACGGCCTATTTCCACCTGCCGCTGATCCTCGCCGACGGGTCGAGCCTGTCCGTGCCGCGCATGTTCGAATTCGGCTTCTGGCTCGCCATCGTCATCGGCATCCTGTTCCTCGGCCTCTATTCCCGGCGGGTCGCCATCGAGATCCGCTCGATGTCGGATGCGCTTCTGGCCACGCAGATGGCGCTCGACCGCGAGCAGAAGCTGACGGATCTCGGCGGGGTGGTGGCCGCGGCCGCGCACGAGCTCGGCACGCCGCTCGCCACGATCAAGCTGGTGAGTTCGGAGCTTGCCGAGGAGCTCTCCGAGCAGCCCGCGCTGCGCGACGATGCGGAACTGATCCGCGAGCAGGCCGACCGCTGCCGCGACATCCTCCGCTCGATGGGCCGGGCCGGGAAGGACGATCTGCAGATGCGGCAGGCCCCTCTGGGCGAGGTGCTGCGCGAGGCGGCCGAGCCCCATGTCGGGCGCGGCAAGCAGGTGGAGTTCGACCTCTATCCCAGCCGTGGCGGCGACGAGCGCCAGCCGGTGATCCTGCGCCGTCCCGAGGTGATCCACGGGCTGCGCAACCTCATTCAGAACGCCGTCGATTTCGCCCGCTCCACGGTCTGGATCGACGGCGAATGGACGGGCGACCGGATCGCGATCCGGATCGTGGACGATGGCGAGGGCTATGCGCCCGCGATCATCGGCCGCATCGGCGATCCCTTCGTGCGGCAGCGTCGCGCCGAAGAGAGCCAGTCGCGCCGGCCGGGCTATGAGGGCATGGGCCTGGGGCTCTTCATCGCCAAGACGCTTCTGGAGCGGTCCGGCGCCGAACTGAGCTTCGCCAACGCCGCCGATCCCTTCCTGCGCAGCCACGAGCGGCCCGAACGCTGCGGGGCCATCGTCGAGGTGATCTGGCCGGTCGACAGGCTGGTGGTGGTCCGCAACGCGCCGCTGGGCGAGAACGTCCTGATCCAGACCTGATCCGGCGCCGGAGGCCGCGCCCGACCCTGCCGGGAGCGGCAGCCCCGCCGCCCGTCCGGGCTCCATTAACGGCCCCTTAACCTTCCTCTCGGCAAGCTGCCCGCAGGGCTTGCGACAGGGGGAGATCGGATGAACTTCGATTGGCCGCTCGCATTGGGGCTGATCCTGACCGCGGTCGCGGCGGCTTCGGCGGCCGTGGTTCTGGCAAGCCTCCTGCAAGCCCGCGCGGGCCGGCGGTCCGAGGGCGTCTTCTCGGATCCGCAGGGCGGCACGGTCTTCCTCTTCGACGGCGAGACCCTGCTCGACGCGACGCCGGGCGCCCGCGCGATCCTCGCCCTCTCGCCCGCGCGCGGCGGGCCCTGGCTCCGGCTCCTTGCCTACCTCGTGCCGCGCTTTCCCGATCTCGAGGCGCGCCTGTCGCGGCTGGCGGGAGACGGGCGCTTCACGCTCGCCTCCGCGGGCGAGGGCGAGCCGCTTCTCCTGACGGCAGAGATGCGGGGGGGCATCACGCGGCTCACCATCGACGACCCGTCCAGCGCCGAGCGGCCCCGGATGGACCATCTCTCGCAGCGTGCGCTGGCGGAAGAGCTCGACCAGCTGCGCGCGACGGTGGCGCAGGCGCCGCTGATGATGTGGCGCGAGAGCGCCGGGGGCGAGGTGATCTGGGCCAATGCCGCCTATCTGCACGAGGCCGCCCAGCGGCTTCCGCCCGACCGGGACCTGAGCTGGCCGCTCCCCCGGCTGTTCGACCGGGCAGCCTCGGCTCAGGGCGCCCCGCGCCAGCGCCAGAAGATCGAGGTCAAGGGCGTCGACCGGTGGTTCGATCTCGAGAGCTTTGCCGATCCGGCCGGGCGGCTCCTCTTCGCCCTTCCCGCCGATGCGGCGGTTCAGGCCGAGGCCACGCTCCGCGACTTCATGCAGACCCTCGCCAAGACCTTTGCCCATCTGCCCATCGGGCTTGCGATCTTCGACCAGCACCGCAAGCTCGCCCTCTTCAATCCGGCGCTCCTCGATCTCACCGGCCTGCCGCCCGACATGCTGGCGCTGCAACCCTCGCTCTTCTCCTTTCTCGAGGCCCTGCGGGACCGGCAGATGATCCCCGAGCCCAAGGATTACCCGAGCTGGCGCCGCCAGATCCTCGAGCTCGAGAAGGCGGCCGCGAGCGGGCTCTATGTCGACACCTGGAGCCTGCCGTCGGGCCAGACCTACCGCGTGATCGGCCGGCCGCATCCGAACGGGGCTCTGGCGCTCATGTTCGAGGATATCTCGACCGAGATGACGCGGACCCGCCGCTACCGGGCCGATCTGGAACTCGGGCAGGCGGTGGTGGATGCGATGGAGGATGCGATCGCCGTCTTCTCGCCCGCGGGCGATCTCGTGATGACGAACGCGGCCTACGGGGCCCTCTGGGGCCACGATCCGGTGGAAACGGTGGGCGGGGGCGTCGCCGTGCAGCTCTGCGAGCAGTGGCGCGCGCGCAGCAGCCCCTCGCCGATCTGGATCGAGGCCGAGCGTTTCCTCGCCGAGCTTGGTCCGCGCGACCCCTGGTCGGGCGAGATCCGGCTCGAGGATGGCCGCCTTGTCTCCTGCCGCTTTGCACCGCTGACCGGCGGGGCGACCCTCGTTCTGTTCCGCATCCTCGAAACCCGCGCCGCAGAGGCGGCCGATCCTGCGAACCTGCGCACGGCCTGACGCCCGCCCCGGGCGGGAGCGCCGGCAGGCCGGGTTGCGGTCCGACAGCTGGCCGGGCATGAGAAAAGGGCCTGTGCCGGGCGGGACGTGGACGGCCGGTCGTGACTGCGCAGATGGGGCAGGAGCACCGCGCAGGCGGGCACGATGGCGAGGCCGGCGGAGCGCCCGCCGCGCCGCCGCCCGTGCGATTCCGCGGCAGCCCGGCCGATCAGGACCGCGGGACTTCGGGGCGGGGCTGCGCCGTGGATCCGCCTCCCCTTGCGCCGGGGCGCGGCTCTGGGCATGGTCTCGGCCATGCCGGATCCCGCCCCGCTCCTTCTCGCGCTTGCCTCGGAAGAGGATACCGCCCGTCTGGGCGCGGCCCTCGCCCGCCTCCTGCGGCCGGGCGACGTGCTTCTGCTCGAGGGGCCCATCGGCGCGGGCAAGACCCATCTCGCCCGCGCGCTGATCCGCGCGGCGCTGGGGCACGAGGAGGAGGTGCCCTCGCCCACCTTCACGCTGGTCCAGACCTACGAGGCGCCGGGGCACGAGATCTGGCACGCCGATCTCTACCGGCTGACCCATCCCGACGAGGTGCTGGAACTGGGGCTCGAGGCGGCCTTCGCGACCGCCGTCTGCCTCGTCGAATGGCCGGACCGGCTGGGCGACCTCGCCCCGCCCGGCGCGCTCTGCCTGCGGCTCGAGGCCGAGGGCGAGGGCCGTCGTGCGACCCTTTCAGGCGGACGACCGGGCCTGCTCGCGGCATTGTCGGAGGCGTGGCATGGCTGATCTGGCGCCCTCCGGCCGCGCCGCGCAGGCTGCGGCCTTTCTCGCGCGGGCAGGCTGGGGCGCGGCCGAGCGGCGCCATCTGGCAGGCGATGCCTCGGACCGCAGCTACGAGCGGCTGCATCGGGGCGCAGAGACCGCCGTCCTGATGGATGCCCCGCCCGGCAAAGGCGACGATCCGGCGGCCTTCGTGGCCATCGCGGCCCATCTCGGCGGGCTGGGCCTCTCGCCGCCCGCCGTGCTGGCGCAGGATCTCGCGAACGGCTTCCTGCTTCTCGAGGATCTGGGCGACGGGCTCTTTGCGCGCCTGCTGGACCGCTCCGGCGCGGACGAGGCGGACCTCTATGCTGCGGCGACCGATGTGCTGGTCCATCTTCAGCGCGCGCCCGCGCCCGCGGGCCTGCCGGACCTCTCGGCGGCCGACTGGGCCCGCGCCGCGGCCATGGCGCCCGACTGGTATGTGCGCGCCGCCACCGGGACGGCCCCCGATGCCGCGCGCTTCACGACCCTGCTCGAGGAGGCGCTCCTCCGCCATGCCGACGGGCCGCGCGTGCTGATCCTGCGCGACTATCACGCCGAGAACCTGCTCTGGCTGCCCGACCGCGCCGGCCTCGCGCGGGTGGGGCTCCTCGACTTCCAGCTCGCCCAGATGGGCCAGCCGGGCTACGATCTCGTCTCGCTCCTGCAGGACGCGCGCCGCGACGTGCCCGAGCCGGTCGAGCGCGCGATGATCGCCCGCTTCGCCGCGGCCACGGGGGCCGAGCCGCAGGCCTTCGGGGCCGCCTATGCGGTTCTCGGCGCGCAGCGGGCGCTGCGGATCCTCGGCATCTTCGCCCGGCTCTGCCTCGTGGCGGGCAAACCCGGTTATGTCGCGCTGATCCCGCGGGTCTGGGGCCAGCTCTGGCGCAATCTCGGCCATCCCGCGCTCGCGCCGCTGGCGGCCGAATGCCGCGCCCTCCTGCCGGAGCCCGCTCCGGCCGTTCTGGAAAGGATCCGCGCGCAATGCGGCCGGAGGCGGTGATGATTTTCGCGGCGGGTTTCGGGACGCGCATGGGCGCCCTGACCGCCACCCGGCCGAAGCCGATGATCGAGGTCGCGGGCCGGCCGCTGATCGATCACGCGCTGGCGCTGGCCGAGGCGGCGGGCGTTTCGCGCATCGTGGCCAACACCCACTATCTGCCCGAAAGCCTGACCGCGCATCTGGCGGGCCGCGCCCTCGTCTCGCACGAGGAGGAGATCCTCGAGACCGGCGGCGGGCTGCGCCGGGCTCTGCCGCTTCTGGGGGATGGCCCGGTCCATACGCTGAACAGCGACGCGGTCTGGACCGGAGAGAACCCGCTGGACGAGCTGGCGGCGGGCTGGCGCGACGGGATGGAGGCGCTCCTTCTGCTGGCACCCTCGGGCCCCGCGCCGGGCGATTTCACCATGGATGCGGCGGGGCGTCTCGCCCGGGCGCGGGGCGCACCGGGCTACACCTATCTGGGCGCGCAGATCCTGCGGACCGACCGGCTCGCCGCCGTCGCCGAGGCCAAGTTCTCGCTCAATCTGATCTGGGATGCGATGATCGCCGCGGGCACGGCCCATGGCCTGATCCATCGCGGCGGCTGGTGCGACGTGGGGCGGCCCGAGGGGATCGCCGCGGCCGAGGCGATGCTTGCCGATGTTTGACACTCCCGGCCCCCGCCTCTTCGGCCTGCCGCCGGGCGTGGATTTTCCCGCAGCACTGGTGCGTGGCCTTCGCGCGCGCACGGCGGGGGCCGCGCCCGAGGCCATGGCGCGGGTCGAGCTTTACGTCAACACGCAGCGGATGCGGCGGCGGGTCACCGAGCTGATGACGGCCGAGGGCGCGGGCTTCCTGCCGCGCATCCGCCTCGTGACCGAGCTGCCGCCGGTGCCGGGCCTGCCCGCCCCCGTTCCGCCGCTGCGCCGCAGGCTCGAGCTTGCGCAGCTCGTGGCCCGGCTGATCGAGGCACAGCCCGACATCGCGCCGCGCTCGGCGCTCTTCGACCTGTCGGACAGCCTGGCCGAGCTCATCGACGAGATGCAGGGCGAAGGCGTGCCGCCCGAGGCCATCGCGCGGCTCGATGTGGCCGACCATTCGGCGCACTGGCAGCGGACGCAGGCCTTCATGGCGATCGTGGCGCCGATGTTCGGCGCGGACGCGCCCGATGCGCAGGCGCTGGCGCGGATGGCGGTCGAGCGGATCGCTGTGCGCTGGGCCGAGGCGCCGCCCGATCATCCGGTGATCGTCGCGGGCTCGACCGGCTCGCGGGGCACGACCAGCCTCTTCATGCAGGCGGTGGCGCGGCTGCCGCAGGGGGCGCTCGTGCTGCCCGGCTTCGACTTCGACCTGCCCGCCGCGGTCTGGGAGGGGATGGACGACGCGCTGACGGCCGAGGATCACCCGCAGTTCCGCTTTCACCGGCTGATGGGCCTCGTGGGCGCGGGCCCCGCCGAGGTCGGCCGCTGGACCGACGAGATCCCGCCCAGCCCGGACCGGAACCGGCTGATCTCGCTCTCGCTGCGGCCCGCGCCCGTCACCGACCAGTGGCTGACCGAGGGCCGGCACCTCAGCGGGCTTGCCGAGGCCGCGCGCGGCATGACGCTCATCGAGGCGCCGGGCCCGCGGGCCGAGGCGTTGGCGGTGGCGATGATCCTGAGGAAGGCCGCCGAGGAGGGGCGCCGCGCGGCGCTCATCACCTCGGACCGGGGGCTCACGCGGCAGGTGGCGGCGGCGCTGGACCGCTGGGGGATCGTGCCGGACGATTCCGCGGGCAAGCCGCTCGCGCTGTCGGCGCCGGGGCGCTTCCTGCGCCATGTGGCCCGGCTCTTCGGCCGGCGGCTGACCGGCGAGGCCCTGCTCACCCTGCTGAAACATCCGCTGACCGCGACCGGCGCGGACCGCGGCAACCACCTGCGCTGGACCCGGGATCTGGAGCTGCACCTCCGCCGGAAGGGTCCGCCCTTTCCGGCGGAGGCCGATCTCGCGCTCTGGGCCAGCACGCGGCCCGCGGACGGGGTGGCGGACTGGGCGCGCTGGCTGGGCGGGCTGATCGAGGGGTTGGACGCGGCGGGGCCACGGCCGCTCGCCGATCATGTGGCCGCGCATCTGGCGTTGGCCGAGGCGCTGGCCGCGGGGCCCGCGGGCACCACGACGGGCGAGCTCTGGCTGAAGGAGGCGGGCGAGGCGGCCCGCGCCGCCGTCGAGGAGCTGCGCCGCGAGGCGCCCCACGGGGGCGAGCTGACGCCGGCCGACTATACCGACCTCTTCGAGGCGATCCTCGCCCGCGGCGAGGTGCGCGAGGCGGTGCAGGCCCGGCCCGACCTGATGATCTGGGGCACGCTCGAGGCGCGCGTGCAGGGGGCGGATCTCGTGATCCTCGGCGGGCTGAACGACGGGACATGGCCGCAGCTGCCGCCGCCCGATCCGTGGCTCAACCGGCAGATGCGGCTGAAGGCCGGGCTTCTTCTGCCCGAGCGGCGGATCGGCCTGTCGGCGCACGATTACAGTCAGGCGGTGGCCGCGCCCGAGGTGGTGCTGAGCCGCGCCACCCGCGATGCCGAGGCCGAGACGGTGCCTTCGCGCTGGCTCAACCGGCTGATGAACCTGATGAGCGGGCTGAAGGCAGGAGGAGGACCCGAGGCGCTGGCCGGGATGCGCGCGCGCGGCCGCGACTGGCTGAGCCTCGCCGCGGCGCTGGAGCAGCCCGAGGCGCCGGTGC
>NZ_MABH01000169.1 GCF_001720585.1 Cereibacter johrii | reverse complement strand
GTCCGGGGGCAGCGCCCCCGGCGGCCGGCTCCGGGCGCTCACGCCCCCCAGCTGCGCTCCAGCAGCCCGTACCAGTTCTCGTGGCACAGCTTGCGCATCAGCGGCTCGTCATAGCCATGGGCGCGCATCGCGGCCTGCAGCGCGGGCAGGCCCGTCACGTCGGCGATGCCCTGCGGGATCGTGGCCCCGTCGAAGTCCGAGCCCATCCCCACATGATCCTCGCCCAGCCGGTCGATCAGATGATCGAGGTGGCGCAGCACCGGCTCCCAGCCCATCTCGGCCGAGCGCCGTCCGTCCTCGCGCAGGAAGGAGGTGGCGAAATTCAGCCCCACCATGCCCCGGCTCTCGCGGATCATCGCAAGCTGGCGGTCGGTCAGGTTGCGGGTCGAGGGCGTCACCGCATGCGCGTTCGAATGGGTCGCGACCAGCGGCGCGTCGCTAAGGCGCGCGACATCGTCGAAGCCCTTCTCGTTCAGGTGCGACAGGTCGAGCATGATCTTCAGCCGGTTGCATTCGGCCACGAGACGAAGCCCCGCCTCGGTCAGCCCCTCGCCCGTATCGGGCGCGCCCGGGAAGCGGAAGGGCACGCCATGGCCGAAGATCGTGGGGCGGCTCCAGACCGGGCCGAGCGAGCGCAGGCCCAGCGCATGAAAGAGATGGAGCGCATCGAGATCCGCGCCGATCGCCTCGGCGCCCTCCATATGCATGATGCCCGAGACGATGCCGTCGGCGTGGCAGGACCGGACCTCGGCCGCCGTGCGGCAGACCTTGAAGCGGCCGCGGGCCGCGCGCTCCATCCAGAGCAGGTGCCCCGCCATGGCGAGGGCCACGGGCTGCGCCTGCTCGGCCCGGATCATCGGGGGCAGCGGCAGCTCGAAGGGCGGATTGTCCATCATCGCCTCGAAATCCGCGGCATCGTGGGCCTGCGGCGAGGGGATGTAGATGGCGAAGAAGCCGCCCGCGAATCCGCCCTCCTTCATCCGCGGCAGGTCGAGATGGCCGGTGCCGTCCCCCTGAAGCCAGATCGCCTCGCGGTTGGCGGGATTGCGCAGGAGGCGCAGGAGGAAGTCGTTGTGTCCGTCGAAGACGGGGATCGTATCGGTCATGGGCTGCTCTCGGCGGGGCGGGAGCCTTCGGACGCGGCCAGAAGGTCCCGGGTGTAGGGTTCGCGCGCGGCCCGGGCCCGGAGGCCGTCTCGGGTCAGCTCCTCGACCGCCTGCCCGTGCTGCATCACGAGGAGACGCTCGCACATGTGCGCCACGACGGCCAGATCGTGCGAGACGAGGATGTAGGTGAGCCCCCGCTCCGCCCGCAGCCGGTCGAGCAGGTTCAGCACCTCGGCCTGGATCGAGGCGTCGAGCGCGGAGGTCGGCTCGTCGAGCAGCATCACCCGCGGCTCGAGGATCAGGGCGCGGGCGATGGCCACCCGCTGCCGCTGCCCGCCCGAAAGCTGGTGCGGATAGCGGAAGCGGAAGCCCCGGCCCAGGCCCACCTCGTCGAGCGCGCGCAGGATGCGGGCCTCGCGATCGTCGAAGCCATGGATCGCCAGCGGCTCGGCCAGCACGCGGTCGATCGTGTGGCGGGGATGGAGGGAGGCATAGGGGTCCTGGAACACCATCTGGAGCCGGCGGTGGAACCCGGCCGAGCGGCGGCGCCCGAGCTCTTCGCCCGCCACCGTGACGGCGCCCGCCGAGATCGGCGCCAGCCCGCAGATCGCGCGGAGCACGGTGGACTTGCCCGAGCCGCTCTCGCCCACGATGCCGTAGCTTTCGCCCTCGGCCACCCGGAACGAGACGCCGCGCACGGCATGGACCTCGCCGAAGCGGACATGGAGGCCGGAGACGTCGATCGGTGCCATCAGAGAGCCCACCGCGCGTCGCGTTCCAGCACTGGCAGCGGCCGGCGCCCCCCCTCGATCCGCGGCAGGCAGTTCAGCAGACCCTGCGTGTAGGGATGGCGGGCCCGGGCGAGATCCGCGGCGCGCAGCTCCTCGACCACGCGGCCGGCATACATCACCAGCACCCGGTCGCAGAAGCTGCCGACGAGGCGGAGGTCGTGGCTGATGAAGACGAGCCCCATGCCGCGGTCCTGCACCAGCCGGTCGAGGATGCGCAGGACCTCGATCTGCACCGTGACATCGAGCGCCGAGGTGGGTTCGTCGGCGATCAGCAGGTCCGGCTCGGCGATGAGCATCATGGCGATCATGGCGCGCTGGCCCATGCCGCCCGACAGCTCGTGCGGATAGGCGCCGAAGACGCGGGAAGGATCGCGGATCTGCACGGCCTCGAGCATGGCCATCGCGCGGTCCTTCGCCTCGCCGCGCGAGGCGGTGCGGCGCGCCGCCTCGGTCAGCTGGCGGCCGATGGTCATGACCGGGTTCAGCGAGAACTTCGGATCCTGCATGACCATCGACATGCGGATGCCGCGCAGGGACCGCCACTGGCGCGGCGTGGCGCGGCGCAGGTCGATCCCGTCGAAGGCGAGACGGTCGGCGGTGGCCCGGCCGGGCGGCGGCGTGAGCCCCAGGATCGCGCGCCCGGTCTGGCTCTTGCCCGAGCCGCTCTCGCCCACGATCCCGAGCCGCTCGCGCCCCAGCGTGAAGCTCACGCCGCGGACCACCTCGGAGGGGCCCTGACGGGTCGGAAAGGTCACGCGGAGGTTCTCGACCTGAAGGAGCGTCATGGGCGGCTGCTCCGCCCGGCGGAAGCGTCGGAGCCTCCGGCGGGGATATTTGGGCCAGAATGAAAGCCCGGGAGGGCGGCGGCGCGGGGGCGGTTCGGGATCATTTGCGGGCCTTCGGGTCGAGCACGTCGCGCAGGCCGTCGCCCAAGAGGTTGAAGCCGAGCGAGACGGCGAAGATGGCGAGGCCGGGCATGGTGGCGACCCACCACTGGTCGATGATGAAGCGGCGGCCGCCGGCGATCATCGCGCCCCATTCGGGCTGCGGCGGCTGGGCGCCGAGGCCGAGGAAGCCCAGACCCGCCGCGGTCAGGATGATGCCCGCCATGTCGAGCGTCACCCGCACGATCACCGAGGAGAGACAGAGCGGCGTCACATGGCCCCAGAGGATGCGCGGCGCGGAGGCGCCCTGAAGGCGTGCGGCATTGATGAAGTCGCTGTCGCGGATGGTGAGCGTCTCGGCCCGCGCGAGGCGGGCATAGGGCGGCCAGGAGGTGAGCGCGATGGCGATGATCGCATTCTCGATCCCCGGCCCCAGAGCCGCGACGAAGGCGAGCGCGAGGATCAGCCGCGGGAAGGCGAGGAAGATGTCGGTCGCCCGCATCAGCACCGTATCGACCCAGCCGCCGAAATAGCCCGCCGTCGTGCCGATGGCGAGGCCGATGGGCGTGGCGATGACCGCCACCAGCACCACGACCATGAGCGTGAGCCGCGAGCCATGGATCACCCGGCTCAGGATGTCGCGCGCCAGATCGTCGGTGCCCATCGGATGCGCCCACGAGGGCGGCAGGAGGCGGTCGGTGCGCAGATCGCCGCCCACGATCGGATCGTGGGGCGCGATCCAGGGCGCGAGGATCGCCACCGCGATCAGCGCGAGCACGAGGCCGAGCCCCACCATGGCGAGCCGGTTGGCCTTCAGCGCGAGCCAGGTGCGGTAGGCCTGGCCCAAGCGCGCCTGCCTGCGCGAGGCGGGCTCTTCCGAGAGGAGCCATTCCGTGCGCGTCATGGCCGCACCTGCCGCCGCGTGCGCGGGTCGAGGAGCGTATAGAGCAGGTCCGACAGGAGGTTCAGCGCCACGAAGACGGCGCCGATCACGAGCGTCCCGCCGAGGACGGCGTTCATGTCGGCCACCTGCAGGCTGTTGGTGAGATAGAGGCCGAGGCCCGGCCAGGCGAAGACCGTCTCGGTCAGGACCGAGCCTTCGAGAAGGCCGGCATAGGAGAGCGCCACGACGGTCACGAGCGGCACGGCCGCGTTGCGCAGCGCATGGACCCAGACGATGCGCCATTCGGGCACGCCCTTCACGCGGGCGGTCGTCACATATTCCTGCGCAAGCTCGGCCAGCATGAAGCTGCGCGTCATCCGGCTGATGTAGGCCATCGAGAAATAGCCGAGCAGCGCCCCGGGCAGGATGATGTGCGAGAAGGCATTGCCGAAGGCGTCCCAGGCGCCCTGCATGGCGCTGTCGAGAAGGAGGAGGCCCGTCGTCACGGTGAAGCTGTATTCGTAGGCGATGTCGATGCGGCCCGGCCCCGCGACCCAGCCGAGCCGGGCGTAGAAGACGAGAAGGCCGAGCAGCCCCAGCCAGAAGATCGGCGCCGAATAGCCGACGAGGCCCAGCACGCGGACGATCTGGTCGATGGCGCGGCCCTGCTTGACGGCGGAGACGACGCCCAGGGGAATGCCCGCCAGCGTGCCGATCAGGATCCCCACGGTCGCGAGTTCGAGCGTGGCGGGAAAGACCCGGGCGAGATCGTCGGCCACCGGCCGCTTGGGGAGGAAGGAGCTTCCGAGATCGCCCGAGAGCACGTTGCGCAGGTAGATCCAGAACTGCTCCCAGACCGGCCGGTCGAGGCCCATGGCGCGATACATGGCGTCGTAGGTGGACTGGCTCCCCCCGGCTCCGCCCCCCCCCCGCACCGGGTCCACCGACATGTAGCGGCTGATGACGAAGGTCACGAGGAGGAGGCCCAGGAAGGTCACGGCGACGGTCAGCGCCACCCTCACGCCCTTCCAGAGCCAGAGGGAGAGGGCGCCCGTGCGCCCCCTTCCGATCTGCGGGGTCGCGGCCATCTACTTGGTCACGGCCCGGAACGAGTTGTCGTTGAACGACGGGCCGATGATGTAGCCCTCGACGTTCTTGCGCATGGCGACGACCTCGGATTCCTGGAACATGATGACGAAGGGCGAGGTCTTCAGCACCTCCTCCTGCATCTCGCGATACATCTGGGCGCGCTTCTCGGTGTCGCGCTCGAGGACGGCTGCGTCCGCCTTGGCGGTCAGCTCGGGGATATCCCAGGCGTTGCGCCAGGCCAGAGGCTTCGAGGCCGCATCGTCGGAATTGTCCGGGTTCTGCGCGAAGGTCGCGTTGGTATGCGGGTCCTGATAGTCCGGGCCCCACTGGCCGATGTAGATGTCATGCGTGCGCGCGCGGTATTTCTCGAGCGTCTGGCCGCCGTCGCCGGGGATGATCTCGATGGTGATCCCGGCTGCCGCCATGGTCTGCTGGATCGCCTGCGCGATCGAAGTCACTTCGGGCGTGTTGCGGGTGTCCATCGTGACGGTGAAGCCGTCGGGCAGGCCCGCCTGCGCCAGAAGCTCCTTGGCCTTGGCCGGATCGAAGCTGTAGGGGGTCTCGTCCAGCGCGCCGAGGAAGCCCTCGGGCAGGAAGGTCTGGTGGGTCTTCTTCATGCCCTTGACCAGCGTCTCGGCGATGGCGTCGTAATCGACGAGCCATTTCATCGCCTCGCGCACCTCGGGCTTGGCCAGGTTCTCGTTCTTCTGGTTCAGGCCGAGATAGAAGATCGTGCCCTTCACCCCGCTCTGGATCTTGATGTCGGGGTTCTGGCTCAGCGCCTCGATCTCTTCGGGAAGGAGCTTGCGCGCAATGTCGATGTCGCCCTGCTCGAGCAGCAGCCGCTCGGTCGCGGCCTCGGGGATGTGGCGGTAGATCGCGCGGGCCATGGCGGGCTTCTCGCCGTCCCAGTTGTCGTTGCGCTCCATCACGACGGCCTCGTTCGCGCGCCATTCGCGGATGGTGAAGGGGCCGGAGCCTGCGTAATTCGTCTTGAGCCAGTTGTAGCCCCAGTCGCCGTCCGCTTCGTTGGACTGGACGAGATCCTTGTCCACCACCGAGGCGACCGTCGCCGTCAGGCAGTAGAGCAGGAAGGTCGGCGCATAGGCCTTGTCCATCTCGAAGGTGAAGGAGTAATCGCCGGTCTGCTTGATCTTCTCTTCGACATTGTCGGGCGTCAGGCCGAACTGGCCGAGGATGAAGGCGGGCGACTTGTCGAGCTTCACGGCCCGCACGAGGCTGTAGACCACATCCTCGGCGGTCAGGTCGTTGCCCGAGGCGAACGTCTTGCCCTCGCGCACCTTGAAGCTCATGGTCCGGCCGTCCTCGGACAGCTCCCAGCTTTCCGCCACGCGCCCGAAGATGTTCGAGACGTCGTTGACGTCGTAGCCGATGATGGTCTCGTAGCTGTTGCCGATGATCTCCGATGCGGTGAATTCGAACACCTCGGCCGGGTCGAGCGTGATCATGTCGTCGATCGCCCAGGCCTGGATGAAGGTGTCGGGTGGCGTCTCGGCGGAAAGCGGAGCCGTGGTCAGGGCGAATGCGGCAACGGCCGCCGTCGCCAGCAAGCGCGCTCGGATGAACATGGAGGACCCCCTGTCGATGTTATTCATGGCTCCTGTCCGGCAGCGCGGGGCGCTCGGGCGGGCCACCGCTCCATGGTGAGCCGCCGGTCACGAAGCTGTCAAGGCCGGCTCTCCGATTGGGAAAGATGCCCCTCCGGCAGGAGCCTCGACCGTGAGCCGTGTGATGCCGGACGGCGCGCGGCGCCCGGCACCCGGGCGCCACGGCGAAAGGCTCCGCGGGCCGGGCGCAGGCCGCCGCGGCCCCTCTCCGTGCCGCAGGGCCGCGGGGGCGATGGGCGCTTGACCCTGCGCGCCCGATCCTCAAGATCGCGGCCAAAGGAGACGCCCATGCCCGATCCGAAGCCCGAGGTTCTCGACTTCCTGCTGAGCCGCCGTTCGCGGCCCGCCAAGACGCTCGCCCTGCCGGTGCCCGACCGTGCGGCGCTGGCGCCGATCCTCACGGCCGCGCTGCGCACGCCCGATCACGGCAAGCTCGAGCCCTGGCGGCTGATCGTGCTCGAGGCGGGCGCCATGCCGCGGCTGGCGGCCTTGGCCGAGGCCCGCGCCGAGGCGCTGGCCCTCGACCCCGACAAGAGCGCCAAGGGCCGCGCTCAGTTCGACCAAAGCCACCTCGCCGTGGTGGTGGTGGCGCGCCCCCAGCCCTCCGACAAGGTGCCCGAGATCGAGCAGATCCTTTCGGCGGGCGCGGTCTGCCTGTCCCTTCTGAACGCGGCGCAGGCGGCGGGCTGGGGGGCCAACTGGCTCACCGGCTGGCCGGCCTACGACCGCGGCTTCCTCCGCGAGGCCTTCGGCCTTGCGGATCACGAGTTCGTCGCGGGCATCGTCCATATCGGCAGCGAGACCGTCGCTCCGCCCGAGCGCCCGCGACCCGATGTTGCCAGTCTCACCACATGGGTAAGCGAATGATCCGGGACTTTCTCCGCGCCATAGGCCAGATCGGCGACCCGCCCTTCCGGCGCGTCGTTCTGTTCGGCATAGGCCTCGCGCTCCTGCTGCTGATGGCCGTCTATACGGGCTTCCTGTTCCTTCTGAACACCCTCGTGCCGGACACGGTCACGATCCCCTGGGTGGGCGAGGTGGGCGGGCTCGATACGCTGCTCTCCTGGGGCTCGGCGGTCCTGATGCTGGGGCTTTCGGTCTTCCTGATGATCCCGGTGGCCTCGGCCTTCACCGGCCTCTTCCTCGACAGCGTGGTGGATGCGGTCGAGGAGAAGCATTATCCGCACCTGCCCCCCGCCACGCCGTTGCCGCTGATGGATCAGCTGATCGACAGCGCGAACTTCTTCGCCGTGCTGATCCTCGTCAACATGATCGCGCTTGTGGTCTTCATCTTCGCCGGACCCGTCGGGCCGATCCTGTTCTGGGCGCTGAACGGCTTCCTGCTCGGGCGGGAATATTTCACGCTGGTGGCGATGCGGAGGCTCGGCCGCGCGGGGGCGAAGTCGCTCCGGGCGCGGCACGCGGGCCAGATCTGGCTTGCGGGCACGCTGATGGCCGCGCCGCTCTCGATCCCGATCCTGAACCTCGTGGTGCCGGTGCTGGGGGTGGCGACCTTCACCCACATCTTCCACCGGCTGAACGGCCGCGGGGCCTGACGGCCCCGCCCGGATCAGAAGGTCGGCGGCGGGGGCATCCGGCCCATCACGTCGATGTCGCGCAGGCTGATCGCGCCCGACAGGATGATCCCGCAGAGAACCGCCCAGACCAGCGTGCCCCAGAGCGTCGTGAGCCAGGCCTTGCGCCGGATCACATAGCCCGCGGGCGCGCCGCGCGGCGTGCCGGGCACCACCTCCCCCGACTCGTCCTGGCTCTGCACCCGCAGGGGCAGCAGGATGAAGAACACCATGAACCAGGTCACCGCATAGAGGACGATGGCGCCGGTGATGCTCATACCTGCTCGAGCTCCACGAGGCAGCCGTTGAAGTCCTTGGGATGGAGGAACAGGACGGGCTTGCCGTGCGCCCCGATCTTCGGCTCGCCCGATCCCAGCCCCCGCGCGCCCGCCTCCTTCAGCCGGTCGCGCGCGCCAAGGATGTCCTCGACCTCGTAGCAGATGTGATGGATGCCGCCGGCCGGGTTCTTCTCGAGGAAGCCCGCGATGGGCGAGCCCTCGCCCAGCGGATGAAGCAGCTCGATCTTCGTGTTGGGCAGGGTGATGAAGATCACCGTCACGCCATGGTCGGGCTCGTCCTGCGGCGCCCCCACCTCGGCCCCCAGCGTGTTGCGATACTGCGCCGCCGCAGCCTCGAGGTCGGGCACGGCGATGGCCACATGGTTCAAACGTCCGATCATACTCTCTCCTCCGTCCGGTGCCCCGTTATGAAAGCCCCCCCTTGCCCGCGCAAGAGGGCTACCCGTCGCGCGTCCGGCAGGGGCGGCCTCCTCCGCCCGGCCCGTCAGGGTCGGGCCCCCGGTCGCGCGAGGGCCCTCCGCCCCGCCGGGCGCCGCCACCGGGCCTGTCCGGAAGGCGGATTTTTGTCATCGGGAGAGAGCCCGCTTAACCCGATCTTGACCCGGATCGGCTTGAGTGTCGCCAGCCGAGAGCCCCGGAAGGATCCGCGATGCCCCACCTGCACCTCCTCCCCGATCCGATGCCGCCCTTCGTCCCGCGCCCCCTGCGCGGGCCGCTGCCCCTCGCCGGGCTCACGGTGCTCGCCGTGGAGGACAGCCACTTCGCGGCCGAGGCCATGCGGCTGCTCTGCCACCGCTCGGGCGCGAAACTGCGGCGGGCCGACGACATGGAGACCGCCCGCCGCCATCTCGACCGCTACTGTCCCGATGCGGCCATCGTCGATCTGGGCCTGCCGGACGGGGCCGGCGAAATGCTCATCGCCGAAATGTCGGCAAGGCCCGGCCTCGTCATCCTCGCGGCGAGCGGCGACCCGTCGCGGCGCGAGGCCGCGCTCGAGGCCGGGGCGCAGGCCTTCCTCGAGAAACCGCTCGACAGCCTGGCGCTGTTTCAGCAGGTGCTGCTCGACCATCTGCCGGGCCGTCCCCGCCTCGCCGAGGACGAGACGCTGCCTCCGCCCGATCCCTTTTCCCTGCGCGAGGACCTGACCCGCGCGGCCGAACTCGCCGCGACCCTGCTGCCGGGCACGGCGCGGGCGCGCTATGTCTCGGGCTTCGTGGCCGGTGTCGCGCGCAGCAGCGGCGACAAGGCGCTGGAACAGGCCGCACGGCACGCCCCCGACTGCCCCGACGCGCTCGACCTGCTCCGCCGGCTGATCGCCGTCCGCCTCGCGGCGGCGGCGCCGGCCTTCTGACCTGGGAAAGCGCTGCCCCCTGCCCCTCGGGACCTCCGCGCGAGCGCAAGCGGCGAGGCCTCAGGGCCCGCCGTCCGCTCCCACCGAGGAAGCTCCGACCGAGGCCCAGGTCCCGGCCCCTGCAGTGCCGGGGATCCGGCCCGAGGCCCCGAGCCTGAACCTTCGAGTCCCCCGACCCAAGCGGCAACCGGGCCGCGGCACGCGCCGTGCCGAGCCTCAAGCCTCAAGCCTCAAGCCTTGGGGCATCCCCCGGTCAGCCGATCAAGAGGTCTCATGCAGGCGGAGCCTCGCTGCGGCCGGACCGCCCTTAGCCGAGCGCCGGATCGGCGGCTCCGCCGCGCGCCAGCGCCGTCAGATCCGAGAGCCGCTCGATCTGCTGCCCCGAGGCGTCGAAATTGCGCGGCGCAAGCCACAGCTCGAACGCCTCGTGCAGGGCGGGCCATTCCCGGTCGATCACCGAGAACCAGGCCGTATCGCGGTTGCGGCCCTTGACCACCGTCGCCTGCCGGAAGGTGCCCTCGTAGCTGAAGCCCAGCCGCTGAGCCGCCCGCCGCGACGCGAGGTTCAGCGCGTCGCACTTCCATTCCACGCGCCGGTAGCCCGCGGCGAAGCTCCAGGCCATCATCAGCACCAGGGCCTCGGTCGCGGCCGGCGTCCGCTGCAGGCCGGGCGAGAGGCAGATATGGCCGATCTCGATGCTTCCCGCCTCGGGCGCGATCCGCAGGAAGCTCGCCACCCCGCCGCAATGGCCGGTGGCCCGGTCCCGGATCACCAGGAACAGCGGATCGGCGCTCTCCTCGACCGTGCGCACCCAGTGATGATAGGCGGCCGTCGAGGCGAAGGGGCCGTAGGGCAGATAATCCCAGACCGCCTCCTCGACCGAGAAGGCCCGATGGAGATCCGCCGCATGGCGGTCGGCCGAAAGCCGCTCCAGCCGGACATGGCACCCCTCGAGCCCCTCGTCCCCCGAGGGGCGCGGCGGCGCCTGCCAGCCCGGAACCGGCTCGCCGAACCGCTTCACGCCTCAGTCCTTCGGCACGACGCGCAGGCGCAACTCGCGCAGCTGCTCGTTGGTGGGCTCCGAGGGCGCGCCCATCAGCAGATCCTCGGCGCGCTGGTTCATCGGGAACATGATGACCTCGCGGATGTTCGCCTCGTCGGCCAGCAGCATCACGATCCGGTCGATCCCGGCCGCGCAGCCGCCGTGCGGCGGGGCGCCGTAGCGGAAGGCCTTGACCATGCCGCCGAACCGCTTCTCGACCTCTTCCTTCGGATAGCCCGCCAGTTCGAAGGCCTTGAACATGATCTCCGGCTTGTGGTTGCGGATCCCGCCCGAGATCAGCTCGTAGCCGTTGCAGGCAAGGTCGTACTGATAGGCATGGACCTTCAGCGGATCGCCCTCCAGCGCCTCCATCCCGCCCTGCGGCATCGAGAAGGGGTTGTGGCTGAAGTCGATCTTGCCCTCGTCGTCCTTCTCGTACATCGGGAAATCGACGATCCAGGCGAATTTGAAGCAGTTCTCCTCGGTCAGCCCCAGCTCGCGGCCGATCTCGGTGCGCGCGCGCCCCGCGACGGCCTCGAAGCTCTCGGGCTTGCCGCCGAGGAAGAAGGCCGCATCGCCCTCGCCCAGCCCCAGCTGCTGCCGGATCGCCTCGGTCCGCTCGGGGCCGATGTTCTTGGCCAGCGGCCCGGCCGCCTCCATCGCCCCGTCGTCGCCCTTGCGCCAGAAGATGTAGCCCATCCCCGGCAGGCCCTGCTGTTGCGCGAAGGCATTCATCCGGTCGCAGAATTTCCGGCTGCCGCCGGTGGGCGCCGGGATCGCGCGGATCTCGGTGCCCTCGTTCTCCAGCAGTTTCGCAAAGATCGCAAAGCCCGAGCCCGCGAAATGCTCGCTCACCACCTGCATCTTGATCGGGTTGCGCAGGTCGGGCTTGTCCGACCCGTACCAGAGCATCGCATCGCGATAGGCGATCCGCGGCCAGTCGGCATCCACGCGCTTGCCCTGGCCGAACTCCTCGAACAGCCCCTGGATCACCGGCTGCACGGCCGCGAACACATCCTCCTGCTCCACGAAGCTCATCTCGATATCGAGCTGGTAGAAGTCGGTGGGCGAGCGGTCGGCGCGCGGGTCCTCGTCGCGGAAACAGGGCGCGATCTGGAAGTAGCGGTCGAAGCCCGCCACCATGATCAACTGCTTGAACTGCTGCGGCGCCTGCGGCAGGGCGTAGAACTTGCCCGGATGGAGCCGCGACGGCACGAGGAAGTCGCGCGCGCCTTCCGGGCTCGATGCCGTGATGATCGGCGTCTGGAACTCGTTGAAGCCCGCGCCCCACATCCGGTTGCGCAAGCTGCGCACCACGTTCGAGCGCAGCATCATGTTCTGATGCAGCTTCTCGCGCCGCAGGTCGAGGAAGCGGTAGGTCAGCCGCGTCTCCTCGGGATAGTCGGTCTCGCCGAACACCGGCAGCGGCAGCTCGTCCGCCGCCCCCAGCACGCTCATGCCGGTGGCATAGACCTCGATCTCGCCGGTCGCGAGCTTGGGGTTCACGAGCGACGCATCGCGCGCCTTCACCCGGCCCTCGATGCGGATCACCCATTCGGCCCGCACCGTCTCGAGCTCGGCAAAGGCCGGCGAGTCGGCATCGGCGATCACCTGGGTGATGCCGTAATGGTCGCGCAGGTCGAGGAACAGGACGCCGCCGTGGTCGCGCACGCGGTGCACCCAGCCCGAGAGCCGCACCTCCTGACCGACATGCGCGGCATTCAGTTCCGTGCAGGTATGGCTGCGATAGGCGTGCATTCGGCTCCCCTTCCAGAGGCTCTGGTTCGTCCGGGCCGATACACTCCGGGACGGGAGGGAAGTCAAGCCGCCCCCCTTTAACGCTGGCACAAATATCCCCCGCGGAGCGGGCCTGAGCCGTGGCGGCCCCGCCGCCGAGGCGAGGCAGGAAACCGGGCGGGAACCGCCTCCTTCGGGCCCGGGAGGGATCCGCCCCCCGCCCGAGGCGCGCCCCGGCTCAGGGCGCCTCGCCCGCCCAGTCCGCAGGGATCAGCCCGCGCAGCGAATTGCCGACCCAGAGCCGCACCCGCGGCAGGGCCTCGCCCGGCAGCGGCGCCTCGCGGCACCGCCCCGTCTCGAGCATGGTCTCGCGCAGGATCCCGGGCAAGAGGCCCGCCTCGAGCGGCGGGGGCCGCATCCCCTCGCCCGCATCGAAGAAGACCGTGGTGATCGTGCCGTCGCAGACCTCGCCGCGCTCGTTCAGCAGGAGCCGCTCGTCGAGGTCCGCAGGCAGGCCCGCCCGCGCCGCATCGTAGGCCGCCCGCCGGTTCGACTTCACCCGCAGCCAGGGATCGTCCGAGGCGAGCCGTTCGGCGGCAAGCCCCACCCGCCAGACCGGCTTCGCGGCCGGCAGGGGGGCCGCCTCGACGGTCATGCGGCCCGCGCCATCGAGCGTGAGGCGCATCCGCGCCGGCCCCTCGGGCACCGCGGCCTTCAGCGCCGCGCCCGCCCCCGCCGCGCACCAGCCCAGCCGCGAGGCCGCCGTCTCGAGCCGCTGGAGATGCCGGCGCAGCCGGATCAGCCGCATCCCGTCCCAGAGCAGCGTCTCGATCAGCCGCAGGTCCGGGTCGTCGGCAGCTCGGCGAAGCGGGTCTTCCACAAGGCTTCCTCCCATTCTCCGGGGGCGGTCGAATCCTGCACGATCCCCCCGCCCACATCGAGCCGCAGCCCCCCGCCCGGAAACAGGCGCAGCGTGCGGATCGCCACATTGAAGGCCGCGCGCCCGTCCGGTGCCATCCAGCCCATCGCCCCGCAATAGAGACCGCGAGGAAAAGGTTCCAGCTCGGCGATGATCTCCATCGCCCGGATCTTGGGCGCCCCCGTCACCGAGCCGCAGGGAAAGAGCGCGGGCAGGAGCCCCGAAAGGCCCGGCCGTCCGATCAGCCGCCCCGTCACCCGGCTCACCATCTGATGGACGGTCGCATAGCTCTCGATGGCGAAAAGCTCGGGCACCCGGACCGAGCCCAGCTCGGCGATCCGGCCGATGTCGTTGCGCAGGAGATCCACGATCATCAGGTTCTCGGCCCGGCCCTTCTCGCTCGATCCGAGGATTTCCGCGAGTTCCGCGTCGCGCGCGGGATCGGGGTCGCGGGGGGCTGTGCCCTTCATCGGCCGGGTCGAGATCCGCCCCTCGGCGTCGCAGTCGAAAAACAGTTCCGGCGAGGCCGAGATCGCCACCGGCCCGCCGAAATCGCAGAAGGCGCCCTGCCCCACCGGCTGGCGCGCCCGCAGCGCGCCGTAGAGGCCCAGCGCGCTGCCCGCCTCGAGGCGCCCGTCGAGCGGGAAGGTGAGGTTCACCTGATAGCAGTCGCCCGACGCGATATAGGCCATGAGCCGGCCGAAGGCCGCGTCATAGTCGGCCCGGGCGATCCGCGGGCGGAAGGACGCAAGCCGCACCTCTCGCGCCTCGGCCGCGGCCTGCGCCAGCAGATCGCCCGCGGGAAGCGGCGCGCGGAAGGCGCCGAAGGCCAGAAGCGGCTCGGAGCGCTGCGGCGGCATGAGGCGCGCGAGCCGCGGCTCGAACACGAGCCCGGCCTCGTAGGCCACCGTTCCCGCGATCCAGAACCCCTCCGCCCGCAGCGCATCGAGGCGCGCCAGCGCAGGCGCCAGCGCCGCGGGCTCCTCCACGATCACCGTCTCGACGGCCTCCCGGAACAGGGCCGGGCCGGACTGGGGTCCGTTCTCGCACAGGAACACGCTCTTCTCCCTTCTGGTCGAGGGCATCTAGCACGGCAGGCCTGCCCGCGGACAGCCCGGCTGCGACGTGACGCAAGAGGGTTGCGCCGCGCGGCGGCAAGTCTATAACCGCGCCAATTTGCGCAGAGCGTAGAATCCGGACCATCCTGCAGCCCGACCGGCGCGGGACCATAGATGTGGGGCCACAAATGCCGAAGAGAACCGATATCAGCTCGATCATGATCATCGGGGCGGGTCCCATCATCATCGGCCAGGCCTGCGAGTTCGACTATTCCGGCGCCCAGGCCTGCAAGGCGCTGCGCGAAGAGGGATACCGGGTCATCCTCGTGAACTCGAACCCGGCCACGATCATGACCGATCCGGGTCTCGCGGATGCCACCTACATCGAGCCGATCACCCCCGAGGTCGTGGCCAAGATCATCGAGAAGGAGCGCCCCGACGCGCTCCTGCCCACGATGGGCGGGCAGACCGGCCTGAACACCGCGCTCGCGCTGGCCGACATGGGTGTCCTCGAGAAATTCGGCGTCCAGCTCATCGGCGCGAACCGCGAGGCCATCGAGATGGCCGAGGACCGCAAGCTCTTCCGCGAGGCGATGGACCGGATCGGGCTCGAGAACCCCAAGGCCACCATCATCGCCGCGCCGAAGCTCGAGAACGGGCGCTACGACATCAATGCGGGCGTGGCCGAGGCGATGGCCGCCATCGAATATGTGGGCCTGCCCGCGATCATCCGCCCCGCCTTCACGCTGGGCGGCACCGGCGGCGGCGTGGCCTACAACCGCGACGATTACGAGGCCATCTGCCGCTCGGGGCTCGACGCCTCGCCGGTGGCGCAGATCCTCGTCGATGAAAGCCTGCTCGGCTGGAAGGAATATGAGATGGAGGTGGTCCGCGACCGCGCGGACAATGCCATCATCGTCTGTTCCATCGAGAACGTGGACCCGATGGGCGTCCATACGGGCGACTCGATCACCGTGGCGCCGGCGCTGACGCTGACCGACAAGGAATATCAGATCATGCGCAACGGCAGCATTGCCGTGCTGCGCGAGATCGGGGTCGAGACCGGCGGGTCGAACGTGCAATGGGCGATCAACCCGGCGGACGGCCGGATGGTCGTGATCGAGATGAACCCGCGCGTCTCGCGTTCCTCGGCGCTGGCCTCCAAGGCCACGGGCTTCCCCATCGCCAAGATCGCGGCGAAGCTCGCCGTGGGCTATACGCTGGACGAGCTCGACAATGACATCACCAAGGTCACGCCCGCCTCGTTCGAGCCCTCGATCGATTATGTGGTGACCAAGATCCCGCGCTTCGCCTTCGAGAAATTCCCCGGCTCGAAGCCCGAGCTGACCACCGCGATGAAGTCGGTGGGCGAGGTCATGGCCATCGGCCGCACCTTCCACGAATCGATGCAGAAGGCGCTGGCCTCGCTCGAGACCGGCCTCTCGGGCTTCGACGAGATCGAGATCCCCGGCGCGCCCGACAAGGCCGCGATCATCAAGGCGATCTCTGCCCAGACCCCCGACCGGCTGCGGCTGATCGCGCAGGCGATGCGGCACGGGCTGACCGAAGACGAGATCCAGGCCGCGACGGCCTTCGATCCGTGGTTCCTCGCCCGCATCCGCGAGATCGTGGAGGCCGAGGCCGAGATCCGCGCCAAGGGCCTGCCCGTGACCGAGACGGCGCTGCGCAAGCTGAAGATGATGGGCTTCACCGACGCGCGTCTGGCCAAGCTCACCGGCCGCGACGAGGGCCAGGTGCGCCGGGCGCGCCGGAACCTCGGGGTGAAGGCGGTCTTCAAGCGCATCGACACCTGCGCGGCCGAGTTCGAGGCCCAGACCCCCTACATGTATTCCACCTACGAGGCCCCCGCGATGGGCGACGTGGAATGCGAGGCCCGGCCCTCGGGCGCGAAGAAGGTGGTGATCCTCGGCGGCGGCCCGAACCGGATCGGTCAGGGCATCGAGTTCGACTATTGCTGCTGCCATGCCTGCTTCGCGCTGACGGCGGCGGGCTATGAAACCATCATGATCAACTGCAACCCCGAGACCGTGTCGACCGACTACGACACCTCGGACCGGCTCTATTTCGAGCCGCTGACGCTCGAACATGTGCTCGAGATCCTGCGCGTCGAGCAGGAGAACGGGACGCTCCACGGCGTGATCGTGCAGTTCGGCGGCCAGACGCCGCTGAAGCTCGCGCAGGCGCTGGCGGCCGAGGGGATCCCGATCCTCGGCACCACGCCCGACGCCATCGACCTCGCCGAGGACCGCGAGCGGTTCCAGCAGCTCCTGCACAAGCTCGACCTCAAGCAGCCGCACAACGGCATGGCGCGGAGCCGCGACGAGGCCTTCCGCATCGCGGGCGAGATCGGCTATCCGCTGGTGATCCGGCCCTCCTATGTGCTCGGCGGCCGCGCGATGGAGATCGTGCGCGACGACGCCCAGCTCGAACGCTACATCCGCGAGGCGGTGCAGGTCTCGGGCACCTCGCCCGTGCTGCTCGACAGCTATCTGTCGGGCGCCATCGAGGTGGATGTGGATGCGCTCTGCGACGGCGAGAACGTCCATGTCGCGGGGATCATGGAACATATCGAGGAAGCGGGCGTCCATTCGGGCGATTCGGCCTGCTGCCTGCCGCCCCATTCGCTGTCGGCCGAAACCATCGCCGAGCTGAAGCGCCAGACGGTCGAGATGGCCCGCGCGCTGCATGTGGTGGGGCTGATGAACGTGCAGTTCGCGATCAAGGACGGGGTGATCTTCGTCCTCGAGGTGAACCCGCGCGCCTCGCGCACCGTGCCCTTCGTGGCCAAGGCCACCGACAGTGCCATCGCCTCGATCGCGGCGCGGCTGATGGCGGGCGAGCCGCTCTCGGCCTTCCCGGTGCGCGCGCCCTATCCGGCGGGCGTGGGCCCCGACACCGACCTGCCGCTGGCCGATCCGCTGACGCTGGCCGATCCGATCACGCCCTGGTTCTCGGTCAAGGAATCGGTGCTGCCCTTCGCCCGCTTCCCCGGCGTGGACCCGCTCCTCGGCCCCGAGATGCGCTCGACGGGCGAGGTGATGGGCTGGGACCGCAGCTTCGCGCTGGCCTTCCTCAAGGCGCAGATGGGGGCCGGCACGCATCTGCCCGAAAGCGGGCGCGTGTTCCTGTCGGTCAAGGATGCCGACAAGACCGCGGCGCTGGCCAAGGCCGCGGCCGGGCTCACCGCGATGGGCTTCGAGATCGTGGCGACGAAGGGCACCGCCGCCTGGCTCACCGGGCAGGGCATCGCCTCGACCTCGGTCAACAAGGTCTACGAGGGCCGGCCGAACATCGTCGACCGGCTGAAGAACGGCGACATCACCCTGGTGATGAACACGACCGAGGGCGCGCAGGCGATCTCGGACAGCCGCGACATCCGCCGCGTGGCGCTGATGGACAAGATCCCCTACTTCACCACCGCCGCCGCCTCCATCGCCGCCGTCGAAGCGATGCAGGCCCGCGGCGAGGGCTATGGGGTGCGCACCCTCCAGGGCTGACGCGCCCGCGCGCCCCGGCCGCCATCGCCCGGCCGGGGCGCGCACGCTCCTCTCCCGCCCCTTCGGCGGGATCCTGCGCAGCGCGTCGCCCCATCGCGGCGCTGCGGGATGAGACCGGCCGGTCGCTCCGTTCACGACTACAGCCCTGCTGCTTGCGGTCGGGCATCCCAGTCAAGGAGACGCAACGGACATGCCGAAACTCATCGGAAACGGCTCGGCCAACCGGCTGAACGGCACCCAGTTCAACGACATCCTCCGCGGCCTCGACGGCGCGGACACCCTCTACGGCAATGGCGGCCGCGACCGCATCGAAGGGAACGACGACGAGGACCGCCTGTTCGGCGGCGCCGGGGCGGACACGCTCCTCGGCGGCAAGGGCGAGGACAGGCTCTGGGGTCAGGACGGCGCCGACCTCATGACCGACGAGAGCGGCAACGACCGCTTCTTCGGCGGTCGGGGCAACGACACGATCCGCGCGGGCGAGGGCAACGACCTGCTCGACGGCGGTGGCGAGGCCGATCTGCTGGTGGCGGGATCGGGCAACGACACGCTGCGCGGCGGCGGCGGGTCGGATCGGCTCTTCGGCGGCGAAGGCAATGACGTGATGGTCGCCGGCTCCGGCCACGACCGGATGTGGGGCGGCGAGGGCGACGATGTCCTGAGCGGCGGTCAGGGCAACGACGTGATGTTCGGAGGCGAAGGGGCCGACCGCTTCATCTTCACCGCAGGCTCGGACGTGATCCGCGATTTCGACGAGGACGACGACCGGATCGACCTGTCGGCCTTCGACCTGTCCTATGCGCAGGTCCTGAACCGCACCGTCCAGCAGGGCGACGATCTGCTGATCCGCATCGGAGCCCAGACCCTGCGGATCGAGGACATGCGGCGCGGCGCGCTCGACTCCGACGACTTCATCCTCTGAACGGTCTCGGGCGGGGCGGCTGTCCGCCCTGCCCTGCCGGGGAAGCGGCCTCACCGCAGGGGAAAGCACGGCCCGGGCCAGCTATCGCTTGACTTGTGCCCCCAAATCCCCCATCTCCGCCGGGACGCCGAAGATCCGCTGCCGCGTGAGCAGCCGCCCGCATGGGCCAGGATCCGGCCGACAGGTTCCCACCGTCACGCAGGGGCACCGCGACGCATCCGCGTCGCCCCGCCTCCCGCCTCCCCCCTCGCCGGGGAGACAATCCCATTCCGCGGGCCCATGCCCGCACACCGAAAGAGACCCATGGCTGATTTCAGCACCCTCGGGCTGTCCGAGCGACTCATGCAGGGCCTGGCCAAGGCCCAGTTCACCCAGCCGACGCCGATCCAGGTCGAGGCGATCCCCTACGTCATGCAGGGCCGCGACCTGATGGGCCTGGCCCAGACCGGCACCGGCAAGACGCTGGCCTTCGGGCTGCCGCTCCTGCACCGGCTGCTCGGCGTGGGCCACCCGCCGCCGCCGCGCACCATCCGCGCCCTGATCCTCGCCCCCACGCGCGAGCTCGTGACGCAGATCGCGACCAACCTCGAGCTGTTCACCAAGGGGACGCCGGTCAAGGTCGTCACCATCACCGGCGGCGCCTCGATCAACCGGCAGACCGAGCGGCTCGCGCGCGGCGCCGACATCATGGTGGCCACCCCCGGCCGCCTGATCGACCTGCTCGACCGCAATGCGGTGGTGCTCGACCACACCGGCTATCTGGTGCTGGACGAGGCCGACCAGATGCTCGACATGGGCTTCATCCACTCGCTGCGGAAGATCGCCCGCTTCCTGCCGCTGAAGCGGCAGACGCTGCTCTTCTCGGCCACCATGCCGAAGCTGATCGAGGAGCTGGCCCACACCTACCTGCGTGAGCCGGTGAAGGTGCAGGTGGCCCCGCCCGGCAAGCCGGTCGAGAAGATCGCGCAGGGCGTGCATTTCACCCCGCAGGGCGACAAGGCGAAGCTGCTCGAGAGCTACCTCCAGAAACATCCGGGCGAGCAGGCGCTGGTCTTCGGCCGCACCAAGCACGGGTCGGAGAAGCTGATGAAGCTTCTGGTCAGCTGGGGCTTCAAGGCGGGCTCGATCCACGGCAACAAGAGCCAGAACCAGCGCGACCGCACGCTGACCGAGTTCCGCGAGGGCGCGCTCGACGTGCTGGTGGCCACCGACGTGGCCGCCCGCGGCATCGACATTCCCGGCGTGAGACATGTCTACAACTACGACATGCCGAACGTGCCCGAGAACTATGTCCACCGCATCGGCCGCACCGCGCGCGCCGGCGCCGAGGGCAGCGCCGTGGCCTTCGTGGCCCCGGCCGAGATGGAGGAGTTCCGCGCGGTCGAGAAACTTCTCAAGCAGCCCATTCCGGTGATCGGCGGCGCGCCCTGGGCCGCGGACATCGTGGCGGCGGCGCCCCGTCCCGGCCAGAAGCCGCGGCAGGGCGGACGTCCGAAGACCGGCGCCAAGCCGCAGGGCAAGCCCCAGGCCA
>NZ_MABH01000168.1 GCF_001720585.1 Cereibacter johrii | reverse complement strand
ACCGCGCGCGCCGTCTCGGCCGCGCCGGCATCGGGGACGGTGCCGATCACGGCGCCGGTGGCCGGGTTCGTCACCTCGATCCGGCCGCCCGCGTCGGCCTGGATCCAGTCGCCGCCGACGAGGATCCTCTCGCGTCTGAAATCGGTCATGGTCTTTCCTTCAGGGGCATGGCTCCGCAGGCCGCGGAAGGGGGTCCGCGGGGGCGGGCTCAGGGCCGGGGTGGGGTGGGTCAGCCGTTCGGCTTGATGCAGATCTTGAGGCCCTCGCCGCGGTGGGCGGCGTCGAAGGCCTCGGCGATATTCTCCAGCGGGAAGCGATGGGTGACGATGTCCTTCAGCCGGAGCCGGGGCAGGATCTCCATCACGCGGTGGTGGGTGTAGGGGTTGCGGATCGAGCCCACGACCGTGATCTCGCGCGCGAAGATCCGGTTCGGCTCGATCGCGGCCATGGTGCCGGGGGCGGCCACGCCGAAGAAGAGCACGCGCCCGCCGTGGCAGACGAGTTCCACCGCCTGCGCGGCCGTCTCGGCGCGGCCCGCGGCCTCGATCACCACGTCGGCGCCGAGCCCGTCGGTCAGGGCGCCGATGCGGGCGGCCAGATCCTCGTTCAGCGGGTCGACCACGTCGGGGTAGCCGAAGGCGCGGATCTGCTCGCGCCGGGCGGCGTTCGGCTCGGAGATGACGATGCGCGCGGCGCCGCGCAGCTCGGCCAGCCGGGCGAGGATCAGCCCCGCCGCGCCGCCGCCGAGGATCACGACGAGATCGCCGAGCTCCACCCCCACGCGGTCGATCCCGTGCATGCAGCAGCCGGTGATCTCGCCCAGGGCCGCCTCCTCGGGGCCGATCCCCTCGGGGACCTGATAGACCGTGTCCATCCGCACGGTGGCATATTGCTCGAACCCGCCGTTGAGGTTGATCCCCCAGGCCAGCCGGTCGAGGCAGAGATGCGGCTTGCCGAGCCGGCAGGGCTTGCAGCAGCCGCAATAGACATGGGGCTCGACCGAGACGAGATCGCCCGGCTTGCAGTTCTGCACCCGCTCGCCCACGCGCTCGACGTAGCCCGCGAATTCGTGGCCCAGCACCACCGGGGGCTTGGCCCAGAACTTGCCCTCGAGGATATGCTGGTCGGTGCCGCAGATCGTGGCGGAATCGATGCGGATCAGCACCTCGTCGGGGCCGGGCTCCTGGATCGGAAGGTCGGTCAGCCGGAGCGTCGGGCTGCCGTCGAAAATCGCTGCCTTCATGGGTCTACCTCTGTCGTCCGGCGCGGATCAGATCCGCAGTCCCTGCGCGTCGAAGGCCATCGTCGCGCCGGGGGTGAAGGAAAGCCGCAGGCGGTCGCCCTCGGCGGGGATGATCTCGCCGGGCAGGCGCACCATGAGCTGCGCCTCGCCGAGCCGGACCGCCACCAGCGTGTCGGCGCCGAGCGGCTCGACCACATCGACGAGCGTCTCGACGCCCGGGCCGTGGGGGTCGGCCAGCTGCACATGCTCGGGGCGGATGCCGATCTCGCCCTGCACCGCGCGCGTGCCGGAGGAGAGGCGGCGCACGGGCACCCGGTCGCCGGTCACGAGGGTGGCCACGTCGCCCTCGATCCGGGCGGGGGCGAAGTTCATCCCCGGCGAGCCGATGAAGCCCGCGACGAACCGGGTGCGCGGCTCGCGGTAGAGCTCCTGCGGGGTGCCGATCTGCTCGACCGCGCCGCCCTTCAGCACCACGATCCGGTCGGCCATGGTCATGGCCTCGACCTGATCGTGGGTCACATAGATCATCGTGGCGCCGAGGCGGGCATGGAGCCGCTTGATCTCGGTGCGGACCTCGACCCGGAGCTTGGCATCGAGGTTCGAGAGCGGCTCGTCGAACAGGAACACGTCGGGCTCGCGCACGATGGCGCGGCCCATGGCGACGCGCTGGCGCTGGCCGCCCGAAAGGGCGCGGGGCTTGCGGTCGAGCAGATGGCCGATCTGGAGGATCTCGGCCGCCGCCGCCACCCGCCGCTCGATCTCGGCCGTGGGCGTCTTCCGCATCTTGAGGCCGAAGGACATGTTGTCCCGGATCGTCATGTGCGGATAGAGCGCGTAATCCTGAAAGACCATGGCGATGTTGCGGTCGCGCGCGGGCACGCCGTTCACGACGCGCTCGCCGATGGCCACCTCGCCGCCCTGGAAGGATTCGAGCCCGGCGATCATGCGCAGGAGGGTGGATTTGCCGCAGCCGGAGGGGCCGACGAAGACCATGAACTCGCCGTCGTGGATGTCGAAGGACAGATCCTCGATCACGGTCAGGTCGGAGTAGCTCTTTTTGACGTTGCGGACGTGGACGGTGCTCATATCAGGAAACCTTGCGTGGGGGGCGGGGCCGGTCAGCCCTTGACGGCGCCGAAGGAGAGGCCCGAGACGAGCCAGCGCTGCACGGTGAAGGTCAGGACCAGCGGCGGAAGCGCGATGACGGTGGCGGCAGCCATGAGCGCGCCCCAGTTGGTCGTGCCCTCGCCGATGAAGTTGAAGGAGGCGACGATGGCGGTCTTGGTGTCGAAGCCCGAGAGCGCCAGAGCGAACAGGAAGTAGTTCCAGGAGAAGACGAAGCTCATGATCGTGGCCACCACGATGCCGGGATAGATCATCGGCAGCACGAGGCGGATCAGGATCGTGCCGCTGCGGCAGCCGTCGATCTGGCCGCTCTCCACGATCTCGCGCGGGGTGGCATCCAGATAGGGCAGCAGGATCCAGAGCGCGA
This sequence comes from Cereibacter johrii, assembly GCF_001720585.1. GTDB lineage: Bacteria > Pseudomonadota > Alphaproteobacteria > Rhodobacterales > Rhodobacteraceae > Cereibacter_A > Cereibacter_A johrii. The sequence goes on along the minus strand of NZ_MABH01000168.1, from coordinate 6,691 downwards.
GCGGCATGGTGATGACCGCATGGGCGAGGATGAGCGCGGTGTAGCCGCCCGCCATGCCGAGCTTCGAGAACATGATGAACCAGGGCAGCAGGAACAAAGTGCCGGGCGCCATCCGGGCGAAGAGGCTGACCGTCGCGGGCCAGACCATCCGGTGCCAGGAGATCGCGAAGGCCGCGGGGATCGCGATCACGAGCCCGAGGAGCGTCGAGGCGCCGGCCACCACGAAGGAGTTGAAGGTGTTGTGCAGGAAGTCCGTCCGCCCGAACAGCTCGGCATAATTGGCGGCGGTGGGGGTGAAGAGGAGCTTCGGCGGATAGGCGGTCACCTCCTGCGGGCTCTTCAGGCTCGAGAGCGCCATCCAGAGGATCGGCGACATGAACAGCAGCGCGCCGATCGTGAAGACGGGGGTGGACCAGCGGGAGCGGGGCGTGTCGGACATTACCAGGACACCTTCTTGCGCAGGCTGGCGAAGAAGACCACCGAGCCGAGGACGATGAGGGCGAGCACGATCATCACCGACGAGGCATAGCCCACATCCATGAAGTCGAAGCCCAGCTTGTAGGCCTGGATGTTGAGGGTCGTGGTCGCGTTGCCCGGCCCCCCTTGCGTGGTGATGTAGATGATGTCGAAGAAGCGCAGCAGATCGACCGAGCGCAGCACGGCGGCGGTCAGCAGCGTGGGCCCGAGGAGCGGCAGGGTGACATGCCAGAAGAGGCTCCAGCCCTTGGCGCCGTCGATCTCGGCCGCCTCGTAGACCCGGGCGGGCAGGGCCTGAAGGCCTCCCAGCACGATCAGGGCCACGAAGGGCGTCCATTGCCAGGTGTCGATCAGGGCCACCACCAGCAGCGACCAGCGCGGCGAGGCGAGCCAGAGGAAATGCGGCAGGCCCAGGCTCTCGAGGATCCAGTTGGCGGCGCCGAGGCCCGGATCGAGCACGACGATGGCGATCATGCCCACGACGACGGGCGGCAGCATGAAGGGCGACAGGATCGCCGTCCGCACCAGCCCGCGCACCACATTGTAGCGGTTGAGCGCGAGCGCGAGCGCGGTGCCCAGCACCAGCTGCAGCACGAGCGCCACCGCAAAGAGCACGAGCGTCACGCGCAGCGCGCTCCAGAAGGCGGGGTCGGCCATGAGGCGGCTGTAATGGCCGAGGCCCAGGGCCGGCAGCGTGCCGTTGCCGCCGAGGCTGAGATAGATGGCGAAGCCCAAGGGGAAGATGACCATGGCCAGCGTCATGACGACGGCGGGCAGGATCATCCATCGGGCCGACATGGCCTGCTGGCCGGGGGACCGGGGGGGCATGGGGCTCTCCTGGCTGAAACGGGAGGGGAGGGCTGCGGCCGGCACGGGCCTGCGGCGGAGAAGGGACCCGGACCCGAAGGTCCGGGGGGAGGCGTGGCGGGCCCGGAGGCCCGCCGCGATCAGTTCTGCAGGGCCTGGACCTCGTCCGTCACGGCGCAGGCGGCGGTCTCGGCGTCGGCCTGGCCCAGCACGATCTGCTGCACCACGTTCGACAGGATCTCGCGCGCCTCGGGCGTCCGGGTCAGCGAGGGCGTCTGGTAGAGCGAGGAGCCGGTCTGCGAGATCTCGAGCAGCGCCTCGAGCCATTCGCCGCGCGGGCGGCTCTCGCTGGCCCAGTTGCGGAAGCCCTCGCCGTTGAAGACCGACACGCGCGAGGGGGCGATGCCCTGGGTGGCGAGCTCTTCCTGGTTCTCGGCGCCGGTGGCCCACTGGACGAAGTACCAGGCGGCCTCCTTCTTCTCGGACAGGCCCGAGACGGCGAGGCTCCAGTTGATGACCACGGGCTTCGAGATGCCGGACTCGCGCCCGCCGGGCAGCACGTCCACGCCGATGTCCTCGACCCGGCCCTCATGCTTCATCAGCGTCGAGAATTCGTTCGAGGATTCGTTGGTCATGGCGACGCGGCCCTGGCCCAGCAGGTCCATCACCTGGGTGAAGGTGTGGTTGGTGGCGCCCGGCGGGCCGTAGTCGCGCAGCATCGAGCCGTAGAGGTCGAGGCCCTTGATGGTGCCCGGCAGGCAGAGCGAGGCCTTGCCGTCCTCATCCATGAAGTCGCCGCCCATGTTGTAGACGAAGGCGCCGAGCGGATAGCCCACGGTGCCGCGCAGGCCGCGGGCGGCCCAGGGCGTGATCGCGCTGTCGCAGGCGCGGATCTTCTCGGCCGCGGCGGGCAGATCCTCGAGATATTCCGGCTTCTCGACGTCGCATTTCTCGAAGATGTCGCGGCGCCAGTAGAAGAGCGGGCCCTCGACGTTGATCGGCACGCTGGTGACGGCCTCGCCCACCACGCCGCTCTGGCGCAGCGCCGCGCTGAAATCGTCGTAATTGTAGGCCGGATCGGTGGCCTCGCTCTTCAGGAGCGGCGTGAGATCGGCGTACCAGCCGTTCGAGGCGAAGAGCGGCGCCTCGCGCGAGGGCAGGGTCATGAAGACGTCGAGCTCGCTCGAGCCGCCCTGCAGAAGCGTGGTCAGGCGGGTGCGGTACTGCTCTTCGCTGAAGGTCTCGGCGCGCACCTTGATGCCGGTGGCCTCGGTGAAGGCCTCGATCCGGTCGCGCATCAGCTGCGTCCAGGCGAGGTTGTTCAGCATGACGTTGATCGTCTCGCCGTCATGCTTGCGCCAGTCGAATTCCTGCGCTGCGGCCGGCATGGCGACGAGCGCCACGGCGGCGCCGATGATGAACTGTCTCATGTTCCCTCCCTGAGGGCCCGGTCCTGACCGGGCCGATGGCCGACCCGCTCCACGGGCCGCTGGATCCGGTCGCGCCTCCTCGCGCTTCGGGGACCGGATGGAGGGATATGATCGTTGTTGTGAATTATTGTCAATATGAGTCGAATATTTATTCGGTTTTGGACTATTCTGGTCATTCGCGCCCGTCCGCGGCCGCTTCCTCGGAGGTCAGGTTGGGATTGGCGGGGTGATGGACCTTCACCCCGGTGCGGGCGAGCAGGTCGGCGGCAGGGCCTTCCGGGGCGCGGTCGGTCACGAAATGGTTCACGGCGGAGAGGGGGGCTGCGCGCACGATTCCCTTGGCGCCGAACTTCGATCCGTCGGCCACCAGCACCGTCCGGCGCGCGTTCGCGATCATGGCGAGGAGGGGCGGCACGAGGCTCTGGTCATATTCCAGAAGGGCGCCGTCGGGCGAGATCCCGCAGGTGCCGATCACCGCAAAGTCGAGCGAATAGCGCTCGATCATCCGCACCGCCTCCTCGCCGATCATCGATCCGCTGGCGGGCCGCATGGTGCCGCCCAGGACGCAGACGTCGAAACCCGTCTTGTCATAGAGGGTTACGGCGGCATGGAGGTTGTTTGTGACGATGGTCAGCCGCTCGCAGGCGCGCAGTTCCTGAGCGGCGAGGGCGAGGGTCGAGCCGCCGGCGATGAAGAGCGTGGCGCCGTCCGGGATGAAGCGGGCGAGCAGCTGGCCCGCCGCCACCTTCTCGCGCACATGGCTCGCGCTCCGCACCTCGTAGGTGGCGCTGCGCGCATGGTCCGCAAGCCGCGCACCGCCGTGATAGCGCACCACGCGCCCGTCCTCGCCGAGCTGGTTGAGGTCGCGCCGGATGGTCTGGAGCGACGCGTCGCAGGCCGCGGCCATGGCCTCGATGGTGACATGCTCCTGCTGGCGCAGGAGCCCGAGGATGACGGCATGCCGTTCAAGACTCCGCATCATGGGCAGACATCCGATCATTTGGTTTCGTTTCTGGAAGAACTTTCGTCGATCTGAGCGCGGCTTTCAAGGACGCAGGTCCTCCGGCGGAACGATCCGCTGCCGGGGCAAGATGTCCCGCGGGGCGGCGGTGCGGCTCGGGGCGTCATTGGCAGGACGTGGCCGGGGCGACGGTGGCCTTCTCCTCACGGGAGGAGGGGGCGGCTTGGCATTGGCTGGAAACGTGACCGGAGTGCCGGAGGGCTTTCTCCTCACGAAAGGAGGAGGCGGCAGACCGGGTGGCTTGGCACTGGCTGGAACGCGACGGGCGCGCGCCCTGCCGGTGCGGGGCGTCCGGGCGGGTGAGAGACACCGGCGCGCGTGGCGGCGGTGCTGGTGTCGGGGGCACCTGATCCGCGGGAAGAGGATGCCCTGGCCGGGGATGCGGGCCTGAAGGAGGCCGCGCATGGGCCCCTCGGGCTTTTCCTACGGCGGCATCCTGAAGAAGGATCAGGCCTTGCGCTGGAGCCGGCCGTCGAGCTCGGCGCCGGCCTCGATGGCGATGCGCTCGTGCACGACATGGGCCTGAACGACGGCGCTCGGCCCCAGCCTCACCTGCCGCGCGGAGACCGAGCCGGAGATGCGGCCCAGAACGGCAAGATCGTGGGCGGTGACGGAGCCCTCGATGCGGCCCGCCTCCGCGACGACGACTTCGGGCGCCTGCACGCCGCCGACGACGGTTCCCTGCACGTCGACCGGCCCGGCAGAGGCGATCTCGCCCTCGACGACGAGATCGGGCGCCACGATGCTGCGGCGCATGTCGGGCGCCGCGGGAGCGGGCCAGGAGTCGGTTTGGCCGTTCGGAGTCTTCATGCCGGATCTGCTTCTTCTGCCGTTGCTGCGCTTGGCCGCGACTGGACCAGAAGCGGGCCGCGAGGGCAATGCGCCTTCGCGCCATCGGCGAAGAAGCGCGGACGGCCGCCGCTTGCGGACCGAGAGCAGGGCGGACGGAGGGCCCGCGCCGCAGCGCACGGGTTGCGGCGGACCTGCGGAGGAAAATGAGTCTCACAGGCCATGCTCCGGGGCGAGCGGAGGCACCGTCGTGCGCAGGCCATGGCACGAGGCGGCTCGGGAGCCGGGCCTGCTTTCGACGCGGCTTCGCGTCCATCCTCGGGGCCGGGGAGCGGCTCGAAGAGGTCGCCATTGGCATCGAAGCAGGCCGCGCAAGGAGAATCGCATCCTCCATCCCGAGGAGGCCAAGCCGGGCTGCACTTGCGTTGGATGCCCTGGGGCCAGAAGGTTCCGGCAGCGTATAACGGATAAGGATAGTTATGTTGCATGAAGGCTCGGGTCGCCTGCGCCGGAGCGGCGGGCTGTGGGGCCGGATCGGGGGTCTCCTCGGGCGCCGCTGGTGACGGTGGGCGCGACCGACAGTCTGAGATCATTCGCATCAGCCTGTCCGTGCGTGGGAGCGTCCTGTCAGGGCCTTGCGGCGGTCGGGAAACAGCGGCGCGCGTGGATCCCTGTCCCCTCGTGGGCCTCGCCGCGATCCCGGGGGGCGAGGCGCGGCTCCCGGGCACGGCGCGTGGCTTGAAGGAACCGGCCTTCCTCTGGTAAGCGGGGGCCGTTCCACCGCGCGCAATGGAGAGTCCAGTGGCAGAAGACGGGCCGCCCCGGGCCGTGAAGCGCGCGGTGACGGTCAAGGACGTCGCCGCGGCCGCGCAGGTGTCCCGGGCGACGGCGGCGCGGGCGCTCAACGGTTACGGCTATGTCGGCGACGAGGCGGCGCGGCGGGGGCAGGAGGCGGCCGAGCGGCTGGGCTACCGCGGCAACCGGATCGCGCAGGCGCTGCGGCAGGGGCAGATGCCCATCGTGGGCTTCGTGCCGGGCGACATCCAGAACCCGTTCTTCGCCCGCGTGGCCCATGACATCGACGCGGCGCTGCGCCGGAGCCGGCACAGTCTGCTCATCGCCAGCAGCGACGAGAGCCTCGTGCAGGAGCAGGGCCTGCTCGACAATCTGCGCGCGCTGAATGTGCGCGGCATGATCGTGGCCCCCGCCTCCGAGGGCGACAACCGCCATCTGGCGCGGCTGGTGCGCGAGGGCGTGCCGCTCGTGCTGATCGACCGCGAGCTGCCGGGGATGGAGTGCGACAGCGTCACGGTCGACAACGAGGGCGGCGCGCACGAGGCCATCGGCCTGCTGATCGCCAACGGGCACCGGCGGATCGCGCTGATCCACGATGCCTCGCGCATCGCCACCGCCCGGCAGCGGCGCGAGGGCTATCTGCGCGCGCTGGCCGAGGCGGGGCTTCCGGCCGAGGACCGGCTCATCGCCGTGTCGCAATCGACGGTCGAACATGCCATCGACGCCACGATCCGCCTGTTCAGCCGGCCCGAACGGCCGACCGCGCTTTTCACCGTGGACAGTCTGATGACGACGGGGGCGCTGCTTGCGCTGCGCTCGATGGGGCTCGCCGTGCCGCGCGACGTGTCGCTGATCGGCTTCGACGACTTCGACCTCGCCACCTTCACCGATCCGCAGATCACCGTCGTGGCGCAGCCCGTGGGCCAGATCGGGCCCCTGGCCACCAAGATGCTGCTCGAGCGCATTCAGGGCAGCGACGAGCCGGCCCGCCATGTGCGTTTTCCCACCCGCCTCATCGCGCGCGGCTCGGTGGCGCGCGTCGATTTCGGCCGCGCCTGACTTCTGACCGGCCCTCAAAGAATCTCTTGCCAGATCGCATTTCGCGTGCAGTATGAAGTGTGAGATCGGTCTCTCAGCCGCTGCGGCGGCCGGACCGATCCTTTTTTGCCCCGCTGTGAGATCGGTCTCATGAATCGTCCCGCCGGCTCTTCCTTGTCTCGCGCCACGGCCCTCGGCCGGCCGTTCGACGCGGCGGGCCACCGGCGGGATCTCGAGGCGGCGCTGGCTGCGGCCGAGGCGGCGGTGCGCTGGATCGGCGCCCTGTCGGTGGAGAGGCTCGTGCTGGTGGGCGGCGGGGAGGCGCAGCTTCTGG
>NZ_MABH01000167.1 GCF_001720585.1 Cereibacter johrii | reverse complement strand
GCGAGGCGGCGCAGGGCGCCGGGGTCGAGGAGGCGGACCCGGCCGCGGTCGGTCCGAACCCAGCCGCGTCGCGCGAACTGGTCGAGGCGCCGCGAGACCACCTCTCGGGCCGAGCCGATCCGGGTGGCGAGATCGGCCTGCGTCGCCGTCACCTCGTTGGCCTCCGCCATGGCGAGGAGCGTGCCGGCGAGCCGGCTCTCGACGCGCTGGAAGGCCACCTTTTCCAGCACATGCATCATCATCTGCATCCGCCGCGCGAAGGCGGTGAAGACGAAGCTGCGGAAGGCGGCGCTCTCGTCCATCAGCCGCAGGAAGAGCGGGCGCGGAATGACCACGGCGGCGAGATCGGTCGCGGCGACGGCCTCGCCGGTATAGTCCTCTCCGCCCATCAGGCCGAGGGTGGTCTGCACGCAGCTCTGGCCGGGCTCGACCGCATAGAGCAGGATCTCGCGCCCGGTGGGGCCGGTGAGGAACACCTCGACCCGCCCCTCGAGCACGACCACGAAGCCCTGCGCCGCATCGCCCGGAGGGAAGGGGGGCGTGCCGGGGGGGAGCCGCACCGGGCGCAGCGCCTCGAGACGGGCGCGAGCGTCGGCGGCAAGATCGGGCAGGCCCGCTTCGTCGATCCAGCTCATGTCGGCTCCTCGTGACATGCCTCCGGTGTCCGGCAGTCGAGGCGGCGGGTCAAGCCCGCGCGGCCGCGCCCTTCCGACGCGGGGCCGGCGGCGGGGGCTGGCGGACCGCAGTTCGGACGGACCGGGGGGGGCAGAGGGAAGCAGCCTGCGCGGGGCGAGCCGGGTTGTAGGTCGGGCGGATCGCGGGGCCGCGATGAAAAACAGCCGGCGCGGGGGGCGCCGGCTGCGGGAGGCGAAGCAGGACCGGAGGTCAGTCCATGGCCTTGAAGTTGAAGGCCGAGCCTTCCTTGATGCCCGAGGGCCAGCGCGAGGTGATCGTCTTGGTCCGGGTGTAGAAGCGGAAGGCGTCGGGGCCGTGCTGGTTCAGGTCGCCGAAGGCCGATTTCTTCCAGCCGCCGAACGTGTGGTAGGCCAGCGGCACCGGGATCGGCACGTTGATCCCGATCATGCCCACATTCACGCGCGCCGCGAAATCGCGGGCGGCGTCGCCATCGCGGGTGTAGATCGCGGTGCCGTTGCCATATTCATGGTCCATGGCCAGGCTCAGCGCTTCTTCGTAGGAGGCCGCGCGGACGGTCGAGAGGACCGGGCCGAAGATCTCCTTGCGGTAGATGTCCATGTCGGGCCGGACATGGTCGAAGAGATGCGGGCCGACGAAGAAGCCCTTCTCATAGCCCTGGAGCGAGAAGTTGCGGCCGTCAACCACCAGCTTGGCGCCCTGATCCACACCCGATTGCACGAGGCGCAGGATGTTCTCGCGCGCGGCGGCGGTCACGACCGGGCCGTAATCCACGTCGTTGCCGGCGGTGTAGGGGCCGACCTTCAGCTTCTCGATCCGCGGGATCAGCCGCTCGATCAGAGCGTCGGCGGTCTCGTCGCCCACCGGGACCGCGACCGAGATCGCCATGCAGCGCTCGCCGGCCGCGCCGTAGCCCGCGCCCACCAGCGCATCGGCCGCCTGATCGAGGTCGGCATCCGGCATGATGATCATGTGGTTCTTGGCGCCGCCGAAGCACTGCACGCGCTTGCCGTTCGCGCAGCCGCGGGAATAGATATATTCCGCGATCGGGGTCGAGCCCACGAAGCCCACCGCCGCGATGGTCGGGTTGTCGAGGATCGCGTCGACCGACTCCTTGTCGCCGTTCACCACCTGCAGCACGCCATCGGGCAGGCCCGCCTCCTGGAAGATCTCGGCCAGCATCAGCGGCACGGACGGATCGCGCTCGGAAGGCTTCAGGACGAAGGCGTTACCGGCGGCGAGCGCGGGGCCCATCTTCCACAGCGGGATCATCGCCGGGAAGTTGAAGGGCGTGATGCCCGCAGCCACGCCGAGCGGCTGGCGCATCGAATACATGTCGATGCCCGGGCCCGCGCTGTCGGTGAACTCGCCCTTCAGCAGATGCGGCGCGCCGATGCAGAATTCGATCACCTCGAGGCCGCGCTGCACGTCGCCCTTGGCGTCGGGGATGGTCTTGCCATGTTCGCGCGAGAGCGCCTCGGCCAGCTTGTCCATGTCGCGGTTGAGGAGGCGCACGACCTCCATCATCACGCGGGCGCGGCGCTGCGGGTTGGTGGCGGCCCATTTCGGCTGGGCGGCGGCGGCCGAGGCCACGGCTGCGTCGAGTTCGTCCTTCGAGGCGAGCGGCACGCGCGCCTGCACCTCGCCGGTGGCCGGGTTGAAGACATCGGCGAAGCGGCCGGAGGTGCCCTTCACGCGCTTGCCGTCGATCCAGTGGCTGAGTTCTTCCATGCAAATCTCCCTCGGTTCGGCGGCAGGATACCTTGCAATCCTGCCGAAGAAAGCGGCAAGTCTCCAAAAGCACTTTGCAGAAATGCCCGTACGAGGATCGAAGTGGACTGGGACGACCTGCGCATCTTCCTCGGCGTGGCGCGCGCCGAAAGCCTCTCGGGGGCGGGACGGGGGCTGAGGCTCGACCCCGCGACGGTGGGCCGGCGCATTGCGCGGCTCGAGGAGGCGCTGGGGGTGCCGCTCTTTGCCAAAAGCCCGCAGGGCTATGCGCTGACCGAGGCGGGGCAGCGCCTGCTGGCCCATGCCGAGCGGGCCGAGCAGGCAGTGGGCGAGGCGGCCGAGGATCTGCAGGGGGCCGCGGGCCTTTCGGGGCAGATCCGCATCGGCGCCCCCGACGGCTGCGCCAACTATCTGCTGCCCCAGGTGCTGGCGCAGATCTGCACCGACAATCCGGGTCTCGAGGTGCAGATCGTGGCGCTGCCGCGGGTCTTCAACCTCTCCAAGCGCGAGGCCGATCTGGCCATCGGGGTGAGCCGGCCCGAGGCCGGGCGGCTCCGGGTGCAGAAGCTGGCCGACTACCGGCTGCATCTGGCGGCAAGCGCGGATTATCTGAGCCGCCATCCGCCGATCCGCACGCTCGAGGATCTGAAGGCACACCAGCTGGTGGGCTACATTCCCGACATGATCTTCGACAAGGAACTGGATTATCTGACCGGGATCGGCTCGGGCTCGGTGCCCTTCGCCTCTAATTCGGTCTCGGTGCAGCTCAACTGGCTGCGCGCCGGGGCGGGAGTGGGGATCGTGCACGATTTCGCCATGCCGTCCGCGCCCGAGCTGGTGAAGATCCTGCCCGAGGCGCTCAGCCTCAGCCGCAGCTTCTGGCTCATCCGGCATCAGGACGATGTGCGTCTCGAGCGGCTGAACCGATTTGCCGATGCGCTGGTGCAGGGGGTGCGCCGCGAGGTCCACCGTCTTGAGGGCATGACTCGCCTGTAAATTGCGTTACACTGAGTCTGGGATGGAGAATTTACCGCGAAGGGAGGCTCGCCGATGCTCGTTCAGCAGATACTCAAGGCCAAGTCCGATGATGGTGTGGTGACGGTTCCGCCGGGATCGAGCATTGCGGCTGCGGCCGAGGTGCTGTCGTCGCGCCGCATCGGTGCGGTCGTCGTATCGCGCGACGGCAAGCGGCCCGAGGGCATGTTGTCCGAGCGCGACATCGTGCGCGAGCTGGGCCGAAGGGGCGCCGGCTGTCTCTCGGACACGGTAGAGTCGATCATGACCTCGAAGATCGTGACCTGCGCCTGCACCGACGAGGCCGACCGGATCATGCAGGTCATGACCGAGGGGCGCTTCCGCCACCTGCCCGTGATGGCCGAGGGCGAGATGGTCGGGCTGATCTCGATCGGCGACGTGGTCAAGGCGCGCCTCTCGGAACTCTCGATGGAAAAGGACGCGCTGGAGGGGATGATCAAGGGATTCTGACGCGGCTTTTGGGGCTTGCATCCTGTCCCGCGATGCGTTTGCGTGCCTCTCGACCAAGTGGGAGGCATCATGCGCATCGGTCTTTATCCCGGCACCTTCGATCCGCTGACCCTTGGCCATCTCGACATCATCCAGCGCGCGATGGCGCTGGTTGACCGTCTCGTGATCGGGGTCGCCATCAACCGGGACAAGGGACCGCTCTTCTCGCTGGAAGAGCGCGTGCGGATGGTCGAGACCGAATGCCGCGCCATTGCCGCCAACGGCGGCGAGATCGTGGTGCATCCGTTCGAGAATCTGCTGATCGACTGCGCCCGCGACGTGGGCGCCTCGGTGATCGTGCGCGGCCTGCGCGCGGTCGCCGACTTCGAATACGAGTTCCAGATGGTCGGCATGAACCGCGCGCTCGACGCCGGGATCGAGACCGTCTTCCTGATGGCCGACGCGCGGCGTCAGGCCATCGCCTCCAAGCTCGTCAAGGAGATCGCGCGCCTCGGCGGCGATGTCTCGAGCTTCGTCACGCCGGACGTGGGGGCGGCGCTGGTGGCCAAATACCGCTGAGCGCGGGCTGCCTTGCGATCCCGCCGGGCGCTCCCCGCTCGGGTCTGGGGAAGTTCAGCCCCAGACGGCACGGCGGGCGGTGGCGTCGATATCGTAGATGTCGAGATCGAGGCGCGTGTCGAGCGGCAGGACGGCCAGTTCGGCGCGGGTGCGGCGGAAGCGGGCCTGATTGCGCAGGGCGTCGAGGATCGGGGCGATAAGGGTCTTCATGGGTGGGGTCCTTCCTGGTCTTTCCTCCCTGCGCTCTAATTGGCCCTGAATGTTGGCGCTAACAACTGCCGTTGCCGCCGTGCTGCCATGCAGAAAGCACAAGGCATCCGACCCTTTCGGGCAAGGGGAGGGGCGGCTCGCAAGCCCCTGACCCGAAATGAAAATGCCGGCCCGAAGGCCGGCATTTCCCAGTCCCGGTGGGCAGGGGTCAGATGAGCTTGCCCATCGCCACGGCCGTGTCGGCCATGCGGTTCGAGAAGCCCCACTCGTTGTCGTACCAGCTGAGGATGCGCACCATGTTGCCTTCCATGACCTTGGTCTGGTCGAGGTGGAAGATCGAGCTGTGCGGATCGTGGTTGAAGTCCATCGAGACGTTGGGCTGGTCGGTATAGCCGAGGATGCCCTTCAGCTTGCCGTCGGCAGCCTCGCGGATGGCGGCGTTCACTTCCTCGACGCTGGTCGCGCGCGAGGCTTCGAACACGAGGTCCACCACCGAGACGTTCGGCGTGGGCACCCGGATCGACACGCCGTCGAGCTTGCCCTTCAGTTCCGGCAGCACGAGGCCCACGGCCTTGGCGGCGCCGGTCGAGGTCGGGATCATGCTGAGCGCCGCGGCGCGGGCGCGGTAGAGATCCTTGTGCATCGTGTCGAGCGTCGGCTGGTCGCCCGTATAGCTGTGGATCGTCGTCATGAAGCCCTTGGCGATGCCGATCGTGTCGTTCAGCACCTTGGCCACCGGCGAGAGGCAGTTCGTCGTGCAGGAGGCGTTCGAGACGATGAGGTCGTCCTTGGTCAGGGTCTCGTGGTTCACGCCATAGACGATGGTCTTGTCGGCGCCCGTCGAGGGGGCCGAGACCAGCACGCGCTTGGCGCCGCTCTCGAGGTGAACCTTGGCCTTCTCCTTGTCGGTGAAGATGCCTGTGCATTCCAGCACGATGTCGACATGGCCCCAGGGCAGTTCGGCCGGGTTGCGGATCGCGGTCACATCCATCGGGCCGCGGCCCACGTCGATGGTCTTCTCGGTGGTGGTGACGGTGGCGGGGAAGCGGCCGTGGACCGAGTCGAAGCGCAGGAGGTGCGCGTTGGTTTCGACCGGGCCGAGATCGTTGATCGCCACCACCTCGATATCGGTCCGGCCCGATTCGATGATGGCGCGGAGGACGTTCCGCCCGATGCGGCCGAAGCCGTTGATTGCCACTTTCACGGTCATAGAGCTCTCCCACAATGGGCGGGCGCACAGAAAGGATCGAGTCGCGCGCCCGCGGACGGTCTCCAAGGTAACGACCCCAGATCCGAGCGCAATTCAACCGGAGAAAGGAGGAAATCGGCGCAGGACGGCAAGATAGTGCCCGGACTCCAAGCCGTGCCGCCGCCGGACGGCCCTCTTCACGGGAGGCGGGCCCCGGACGAGCGGGGTCGCTCCGGCCCGCGGAGGCTGAGGCCGCCCGTGAGAAATTCGGGGGCGGCCCGGCCCTGCGCGCAGGGCTCCTTCCACGGCGCTGTCCGCAGCGTGCCTGCCGCGCGTCGGCTGTCCTCCGGGTCGCAAGGCTCCCGGAGGGCGCAATGGGAGGGGAGCCGTAGAGAGATCGAGGGCTCGGCCTGGCCCCTTCTGGGCCGGTTCCTGTCCCGCCGAAACGCGCGGTTAAGGGAGGGCGGCGAGGATGGGCCGCTGCGGCAGGGGCGCGGATGCGCCGCCGGCCGCCGGGTTGGACTGCGCGATGCACTTTCGGCGGAACGCGGCTTCTGCCAGAAGGTTCTGGCTGGAACGGGCGAAGGAACGGGACATGAGCGGCTTGCTGGCCTTGCTGGACGATGTGGCCTCGATTGCGAAGGTCGCGGCGGCCTCGGTGGACGATGTGATCGGTCAGGCGGCGAAGGCGGGCGCCAAGGCTGCGGGGGCGGTGATCGACGATGCGGCGGTGACACCCAAATATGTGCAGGGCTTCGATGCCTCGCGCGAGGTTCCGATCGTCTGGCGCATCGCCAAGGGCTCGATCTTCAACAAGCTCGTGATCCTGCTGCCTGCGGCACTGCTGCTCTCGACCTTCGCGCCGTGGCTGATCTCGCCGCTCCTGATGCTCGGCGGCGCCTATCTCTGCTTCGAGGGGGCGGAGAAGGTGGCCCATCTCTTCGGCGGCCATCACGAGACCTCGGAGCTGTCGGGGGGCGATCCGGCCTATCTCGAGGAGCAGAAGGTGGCGGGGGCGATCAAGACCGACTTCATTCTCTCGGCCGAGATCATGACCATCGTCCTTGCGGCGCTGCCGCCGTCGGGCATCGCGATGCAGGCGGCGTCGCTCGCTGCGGCCGGGGTGGGCATCACGGTTCTGGTCTATGGCGGCGTGGCGATGATCGTGAAGGCGGACGATCTGGGCGTCTTCATGAGTCTGCGCGGCAGGTTCGCTGCCACGCGCGCCCTCGGGCGCGGCATCGTCCACGGCATGCCCTGGTTCCTCAAGCTCCTGACCATCGTGGGCACGGCGGCGATGATCTGGGTGGGCGGCGCCATCGTGGTCCACGGGCTCTACGAGCTGGGGTTCGGCTGGCTGCACCACCATATCCACGACCTGGCCGTGGCTGCCGCCGAGGCGGTGGGTCAGGCCCGGGGCGCGGTCGAATGGGCCACCACCGCCTTCTTCGACGGTCTTCTCGGTCTGGCCCTGGGGCTCGCCCTGATCCCCGTGGCCAACTGGATCATCCTGCCGCTCTGGGGCCTTGTGGCGCGGCTCCGGCCCGGAACATCCTCGGGGCGGTAGAAGTTTCCCAGGTAACAGACAGGAGTTGCCGATGAACCGTGAGGAATTCGAAGCCTGGGAGCGCCGGATCGAGGATCGCGCCCGGCTCTTGTGGGAAGAGCAGGGCCGCCCCGAGGGCGGTCCTGAGAGCTTCCGGGACCGAGCGCGGGAACTGCTCGCCATCGAGGAGAATCCGCACGCCGCCACCCATCCGGCCGATGAGCCGGAGCCGGAGGGCGAGCCGCTGGAAGCGATCGAGAACCAGGGAGAATTTCCGACCCTGACCGATCAGGGCGAGGAGACCACCTATCCCCACCGGGCCGAAGAGCCCCGCTGGAAGGACTGAGCCCGGTCGCCCCCCTCGCTGGACACGGAAAGGGTTCGGAAAAAGGAAGGCCGCGCCTGAGGCGCGGCCTTTTCGTCTCTCACGGGGCCGGCTCAGCCCAGAAGGGCGCGGGCCTTCGCCACAGTCGCCTCAGGCGTGATGCCGAACTCCTGGAACAGCCGCTCGGCCGGAGCCGAGGCGCCGAAGCCGGTCATGCCGATGAAGCCGTCCTTGCCCTCGCGGCCGCGCTCGCCCAGAAGCCAGCGGTCCCAGCCCATGCGCACGCCCGCCTCGATGGCGATGCGGACCGCGCCCGCGGGCAGGACCTTGCGGCGGTAGGCCTCGTCCTGCTGCGCAAAAAGCTCCATGCAGGGCATCGAGACGACGCGGGTGCCGATGCCGTCGGCCTCGAGCGCCTCGCGGGCCTTCAGCGCGACCTCGACCTCCGAGCCCGAGGCGATCAGGATGACCTGACGCTTGCCGGTGGCCTCTTCGAGGATGTAGCCACCCTGCGCCACGAGGTTCTTGTTGGTGTGGCTCTTGCGCACCGCGGGCAGGTTCTGCCGCGAGAGCGCCAGCACCGAGGGCGTGGCCTTGGCGCCGAGCGCGATCTCCCAGGCCTCAGCGGTCTCGACGAGGTCGGCCGGGCGGAACACCATCATGTTGGGCGTGGCGCGTAGCATGGCCAGATGCTCGACCGGCTGGTGCGTCGGCCCGTCCTCGCCCAGACCGATGGAATCGTGGGTGAAGACATAGACCACCGGCATGTGCATCAGCGCCGAAAGCCGGATCGCCGGGCGGCAGTAATCGGCGAAGCACATGAAGGTGCCGCCATAGGGCCGCAGGCCGCCATGCAGCGCCATGCCGTTCATGGCCGCGGCCATCCCGTGCTCGCGGATGCCGTAATAGACGTAGCGGCCCTTGCGGTTGATCGGATCGAACACCCCGAGATCGGCGGTCTTGGTGTTGTTCGAGCCGGTGAGGTCGGCCGAGCCGCCGATGGTCTCGGGCATGATCGGGTTCACGGCCTCGAGCACCATCTCCGAAGAGCGGCGGGTCGCGACCTTCGGCATCTTCTCGACCGCATCCTTCTTCACCGCCCGGATGGCGGAGGCGAGCTTCTTCGGCGGCTCGCAGGAGAACTGCTGCTGGAAGAGGGCGCGCTTGGCGTCCGAGAGAGCCGCCAGACGCTCGTCCCAGGCCTTGCGGGCCTCGGCACCGCGGCTGCCGATGGCTTCCCAGGCCTTCTTGACGTCGGCCGGGATCTCGAAGGCGGCGGACGTCCAGCCGTAGGCGGCCTTGGTGTCGGCGATGAGCTTGGCGTCGGTCAGCGCGCCATGGCCCTTCGACGTGTCCTGCGCCGAGGATCCGAGCGCGATATGGGTGGTGCAGGCGATGAAGGCCGGACCCTTCGACGCCTTGGCCTCGGTCAGGGCGCGGTCGATGTCGGCCGGATCGTGGCCGTCGCATTCGAACACGTCCCAGCCCGCGGCGGCGAAGCGCGCCTTCTGGTCGGTGCGGTCCGAGAGCGAGACCTTGCCGTCGATGGTGATGCCGTTGTTGTCCCACATCACGATGAGATGCGAGAGCTCGTGGCGGCCGGCGAGGCCGATGGCCTCCTGGCTCACGCCCTCCATCAGGCAGCCGTCACCGGCGATGCAGTAGGTGTAATGGTCGATGATCTTCGCCCCCCAGCGGGCGCGGAGCGATTCCTCGGCCATGGCGAGACCCACGGACATGGCGAGACCCTGGCCGAGGGGGCCGGTGGTGGTCTCGATGCCCTTGGCAAGGAAGTTCTCGGGGTGGCCCGCGGTCTTCGAGCCCCACTGGCGGAAGTTCCGGATCTGCTCGATCGGGAACTCGGGATCGCCCGTGAGATGCAGAAGCGCATAGACCAGCATGGAGCCGTGGCCGGCCGAGAGCACGAAACGGTCGCGGTTCGGCCAGTCGGGGGACTGGGCGTCGAACACCATGTGCTTCTCGTAGAGCACGGTCGCCACGTCGGCCATGCCCATGGGCATGCCGGAGTGACCGGAATTGGCGGCTGCCACGGCGTCGAGCGTCAGCGCGCGGATGGCGCAGGCCTTCTTCCAGTGATCGGGATGCTGCTCGCGCAGGCTCTGTATGTCCACGGCATGTCTCCGACTTGGATCCCCCCGGGGTGCGACTTCTTGCGCGCCCGGCTTCTGGGCTGCATACCAGCCCGACCGGCAAGATCAAGCGCGCGGGCAAGTTTCTCATGCCAAAGGGGGGCGCATCGGTCGGCAACCGGCGATAAGATCGGGGAAAAGCGCCGGGCGGAGACGATTCGCGCGACAACGTGCCGCCGCGGTTCAGTGCAAGCGGAATTGCGGACGGCCCGGCGGCAACGGAACGGAAAGGCAGACCCATGCAGGAGATGGTGGAACTCGAGCGCCGCCTCACGGCCGCTCTGGAACGGATCGGCGCCGGAATCGACGCGATCCCGGTGATGCCCGCGGAAAATCCGCTTCAGGCCGAGCTCGACGAGGAGCGGATGGTCAATGCGCAGCTCTCCGAACGGCTGAAGGCGGTGAAGGAGCGCGAGGGCGTGAAGATCGCCCAGCTCGAGGAGCAGGTCGAGGCGCTGACGCGGCAGCTCGACGCTCAGGGCATGGAGCTTCAGCGCATGAAGAAGACGACCGGCCAGCTGCGCGAGGCGCTGCGGAGCCTGCGCGAGGCGACGGCCGAAGGCGTGGCGGATTCCGACCTCGTCAACCGCTCGATGGTGGTCGAGCTCGAGGCGCTGCGCGCGGCGCGCGCGTCGGAAGCCGCCGAGGTGGAGGAGGTCCTCTCGGCGCTGGAACCCCTGATCTCGGAGGGCCGCACGGATGCCTGAACTGTCCATCACCATCGGCGGCAAGACCTTCGAAGTGGCCTGTCAGCCGGGCGAAGAGGAGTTCCTGCACAGCGCCGCCGCGATGCTCGATGCCGAGGCCATGCCCGTGGTCGAGCAGATGGGGCGGATGACCGACTCGCGGATGCTGCTGATGGCGGGGCTGATGCTGGCGGACCGCATGGCCGGCGCCGACGAGGAACTGCGGCGGCTTCGCGCAGAGCTGGCCGAGCTCGAGGCACGGCCGGCGCCCGAGCCCGAGCGGATCGAGGTTCCGGTGATTCCTGCGGGGGTGAAGGAGGCGCTGGCCGAACTCGCGGCACGGGCCGAGGCGATGGCCGAGCGGGTCGAGGAGCGGGCGCGGGCCTGACGGAGAGGCGGTCTCCCGGAGCCGGACGGGAGCGGGGGGCTGTCTGCCCCCCGGCCCGGCTGCGCCGGGCTCCCCCCGAGGATATTTGGGCCAGAATGAAAGACGGAGGGGGCCGCGCGGGCGTGGTCTCTTCTGCCCGCCATCCGGGCTTGCCGCCGGAGAGGCGGTTCCGCGGTGGTGCGCAGGAGGGGGCTGACGTGCGCCGGCGCGCGGGTGGCAGGCCGGGGAGCGGGGCGCGCCGCGAGAGCGCGCCCGGCGCCGGATCAGGCGTTGGCTTCGCGGATCTTGTCGGCCGCGGTCTTGTCGTAGCTCACGCCCTTGGCCTCGAAGAGCTGGTCGAGCTCGCCCGAGAGCGTCATCTCGGTGATGATGTCGCAGCCGCCCACGAACTCGCCCTTGACGTAGAGCTGCGGGATCGTCGGCCAGTCGGAGAAATCCTTGATTCCCTGACGGACGTCGGCGTCCTCGAGCACGTTCACGTCCTTGTAGGCGACCTGCATGTAGTTGAGCACGCCCGCCACGCGGCTCGAGAAGCCGCATTGCGGCATGGACTTGGTGCCCTTCATGAACAGCACCACGTCGTTCGTGGTGACCATGTCACGGATCTGTTCTTCGACGGTGGTGGTCATGTGCGGATCGTCCTCGTGGTTGTGCCGCGCTTGCGCGGAGGTCGTGGGGAGGGTCTGGATCAGTCGGGCACCTTGGTGGTCAGCGCGAGCGCGTGGAGTTCGCCATGCGCGCCGTCCATCTTGCCCTTGAGCGACGCATAGACCATGCGCTGCGCCTGAACCCGGTTCAGCCCGCGGAAGCTCTCGTCGATCACCTCGGCTGCCCAGTGGTTCCCGTCGCCCGCAAGGTCGGTGATGGTGATCTTCGCCTCCGGGAAACGGGCGCGGATGAGGTCTTCGATGTCCTGGGCTTCCATGGCCATGCGGGGCGTTCCTGTGCGGTCACTCTGGGTCCAGATGTATGACGGGCGTCCGGGCCGCGCAAGCGGGGGCGGCAGCGAGGCTTGCGGCAGCGCAAGGACGGGCGGGGCGCGGGAAGGCATCCGGGCGCCTCCGTCCGGGTCCTCGTGGGGCCAGGCGCGCTGGCGGGGCGCCTGCCGCCGAAGGAGTGGGGGCAGGGCGCTGCGCCCTGCCCGAGGGATCAGCCGCCGATGGCTTCCGCGAAGGCGCGACGGTAGAGGCGCGAGAGGTCCGCGAGCGGGGCCGAGGCGCCCGCAAGCGTCACCGCCTCGCCGCCGAACCGGCCCACCTCCTGCAGCGCCACGCCCGCTGCCTCGGCCGCGGCTTGCAGCGCCTTGGCGCGCTCCGGCGCACAGGCCACGAGATAGCGCGCCTGATCCTCGCCGAAGAGCGCGGCCGTGCCGCTCGGCGTCAGGGTGAGGCCGAGCCCCGCGGCTTCGGCCATCTCGAAGGCCGCGAGCGCGAGACCGCCATCCGAGAGGTCGGCGGCGGTGCGGACGAGCTTGCGGTTCGCGCGGAGGAACTCGCCGTGGCGTTTCTCGGCCTCGAGATCGACGGGGGGCGCGTCGCCCTCTTCCCGGCCGAACATCTCGGCCAGAAGCGCCGACTGGCCGAGATGGCCTGCCGTCGTGCCGATCACGAGCGCCAGATCGCCCTCTTCGGGCTGGCCCGCGATCAGCTCGTCGAGCGAGGTGAGGAGGCCCACCGCGCCGATGGTGGGGGTGGGCAGGATCCCCACGCCGTCGGTCTCGTTGTAGAGCGAGACGTTGCCCGAGACGATCGGCATGTCGAGGGCCGCGACCGCCGCGCCGATGCCTTTGATCGCGCCCACGAACTGGCCCATGATCTCGGGCTTCTCGGGGTTGCCGAAGTTCATGTTGTCGGTGGTGGCGAGCGGCTTCGCGCCCACGGCCGTCAGGTTGCGGTAGGCCTCGGCCACGGCCTGCTTGCCGCCCTCGAAGGGGTTGGCCTTGACGTAGCGCGGGGTCACGTCGGAGGTGAATGCCAGCGCCTTCGGCGTGCCATGGACACGCACGACGCCCGCGCCGAGGCCCGGCGCGCGCACCGTGTCGGCCATCACCTGACTGTCATACTGTTCCCAGACCCAGGCCTTGTGGGCATAGGAGGGCGAGCCGATCAGGGCCTTCAGCCCCTCGATCGGATCGACCTCGGGCACGGCGCCCAGCGGCGCGGCGGCGGGCGTCTCGATCCAGGGCCGGTCATATTCCGGCGCAGTGCCCGAGAGCGCCTTCAGCGGCAGGTCGGCCTTCACCTCGTTGCCGTGCAGGATCAGGAAGCGGTCCTCGGGGATGGTTTCGCCGACGATGGCGAAGTCGAGGTCCCACTTCTCGAAGATCGCGCGGGCCACGGCCTCCTTCTCGGGCTTCAGCACCATGAGCATCCGCTCCTGGCTTTCGCTGAGCATCATCTCGTAGGCGGTCATGTTGGCCTCGCGCTGGGGCACCGCGTCGAGTTGCAGCCGGATGCCCAGATCGCCCTTGTCGCCCATCTCGACCGCCGAGCAGGTGAGACCGGCAGCCCCCATGTCCTGGATCGAGATCACCGAATCCGAGGCCATCAGCTCGAGGCAGGCTTCCAGCAGGCGTTTTTCGGTGAAGGGGTCGCCGACCTGCACGGTCGGGCGCTTCTCCTCGATCGTGTCGTCGAATTCGGCCGAGGCCATGGTGGCGCCGCCCACGCCGTCGCGACCCGTTTTCGCGCCGAGATAGACCACGGGCATCCCCACGCCCGAAGCGGCCGAATAGAAGATCTTGTCGGCGTCCGCGAGGCCGGCTGCGAAGGCGTTCACGAGGCAGTTGCCGTTATAGGCGCGGTGGAAGCGGACCTCGCCGCCCACCGTGGGCACGCCGAAGGCGTTGCCATAGCCGCCGATGCCCTCGACCACGCCCTTCACGATATGGGCGGTCTTGGGATGGTCCGGCATCCCGAAGCTCAGCGCGTTCATCGCGGCGATGGGCCGCGCGCCCATGGTGAAGACGTCGCGCAGGATGCCGCCGACCCCGGTCGCCGCCCCCTGATAGGGCTCGATATAGGAGGGGTGGTTGTGGCTCTCCATCTTGAAGATGACCGCCTGACCGTCGCCGATGTCGACCACGCCCGCATTCTCGCCCGGGCCGCAGATCACCTGCGGGCCGGTGGTGGGCAGCGTGCGCAGCCATTTCTTCGACGACTTGTAGGAGCAATGCTCGTTCCACATGGCCGAGAAGATGCCGAGTTCGGTGAAGGTGGGCGCGCGTCCGATGATCTCGAGGATCCGCTGGTATTCGTCGGGCTTCAAGCCGTGGGCCGCGATCAGCTCGGGGGTGATTTCGGGCTCGGTCATGGCGCATCTCTCCGCGGGCAGAGGTTGGGGGTCTGGCGCCTCATAGGACGGAACGGCCATCAGGGGAAGGAGGCGCACCGCGCCCGGAGCCAAGATTTTCGTCCCGCGCTTTGCATTTCGCCGCCGCCTGCGGCATCGGCGCGCCGTTTCGGCCCAATGGCTGGGCGCCCGCGAAATTCTTCTCGAAAAGCAAAAAAAAGGCCGAGCAGAAGCTCGGCCCAAGTCCAACAGGGAGGTATGAAGCGGACGAGAGAACCCTCTCGATCACCCGCTTCGAGAGGCGATTTAGGGCTGCGACTCGCGGCATTCAAGCGCCATGATGCTGCCGCAGCATCATGGCCGCCATGCGCCATGTGCATACCTTACCCGCGGACGCATCTTTTTCCTTCTGGTGCGGGGGGTTAGCCCCGAAAGACAAGAGGCCCGGACATGCCGGGCCTCCTCCTCAGGTCTGCTGTTGCTTTCGGTAGAGCGAGATCTCTTCCATCACGAATTCGCGGAAGGCCGCCACGCGCTTCGAATGGCGCAGTTCCTCGGGGTAGGCGAGGAACACCGGCACGTCGTTCGACTCGACATCCGGCAGGACACGGATGAGCTGCGGGAAGGCCACGGCCAGATAGTCGGGCATGACACCGATGCCGAGATTGTTCAGCACCGCCTGCAGCACGCCGAAATAGTTGTTCACCGTGAGCATCGAGGGGATGTCGTTGGACATCAGCTCCTGCACGAGGGCCGCGCCCGCCGCCACCTGAGGCGCTCCGGGAAGCTGGCAGATCAGCCGGTGCTGCGCGAAATCCTCCATCCTCTCCGGCATCCCGTGCTCGGCCGCGTAGGTGGGCGAGGCATAGAGGCGCATCCGGATCGACATGAGGCGTTTGCGGATCAGGTCGGCCTGGCTCGGCTCCTTCATGCGGATCGCCACGTCCGCCTCGCGCATGGGCAGGTCGAGCACGCGCTCCTCGAGCATGAGGTCGATCTTCAATGCGGGATATTTCTTGTAGAGCCCGACCAGACGCGGCGCGAGCCAGAGCGTGCCGAAGCCGGTGGTCGTCGTGACCCTGAGCTCGCCGAAGACCTCGTCCTCGCTGTCGCGGATCCGGGCGGCTGCGGCTTCCAGTCGCTTGACCATCTGGTTGGTGGCCTCGAACAGGAGTTCCCCCTGTTCGGTGAGAATCAGCCCCCGCGCGTGACGGTGGAACAGCGTCACGTTCAGGCTCTCTTCCAGGGACCGGATCTGCCGGCTGACCGCCGATTGAGAGAGGTGGAGCGTATCCCCGGCATGGGTCAGGCTGCCCGCGTCAGCCACCGCGTGGAAGATTCTGAGCTTGTCCCAGTCCATGTCGCAACACTCCCGCCGCGGGAGGCGGCTTCTGCGCAACGATCCCTACCGGATTGCATAACCGGGTTGCAATGGAAACATGGCTCGGAAAGGACTTTGTAGGTCAGCCATTTTGACCTAAAATGGATCCTGTTCAAAGGCACTGGGAGGAGACCTATGAGCAGGCATGATGTGAAGTTGTCGGACCGCACCGACCTTGCGAAATCGCCGGTGCTGCTGAACGGGACGCAGGCGATGGTGCGGCTGATGCTGATGCAGAAGGCGCGCGATCGGGCCGAGGGGAGGAATACCGCAGGCTATGTCACGGGCTATCGCGGCTCGCCGCTGGGCGCCGTGGATCTCACCATGGGCCGCGCCGAGAAGGAGCTCAAGGCGGCCGACATCCTGTTTCAGCCGGGGCTGAACGAGGATCTGGCCGCCACCGCCGTGTGGGGCAGCCAGCAGGCCGAACTGCGCGGCGAGGGGCGCTTCGACGGGGTCTTCGCGCTCTGGTACGGCAAGGGGCCCGGGGTGGACCGCACCGGCGACGTGATGCGGCACGCCAACATGGCGGGCACCTCGCCCTGGGGCGGCGTGCTGATGGCCATGGGCGACGATCACACCGGAGAAAGCTCGACCACGCTGCACCAGTCCGACTGGGCGATGGTCGATGCCTATATCCCGGTCCTCTCGCCCGCGGGCGTGCAGGAGATCCTCGATTACGGGCTCTATGGCTGGGCGCTCTCGCGCTTCGCGGGCGTCTGGGTCGGGCTCAAGACCATGAAGGACACGGTCGAGGCCACTGCCGTGGTGGACGGGCGTCCCGACCGGATGCGGTTCGTCCGCCCGGAGTTCCGGATGCCCGAGGGCGGGCTCAACATCCGCCTCGTCGACACGCCGGTCGCGCAGGAAGCGCGGATGATCGACCACAAGCGCTTCGCGGCCGAGGCCTTCAGCCATGCGAACGGCATGGACCGCCGGGTCTGGGGCAGGCCGGGGGCGAAGATCGGCTTCGTCTCGGCGGGCAAGAGCTGGCTCGATCTCGTCCATGCGCTCTCGCTTCTGGGCGTGGGCGAGGCCGAGGCCGAGCGGCTCGGGATCACCACCTACAAGGTGGGTCAGGTCTGGCCGATGGATTTCCGCGGCTTCCGCGACTGGGCCGAGGGGCTCGAGCTCATCGTCTGCGTCGAGGAGAAGCGCAAGCTGATCGAGGTGCAGGCCAAGGAGGCGATCTTCAACGACCGCCGCGGCCGGCGCATCTTCGGCTGGCAGAACGACCGCGGCGAGGAGCTGTTCCCCACGAGATATGCCCTCGATCCCGTTGGAATCGCCGAGAAGATCGGAAGGATCCTGATCGAGGAGGGCAGGGGAACCGACCGGGTGAAGGCGGGCCTCGCGCAGCTGGCCGAGGCACGGCGGGCGGACAATGCGCAGGATCTCGCGGCCCGGCTGCCCTATTTCTGCTCGGGCTGCCCGCACAACAGCTCGACCCGGGTGCCCGAGGGCAGTCGCGCCTATGCCGGCATCGGCTGCCACTACATGGTGCAGTGGATGGACCGCGATACGGTGGGCTTCACCCAGATGGGCGGCGAGGGCGCGAACTGGATCGGGGAAGCTCCCTTCTCCAAACGCCCGCACGTGTTCCAGAATCTCGGCGACGGCACCTACAACCACTCGGGCGTTCAGGCGATCCGGGCGGCGCTCGCCGCGGGCACGACGATCACCTACAAGATCCTCTTCAACGATGCCGTGGCCATGACCGGCGGCCAGACGAACGAGGGCGGGCTCAGCGCCGACCGGATCGTGCGCGAGATCCAGGCGATGGGCGTGAAGCGCATCGCGGTCGTCCATGACGCGAAGGAGGAGGTGGATCTCTCGCGCTTCCCCTCGGGCATCGAGATCCACGAGCGCGCCGAGATGATGGCCGTCCAGCGGGAGTTCGCGACGGTCGAGGGCGTCTCGGCCATCGTCTATATCCAGACCTGCGCGGCCGAGAAGCGGCGGCGGCGCAAGCGCGGGACCTTCCCCGACATCGACAGGCGGGTCTTCATCAACACTGACGTCTGCGAAGGCTGCGGCGATTGCGGGGTGCAGTCGAACTGCGTCTCGATCGTGCCCGTCGAGACCGAGCTCGGCCGCAAGCGCGCCATCGACCAGTCCTCCTGCAACAAGGACTTCTCCTGCCTCGAGGGCTTCTGCCCCTCCTTCGTGACGCTGGAGGGCGCGAAGCCGAAGAAGGCCGCGACGGCCCAGATCGCGCTGCCCGACCTGCCGGACCCCGACCTGCCGGCGATCCGCGGCACCTACAATCTCCTCGTGACCGGCGTCGGAGGCACGGGCGTGGTGACGGTGGGGGCGATCCTGTCGATGGCGGCCCATCTCGACGGCCGCGGCGCGGCCATGATGGAGATGGCGGGGCTGGCGCAGAAGGGTGGCGCGGTGCAGATCCATTGCCGCATCGCCGAGCGCCCCTCGGATATCAGCGCAATCCGCGTAGCCGTGGGCGAGGCCGACGGGGTGATCGGCGGCGATCTCGTGGTGACGGCAGGCGCCAGGACCATGGGCCTCATGTCCCAGGGCCGGACGGGCGCGGTGGTCAACAGTCACGACATCGTCACGGGAGAGTTCACGCGGAACACCGATTTCCGTGTGCCATCAGACAGGTTGCAGGTCTCTCTTCAGGCGCGGCTTCAGGATCGCGTGGCCTTTCTCGATGCCACCGAGCTCGCCCGCATCCTGATGGGCGATTCGATCTACTCGAACATGATGGTCTTCGGCGCGGCCTGGCAGCGAGGGCTGATCCCGCTCTCGGCCGAGGCGATCCAGCGCGCCATCGAGCTGAACGGCGCGGCCGTGGCGCAGAACGCCCGCGCCTTCGCGCTCGGCCGCTGGGCGGTGCTTCACCCGGCCGAGGCGGCCCGCATCCTCCTGCCCGAACCGCCCGCGCCGGTCGATCCGGTGGACTATCGCGCCGAGCGGCTGGGGGGCTACCAGTCGCGCAGGCTCGCCCGCCGCTTCCGCGCCCTCGTGGACAAGGCCCCGCCCGGGATCCGCGAGGATGTGGCGCGCGGCTACTATCAGCTTCTCGCCTACAAGGACGAATACGAGGTCGCCCGGCTGCATCTCGACACGATGGCGCGGGCGAAGGCCGAGTTCGAGGGCGACTTCCGCCCGACCTTCCATCTCGCACCGCCCTTCCTGAACGGCAAGGGCGGGGACCGGCCGAAGAAACGCGTCTTCGGCCCCTGGATGCTGCCCGCCTTCCGCCTGCTCGCCGCGCTGAAGCCCCTGCGCGGCACGGCCCTCGATCCGTTCGCCCGCAACCCCGAGCGCCAGCTCGAACGCCGCCTCATCGCGGAATTCGAGGCCGACATGGCCGAGATCCTGCCGAAGCTCCGGCCCGAGACGATGGAGCTCGGCCGGGAGTTGGCACGGCTGCCGCTCTCGATCCGGGGCTACGGGCCGGTGAAGGAGGCCAATGCCGCCGGGGCCGCGGTCCGCCGCGAGGCGCTTCTGGCCGCGATCCGGGCGGGTGGCGCCCCGATGCCGATGGCCGCGGAGTGAGTGCGCCCCGCGCGGCCGCCGTGCCGCGCGGGGGACAGCCTGAGGATTAGGTCGCAGAAGCCCCGCAAGGCGCTTCCGTCCGCTGCGGCATGATCCTATGCTGGCCGCACAGAAAAGTCCTGAGGGGCGGGGGCAGGCATGGCGGTTGGTGTGTTCGACTCGGGGCTCGGTGGCCTCACGGTTCTCGATGCGGTGCAACGGCGCCTGCCGGAGGTGCCCTTCGTCTATTTCGGCGACAATGCCCACGCGCCCTATGGCGTGCGCGACGCCGACGACATCTTCCACCTGACCTGCGCCGCGACCGAGCGGCTCTGGGCCGAGGGCTGCGATCTGGTCATCCTCGCCTGCAACACTGCCTCGGCGGCGGCGCTGAAGCGGATGCAGGAGACCTGGATCCCCGCGGACAAGCGCGTGCTGGGCGTCTTCGTGCCGCTGATCGAGGCGCTGACCGAGCGGCAGTGGGGCGACAACAGCCCCCCGCGCGAGGTGGCGGTGAAACATGTGGCGCTGTTCGCCACGCCCGCCACCGTGGCCAGCCGCGCCTTCCAGCGCGAACTGGCCTTCCGGGCGATCGGCGTCGATGTCGAGGCGCAGCCCTGCGGCGGCGTGGTGGATGCCATCGAGCAGGGCGACGAGATCCTCGCCGAGGCGCTGGTGCGCAGCCATGTCGAGGCGCTGAAGCGGCGGATGCCGCATCCGCAGGCGGCGATCCTCGGCTGCACCCATTATCCTCTGATGGAACCCGTCTTTCAGGAGGCTCTGGGGCCCGGGGTCTCGGTCTACAGCCAGGCCAACCTTGTGGCCGAGAGCCTGGCGGATTATCTGGCGCGCAGGCCGGAGTTCGCGGGCGCGGGAACCGAGTCGAAGTTCCTGACCACCGGCGATCCGCGCTCGGTCTCGAACAAGGCCACGCAGTTCCTCCGCCGGCGGATCACCTTCGAGGCGGCCTGACCGACAGAAACGGAAAAGAGACATATGGTTCAGAACATCGCCATTCTCGGGGCTTCGGGCTATACCGGGGCCGAGCTGGTCCGCCTGATCGCCACCCATCCCTCGATGCGGATCGTGGCCCTCTCCGGCGACCGCAAGGCGGGCCTGGCGATGGCCGAGGTCTTTCCCTTCCTGCGCCACCTCGACCTGCCGCGGCTCCAGAAGATCGAGGAGATCGATTTCTCGCGTGTGGATCTGGCCTTCTGCGCCCTTCCTCATGCCACGTCTCAGGCGGTGATCGCCGGGCTCCCGCGCGATTTGAAGGTCGTGGACCTCTCGGCCGACTTCCGGCTGCGCGATCCGGCGGCCTACGAGACCTGGTACGGCAAGCCCCATGCGGCGCCCGAGCTGCAGAAGGAGGCGGTCTACGGCCTGACCGAATTCTACCGCGACGAGATCCGCGCCGCGCGCCTCGTGGCGGGCACCGGCTGCAATGCGGCCACGGGGCAATATGCGATCCGGCCGCTGATCGAGGCGGGGGTGATCGATCTCGACGATATCCTGATCGACCTCAAGGCGGGCGTCTCGGGCGCGGGGCGGAGCCTGAAGGAAAACCTGCTCCATGCGGAACTCTCCGAGGGCACCCACGCCTATTCCGCAGGCGGCAAGCACCGGCATCTGGGCGAGTTCGACCAGGAATTCTCGAAGATCGCCGGCCGTCCGGTGCAGGTCCGCTTCACGCCGCATCTGACGCCGATGAACCGCGGCATCCTCGCCAATGTCTATGTGAAGGGCGACCCGCAGGCGGTGCACCGGGCGCTCGCCGACCGCTATCTCACGGAAACGTTCCTTGAGGTGCTACCTTTTGGCGCGCTCCCCTCGACACGCGATATCCGGGGGTCCAACTACGTCCATATCGGCGTGATCGGGGACAGGGTGCCCGGTTGCGCCATGGTGGTGGCGGTGCTGGACAACCTGTGCAAGGGCTCCTCGGGGCAGGCGATCCAGAACGCGAACCTGATGCTGGGGCTGGACGAGGCGGAGGGTCTCCGGCTCGCACCGGTCTTCCCCTGAGCCGAATTGCCGTGAGGGTGACATGAAGGGCCTGAAGAAGAAACGCCGCATCCAGATCATCGCCCTGGCCTTCGTGGCGCTGGCGGGGTCCACCGCGCTCATCGGCTATGCGATGCGCGACGGGATCAACTTCTTCCGCTCGCCCACCCAGGTGGTCGAGGCGCCGCCGCCCGACACCGAGGTCTTCCGCATCGGCGGCCTCGTCGAGAAGGGCAGCCTCGTGCGGGGGCAGGGCGAGACCGTCACCTTCCGTGTCACCGACACGAATGCCACCGTCCCGGTCAGCTTCACCGGCGTGCTGCCCGACCTCTTTGCCGAGGATGCGGGCATGGTCGGCACCGGCCGCCTCGTGGGCGGCGTCTTCGAGGCCTCCGAGATCCTCGCCAAGCATGACGAGACCTACATGCCGAAGGAGGTGGTGGACGCGCTGAAGGAGCAGGGCGTCTTCCAGCACGGCGAGGACCGGCCCCAGGGCTAGGGCCTCGGGCCCCCGTCGCACCTCCCTTTCATTCTGGCTCAAATATCCCGGGGGTGCGGGGGCAGCGCCCCCGCCCGTCCGGGGCAGACCGCGCGCCCGCTTAACCCGCGGGTGAGCGGCCGAGGCCAGCCTGTCCTCCTTCAACCGAAGGGGGAGAGATGCAGAACATTCACGATATTGCCCGGCAGATCGTCGCCCGCGAGGGCGGGTTCGTCGAGGATCCCGACGATCCGGGGGGCGCCACCAACCGCGGGGTGACGCTCGCCACCCTCCGCCGCCTGGGCTTCGACACGACCGGCGACGGAAAGGTCCAGGTGGAGGACGTGCGCGCCCTGACCCAGGCCCAGGCCGAGGCCATCTTCATCGACCATTACTTCCGCCGCCCCGGTCTCGCCAACCTGCCCGAGGCGCTCCAGCCCGGCGTCTTCGACATGTATGTGAACGCGGGATCCACCGCGGTCCGCCTCCTGCAGAAGCTCCTGTCCGACATGGGCTTTCCCTGCGCGGCCGACGGGATCGTCGGGCCCCAGACCATCCGGCAGGCACAGGCCGCGATCGAGGCCGCCCCGGCGCATCTCGCCGATGCCTATGCCATCGCGCGGCGCAACTGGTATTACGCGCTGGCCGACAGCCGTCCCGCCTCGCGCAAATATGCCCGGAGGAAGGATGGGGGGAAGGGCGGCTGGATCACGCGGGCCGAGGAATTCATGGCGCCCCGCTACCGGCTGACCGAGGCGCAGCATCGCGAAAGGACAGCGGCATGGGCCTGATGGGACGTCTCATCGCGGGCAGCGGCAGCGTGGCGAGCGTGGGCGCCGCCGTCAGGGAGGTGGCCGAGGTGTTCCGCCCCAACGCCACACGCGCGCTTGAACTCTCGGCCGAGGTGCAGGGCGAGGCGCTGCACCAATATTCCGAGGAATTCGCCAATCCCGGCAATGGCGGGTTCGACCGCTTCGTGAACGGGGTGAACCGGCTGCCGCGGCCGATGCTGGCCTTCGGCACGCTTGCGCTCTTCATCTTCGCCATGGTCGATCCCGAGAGCTTCGGGCGGCGGATGTCGGGGCTGGCGCTGGTGCCCGATCCGCTCTGGTGGCTGCTCGCGGCCATCGTGGGCTTCTACTTCGGCTCGCGCGAGGCTCACTATTTCCGCGCCCGGCCGGCCGGTCCCCCGGCGCTGCCCGCCTCGCCGTCGGCGGCGCCCGAGGTCAACGCCGCGCTCGCGGACTGGCGCGCCGAGCGGAACTGAGGCGGGGGGCGGGCGGCATTGACCTGTGCGCCCGCCTCTGGCAAAGCCGGGGCAACAATCAGGACATGCCCCGAATGAACCTCTTCACCGAAATCCGCACTCTCGTGACCGCCGAACTGGGCGCCATGACGGAGGCGGGCGATCTGCCCGCCGGGCTCGACCTCTCCGCCGTTGCGGTCGAGCCGCCGCGCGATCCGGCCCACGGCGACATGTCCACCAACGCGGCGATGGTCTTGGCCAAGCCGTCCGGCAAGCCGCCGCGCGCCATTGCGGAGGCGCTGGCCACCCGGCTCGCGGCCGATCCGCGCATCTCCTCGGCCGAGGTGGCGGGACCGGGCTTCCTCAACCTCCGGCTGCGGCCGGCGGTCTGGCAGGGCATGGTGGCCACGATCCTGCAGGCGGGCGACGCCTACGGGCGCTCGACCATCGGCGCAGGCCAGAAGGTCAATGTGGAATTCGTCTCGGCCAACCCCACGGGTCCGATGCATGTGGGTCATGTCCGTGGCGCCGTCGTGGGCGATGCGCTGGCGCGGCTTCTGGCCTATGCCGGCTGGAACGTGACGCGGGAATATTACATCAACGACGGCGGCGCGCAGGTCGACGTGCTGGCGCGGTCGGCCTTCGAGCGCTACCGCGAGGCGCATGGGCTCGAGCCCGAGATCCGCGAGGGTCTCTATCCCGGCGACTATCTGATCCCGGTGGGCGAGGCGCTGAAGGAGAAATATGGCGACAGCCTGCTCGACAAGGGCGAGCAATACTGGCTGAGCGACGTGCGCGAGTTCGCCACCGAAATGATGATGCAGATGATCCGCGAGGATCTGGCCGCCCTCGGCGTCGAGATGGATGTCTATTCCTCCGAGAAGGCGCTCTACGGCACCGGCAAGATCGAGGCCGCGCTCGACCGGCTGCAGGAGATGGACCTGATCTACGAGGGCGTGCTCGAGCCGCCCAAGGGCAAGACGCCCGAGGATTGGGAGCCGCGCGAGCAGACGCTCTTCCGCTCGACCGCGCATGGCGACGACGTGGACCGGCCGGTGAAGAAGTCGGACGGCAGCTGGACCTATTTCGCCCCCGACATCGCCTATCACTACGACAAGGTGACGCGCGGGTTCGACCAGCTGATCGATATCTTCGGCGCCGACCACGGCGGCTATGTGAAGCGGATGAAGGCGGCTGTCGCGGCGCTCTCCGCGGGCCGCGTGCCGCTCGACATCAAGCTGATCCAGCTGGTGAAGCTCTGGAAGAACGGCGAGCCCTTCAAGATGTCGAAGCGGGCGGGCACCTATGTCACGCTGCGCGACGTGGTGGAGCAGGTCGGCGCCGATGTCACCCGCTTCGTGATGCTGACCCGGAAGAACGACGCGGCGCTGGACTTCGACTTCGACAAGGTGCTGGAGCAGTCGAAGGAGAACCCGGTCTTCTACGTCCAGTATGCCAATGCCCGGATCAACTCGGTGCTGCGCAAGGCGCGCGAGCAGGGCATGGATGTGGCCGACGGGACGCTGGCCACGGCCGACCTCGACCGGCTCGACCATCCGGCCGAGATCGCGCTCATCGCCAAGCTCGCCGAATGGCCGCGTCTGGTCGAGATTGCCGCCCGCACCAACGAGCCGCACCGGGTCGCCTTCTATCTCCACGAGCTTGCCTCCGAGCTGCACGGTCTCTGGAACCGGGGCAATGACGAGGCCGGATTGCGCTTCCTGCAGGACGATCCCGTGGTTTCGCAGGCAAAAATCGCCCTCGCCCGGGCCGTGGGCGTTGTGATTTGCGCGGGTTTGGGTATCTTGGGCGTCACTCCGGTCGAAGAAATGCGCTGAAAATATGCATCCGCCGGGGCATAACAGGCAAGCAGCGCCGGGGCGTGCCCCGCGCGCAGTGGGGCAGAGCATGGCGGACGTGGATTTCAACGATTTCGAGGGCTATTCGGCCCCGCAGCGGCCTGCCAAGGTCCAACGCATGATGAACATCGCGGGCGGCGTTTCGTCGATCGCGCTGATCCTCGGTCTCGCGGTCTGGGGGTACAAGCTCGCGGTGCGCGATGTGAACGGCATTCCCGTGGTGCGCGCCATCGAGGGGCCGATGCGGATCGCGCCCGACGATCCGGGCGGCGAGATCACGGCCCATCAGGGACTTGCGGTCAACGACGTGGCGGCGGCAGGAACCGCCTCGCCGCCGCCTGACCGGCTGGTGTTGGCCCCGAAGCCGGTCGAGCTCGCGCTCGAGGACGGGCCGGGGCTCGAGCAGCCGGGGGCCGCGCCCGACCAGGGGGCCTCCGAGACGGAAAGCCTCGCCGCCACGACCGAGGAGCTGCCCGAGAGCGCGCCCATCGAGGATGAGGGGTCGGCCGCTGCGGTGGACGAGGAGCAGCTGCCCGCCATCGATGCCGATGCCACGAAGCTCGCGCTGGCCGAGGCCATCGCGGGCACGGTCGAGCCCGAGGCCGCCGAGCCCGAGGCCAACGAGGTGCTGGCCGATCCGCCGCCGCCCGGGGCCGTGACGCG
>NZ_MABH01000166.1 GCF_001720585.1 Cereibacter johrii | reverse complement strand
GATGCCGGCCTCGATCGCGGCGGCCAAGGCCGGGGCCACGACCGGCGAATGGGCGGCCGAGCTGCGCCGCGCCTTCGGCGAGTTCCGTGGCCCGACCGGGGTGGCGCGCGCGCCCTCGAACCGCACCGACGGGCTCGATCCGATCCGCGAGGCGGTGCAGGCGGTCTCGGCTCGGCTCGGGCGGCCGTTGAAGTTCGTCGTGGGCAAGCCCGGCCTCGACGGCCATTCCAACGGCGCCGAGCAGATCGCCGCCCGCGCCCGCGACTGCGGCATGGACATCACCTACGACGGGATCCGACTCACGCCGGCCGAGATCGTGGCCAAGGCCGCCGACGAGCGCGCCCATGTGCTGGGCCTCTCGATCCTGTCGGGCTCGCACATGCCGCTCGTGACCGAGGTGCTGGCCGAGATGCGGCGCGCGGGGCTCGACGTGCCGCTGATCGTGGGCGGCATCATCCCCGAGGAGGATGCCGCCGAGCTGCGGGCATCGGGGGTGGCCGCGGTCTATACGCCCAAGGATTTCGAGCTGAACCGGATCATGATGGATATCGTGGGGCTGGTGGATCGCCCCGCCCTCGCCGCGGAATAGGATCCCTCGCGTCCCGGCTCTCTTGGCCGATCGGCCGGGACCCTGAGCGCCGCGCCCATGGGCGCGGGGCGAGGCGAAGGGCGTGACGCCTGGCCCCCGGGGCCAGGCGTCTCCGTTTGATGAGCAGCCTTGAGCGCGGGCGGCGGAAGCCCCGAAAAGCGAAGGGACCGGCCGCAGGACCGGTCCCTGTCGCCCCCGTGCAAAGGGGATCAGGCGTGGATCGCGCCGTCGCCGCAGGCCAGCGCCGCCTCGCGCACCGCCTCGGACCAGGTCGGGTGGGCGTGGCAGGTCATGGCCAGATCCTGCGCCGAGGCGCCGAATTCCATCGCCACGCAGACCTCGTGGATCAGGTCGCCCGCCGCCGGGCCGATGATGTGGCAGCCGAGGATCCGGTCGGTCTCCTTGTCCGCGATCATCTTCACGAAGCCCTCGGCCTGGAAGACCGCCTTGGCGCGGGCATTGCCCATGAAGGGGAACTTGCCGACCTTGTAGGCGCGGCCCTCTTCCTTCAGCGACTCCTCGGTGCGCCCGACGCTCGCCACCTCGGGCGTGGTGTAGATCACGCCCGGGATCACGCCGTAATTCACATGGCCGTGCTTGCCGGCGAGGATCTCGGCCAGCGCCACGCCCTCGTCCTCGGCCTTGTGGGCGAGCATCATGCCCGGCACGCAGTCGCCGATGGCATAGATCCCCGGCACGCTGGTGCGGAAATGATCGTCGATCTTCACGACGCCCCGCGGCAGCATCTCGACGCCCAGAGCCTCGAGCCCGAGACCTTCGGTGAAGGGTTTGCGGCCCGTCGCCACCAGCACCGTGTCGACGGTGAGGCTGGTTTCCTTGCCGTCCTTCTTGGCGGCCCAGGGGACGGTTGCCTGTCCGTCCGCCACGGTCGCGCCCTTGACGGCCGCGCCCAGGACGAAGCTCAGCCCCTGCCTGGCGAGGATGCGCTGGGTGGTCTTGACCACCTCGGCATCCATGCCGGGCAGGATCGCCTCCATATATTCGACGACCGTCACCTTGGTGCCGAGCCGGGCATAGACCGAGCCGAGCTCGAGGCCGATGACGCCCGCGCCGATCACCACCATGGTCTCGGGGATCCTGCCGAGGCTGAGGGCGCCGGTCGAGGTCACGATCACCTTCTCGTCGGCCTCGACGCCCGGCAGGCTCGCGGGCTCGGAGCCGGTGGCGATCACGATGGATTTCGCCTTGTGGATCTCCTCGCCCACCTTCACCTTGCCCGGCTCGGGGATCGAGCCCCAGCCCTTGAGCCAGGTGATCTTGTTCTTCTTGAAGAGGAACTCGATGCCCTTGGTGTTGCCGTCGACGACCTCCTGTTTGTAGCCCTGCATCTTCGACCAGTCGACGGTCGGATGGGCGCCCATCAGGCCCATCTTCTCGAAATTCTCGTGGACTTCATGCAGATTGTGGGTCGCGTGCAGCAGCGCCTTCGAGGGGATGCAGCCCACGTTGAGGCAGGTGCCGCCCAGCGTGTCGCGGCCCTCGACCACGGCGGTCTTCAGCCCGAGCTGGGCGCAGCGGATGGCGGAGACATAGCCGCCGGGGCCCGCGCCGATGATGATGACGTCGAAAGTTGCCATGATGGCCTCCGGGTTGCGAGGCGCCCTGCGGGTCCGCGGACGGAGAGGCGGGGGGCTGTCTGCCCCCCGTGCCCCCCGAGGATATTTGGACAGAGTGAAGGGGCGCGGTAAGGGTCAGACGAGCGCGGCGAGGAGCATCGCCACGGTGGCTACGAAGCCTGCGGCCCAGATGACCGAGCGCCAGGGGCGCCAGCCGAGCACATAGGCCGGGACATAGAGGATGCGGGCGGCGAGGTAGATCCAGGCCATGGCGGCCGTGAAGCCGGTGGACTGGCCGCCGAGGGTCACAACGACCACCGAAAGCGTGAAGAGGATCAGACCCTCGAAATGGTTGCCAAGCGCGCGCTGAAGCCTGCCCGGCACGGTCGAGAGCGGTTGGTTCGGCGGCTCGTCCCGCGGCCCGGTCGTCCATTTGTAGCCGAGCTCCATGTTGGCGAGGAGCGCGAAGGGCAGGAAGGTCAGGGCCTGCAGGAGGCCTGCCAGACAGAGGGCGGTGAGTTCGGCGGTCATCTTGGTCCCCGGACGCGCGCGGGCCCCGGGACGGTCCCGGGGCCCTGACTTCGGTTCAGAGGTCGAGCAGCAGGCGGCGCGGATCCTCGAGCGCCTCCTTGACGCGGACGAGGAAGGTCACCGCGCCCTTGCCATCGACGATGCGGTGGTCGTAGCTGAGCGCGAGATACATCATCGGGCGGATGACGATCTGGCCCTTCTCGACCACCGGCCGCTCCTGGATCTTGTGCATGCCGAGGATCCCCGACTGCGGCGGGGTCAGGATCGGCGAGGACATGAGCGAGCCGTAGACGCCGCCGTTCGAGATGGTGAAGCTGCCGCCCTGCATCTCGGCCATCGAGAGCTTGCCGTCGCGGGCGCGCAGCCCGAGTTCGGCGATCTTCTTCTCGATCTGGGCGAAGCCCATCTGGTCGGCGTCGCGCACCACCGGCACCACGAGGCCCGAGGGCGTGCCCACCGCCACGCCCATGTGGACGTAGTTCTTGTAGACGATGTCGGTGCCGTCGATCTCGGCATTGACCTCGGGCACTTCCTTCAGCGCATGGCAGCAGGCTTTCACGAAGAAGGACATGAAGCCCATCTTGGTGCCGTGCTTCTTCTCGAACGTATCCTTGTATTCGTTGCGCAGGCCCATGACGCCCGACATGTCCACCTCGTTGTAGGTGGTGAGCATGGCGGCGGTGTTCTGCGCCTCCTTCAGGCGGCGGGCGATGGTCTGGCGCAGGCGGGTCATCTTGACCCGCTCCTCACGCGCCGCATCGTCGGCCGGGACCGGCTGGCGCGGCAGCGCGGGCTGGGGCGCGGGGGCCGCCGCCTGCGAGGCGCCCGCGACGGCACGGGCCACATCGTCCTTCATGATCCGGCCATCGCGCCCGGTGCCCTGCACCGCATCGGGCGACAGGCCGGCCTCGGCCATCGCCTTTCTGGCCGAGGGCGCATCCTCGACATCCTTCTTCGGCGCGGGCTCCTGCGCGGGGGCGACCTCGGTCTTCTTCGGCGTCTCGGCCTCCGGCGCGGCGGCCACGCCCTGCCCGTCGGACGAGATCAGCGCGAGCTTCGAGCCCGCGGCCACCGTGGTGCCCTCGGTCACGAGGATCTCGGCCAGCACGCCCGCGGCGGGCGCCGGCACCTCGACCGAGACCTTGTCGGTCTCGAGCTCGCAGAGCATCTCGTCCTGCGCCACCGTATCGCCCGGCTTCTTGAACCAGGTGGACACGGTCGCCTCGGACACCGATTCCCCAAGGGCAGGCACCATCACGTCGATCATCTTGCTCTCTCCCGCGCCGGCCTTCGCCTCGGCGCCCGCATGAGTCTTCTCCGGAGCCGGCTCGTCGCCGGCCTCCGCTGCTCCGATCTGCGCCAGAAGCGCCGAGACCGCAACCGTCGTCCCCTCGGGGGCGACGATCTCGACCAGCCGGCCCGCGACCGGCGCGTGAACCTCGACGGTCACCTTGTCGGTCTCGAGCTCGCAGAGCATCTCGTCGGCCGCGACCCTGTCGCCCGGCTTCTTGAACCAGGTGGCGACCGTCGCCTCGGAGACGCTCTCTCCCAGCGTCGGAACCCTAACTTCCGTTCCCATCATCAGCTCCCGATCGTCAGCGCGTCATTCACCAGCGCGTCCTGCTCGGCCTTGTGGCGGCTGGCGAGACCCGTGGCGGGCGAGGCCGAGGCCGGGCGGCCGGCATAGATGGCGCGCGTGTGGCTGGCGCCGATCCGCGTCAGCACCCATTCGAGGTTCGGCTCGACGAAGGTCCAGCCGCCCTGGTTCTTGGGCTCTTCCTGACACCAGACGATCTCGGCATTCTTGAAGCGGCCCAGCTCCTTCACGAGGCTCAGCGCCGGGAAGGGATAGAACTGCTCGAGGCGCATCAGGTAGATGTCGTCGATGCCCCGCTTGTCGCGTTCGGCCAAGAGGTCGTAGTAGACCTTGCCCGAGCACATGACGACGCGGCGGATCTGCTCGTCGGGCTTCAGCACCGTCTCGGAGTGGCCCTTCTGCGCATCGTCCCACAGCACCCGGTGGAAGCCCGAGCCGGTGGTGAAATCCTCGGCGTTCGAGATGCAGAGCGGGTGGCGCAGAAGCGACTTCGGCGTCATCAGGATCAGCGGCTTGCGGAAGTTCCGGTGGATCTGCCGCCGCAGGATGTGGAAGTAGTTCGCGGGCGTCGAGCAGTTGGCCACGATCCAGTTGTCGTTGGCCGACATCTGGAGGAACCGCTCGAGCCGGGCCGAGGAGTGCTCGGGGCCCTGCCCCTCGAAGCCGTGCGGCAGCAGGACGACGAGGCCCGACATGCGCAGCCACTTCGATTCGCCCGAGTTGATGAACTGGTCGAACATGATCTGGGCGCCGTTGGCGAAATCGCCGAACTGGGCTTCCCACATCACCAGCGCATTGGGCTCGGCCAGCGAATAGCCGTATTCGAACCCGAGCACGGCATATTCCGAAAGCATCGAGTCGATCACCTCGTAGCGCGCCTGACCCGACCGGATGTTGTTCAGCGGGTAGTAGCGTTCCTCGGTCGACTGGTTGATGAAGGCCGAATGCCGCTGGCTGAAGGTGCCGCGGGTGCAGTCCTGCCCGGAGAGGCGCACCGGATAGCCCTCGACCACGAACGAGCCGAAGGCCAGAGCCTCGCCCGTCGCCCAGTCGAAGCCGCGGCCGGTCTCGAACATCTGCTTCTTGGCCTCGAGCTGGCGCCCGACGGTCTTGTGCAGGTCGAAGCCCTCGGGCACGCGCGTCAGCGCCTGACCGATCTCCTGCAGCGTCTCGGCCGAGATCGAGGTGCGGCCCGGCTGATATTCGTCGCCGTGCCGGTCGATGTGCTTCCAGCGCCCGTCCAGCCAGTCGGCCTTGTTGGGCTTGAAGTCCTTGCCGGCCTCGAACTCCTCGTTGAGCTTGGCCTGGAAGGCGGCCTTCATGTCCTCGATCTCGCCCTCGGGGATCAGCCCGTCGCGCACCAGACGCTCGGTGTAGAGCTGGAGCGTCGTCTTGTGCTTCTTGATCGAGGTATACATCGAGGGGTTGGTGAACATCGGTTCATCCCCCTCGTTGTGGCCGAAGCGGCGGTAGCAGAAGATGTCGATGACGACATCCTTGTGGAACTTCTGCCGGAACTCGGTCGCCACCTTGGCGGCATGGACCACCGCCTCGGGATCGTCGCCGTTCACATGGAAGATCGGCGCTTCCACCATCAGCGCGATGTCGGTCGGATAGGGCGAGGAGCGCGAGAAGGAGGGCGCGGTGGTGAAGCCGATCTGGTTGTTCACCACGATATGGATCGTGCCGCCGGTGCGGTGACCGACGAGGCCCGACAGGCCGAAACATTCGGCCACGACGCCCTGCCCCGCAAAGGCCGCGTCGCCGTGCAGCAGGATCGGCAGGACCGTGTGGCGCGTCTTGTCGCCGGCCTGCTCCTGCTTGGCGCGGACCTTGCCCAGCACGACCGGGTTCACCGCCTCGAGGTGCGAGGGGTTCGCGGTCAGCGACAGGTGGACGGTGTTGCCGTCGAAGTCACGGTCCGAGGAGGCGCCGAGGTGATATTTCACGTCCCCCGAGCCGTCGACCTCTTCCGGCTTGAAGCTGCCGCCCTGGAATTCGTTGAAGATGGCGCGGTAGGGCTTGGCCATCACGTTGGCCAGCACCGAGAGGCGGCCGCGGTGCGGCATGCCCACCACGATCTCCTTCACGCCGAGCGCGCCGCCGCGCTTGATGATCTGCTCCATGGCGGGGATGAGCGCCTCGCCGCCGTCGAGACCGAAGCGCTTGGTGCCCATGTACTTGACATGGAGGAACTTCTCGAAGCCCTCGGCCTCGACCAGCTTGTTCAGGATCGCACGCCGGCCCTCGCGGGTGAAGTGGATCTCCTTGCCGTAGCCCTCGATGCGCTCCTTGAGCCAGGCCGCCTGTTCGGGGTCGGAAATATGCATGTATTGCAGCGCAAAAGTGCCGCAGTAGGTGCGCTTGACGATATCCACGATCTGCCGCATGGAAGCGACCTGAAGACCGAGCACATTGTCGATGAAGATCGGCCGGTCCATGTCGGCATCGGTAAAGCCGTAGGACTTCGGGTCGAGCTCGGGGTGGTTCGTGGTGTTGCGCAGCCCGAGCGGATCGAGATCGGCGGCGAGGTGGCCGCGGATCCGGTAGGCCCGGATGATCATCAGCGCCCGGATCGAGTCGAGCACGGCGCGCTGAACCTGGGCATCGCTGAGGCTCACGCCCTGTTCGGCGGCCTTGGCCTGGATCTTCTGCCCGGCAGCCTTCGCCTCCTTGGCAGGGGCGGCGGGCCATTCGCCGGTCAGCGCGGCGGTCAGGTCGTCCGCCGGCATCGGCGGCCAGTCGGTCCGGGACCAGGAGGGGCCATGCGCCTGACGCTTGGCGTCGAGCTCGCTGTCGCCCAGCGAACGGAACAACTCCGCCCAGCCCGCATCGACGGAGGCGGGGTCTTCGGCATAACGTGCCTGCAACTGGTCAATATACTCGGCATTCTGCCCCTGGAGGAAACTCGAGGCATGGAACTGCGCGTTCGGAGACTGTTCCGTCATGGCTGCACCTGACATCTGAAGGGTCCGCGACGCGGCGCCGCGGACCCGGGAAGTTTACTTGCCGAGCGCCTGCATCACCGCTTCGCCCAGATGGGCCGGGCTGTCGGCCACCACGATACCCGCGCTCTTCATCGCTTCGATCTTGGACTCCGCATCGCCCTTGCCGCCCGAGACGATGGCGCCGGCATGGCCCATGCGGCGGCCCGGAGGCGCCGTGCGGCCCGCGATGAAGCCCGCGGTGGGCTTCCAGCGGCCGCGCTTCTTCTCGTCGGCGAGGAACTGGGCCGCTTCCTCTTCGGCCGAGCCGCCGATCTCGCCGATCATGATGATCGACTGGGTTTCCGGGTCGGCGAGGAACATCTCGAGCACGTCGATGTGTTCGGTGCCCTTGATCGGGTCGCCGCCGATGCCCACGGCCGAAGACTGGCCGAGCCCGAGATCCGAAGTCTGTTTCACGGCTTCATAGGTAAGCGTCCCCGAGCGCGAAACAACACCGACCGAGCCGCGCTTGTGGATATGGCCCGGCATGATGCCGATCTTGCAGGCGCCGGGCGTGATGACGCCGGGGCAGTTCGGCCCGATCAGCCGCGAGGACGAGCCCTGCAGCGCGCGCTTGACCTTCATCATGTCGAGGACCGGGATGCCCTCGGTGATGCAGACGATGAGCTCCATCTCGGCGTCGATCGCCTCAAGGATCGAGTCGGCCGCGAACGGCGGCGGGACATATATCACGGAAGCGTTGGCGCCGGTGACTTCCCGGGCCTCGTAGACCGAGTTGAACACGGGCAGGCCCAGATGCTCGGAGCCGCCCTTGCCGGGCGTCACGCCGCCGACCATCTTCGTGCCGTAGGCGATCGCCTGCTCGGTGTGGAAGGTGCCCTGGCTGCCGGTGATGCCCTGGCAGATGACCTTGGTATTTTCGTTGACGAGAACGGCCATCGGATTACCCCTTCACCGCTTTGACGATCTTCTGTGCCGCGTCCGACAGATTGTCGCCCGCGATGACGTTGAGGCCGGAATTCGCGATGATCTCCTTGCCCTTCTCGACGTTCGTGCCCTCGAGGCGCACGACCAGCGGAACCTGAAGGCCCACTTCCTTCACCGCGGCGATGATGCCTTCCGCGATGATGTCGCAGCGCATGATGCCGCCGAAGATATTGACGAGGATGCCCTTCACGTTCGGGTCCGAGGTGATGATCTTGAAGGCCTCGGTCACCTTCTCCTTGGTGGCGCCGCCGCCCACATCGAGGAAGTTCGCAGGCTCCGCGCCATAGAGCTTGATGATGTCCATCGTGGCCATGGCGAGGCCCGCGCCGTTCACCATGCAGCCGATCTCGCCGTCGAGCGCGATGTAGTTCAGGTCGAACTTCGAGGCCGCGAGCTCCTTCGGATCCTCCTCGGTCTCGTCGCGCAGCGCCATCACGTCGGACTGGCGGTAGAGCGCGTTGTTGTCGAAGCCCACCTTGGCGTCGAGCACCTTGAGGTTGCCGTCGGTCATGACGATCAGCGGGTTGATCTCGAGCATCTCCATGTCCTTCTCGACGAAGGCGCGGTAGAGGTTCTTGACCAGCTGCACGCATTGCTTGACCTGCGCGCCTTCCAGCCCGAGGGCGAAGGCCACGCGGCGGCCGTGGAAGTCCGACAGGCCCGAGGCCGGATCGACCGAGAAGGAGACGATCTTCTCGGGCGTCGAGGCCGCCACTTCCTCGATGTCCATCCCGCCTTCGGTCGAGACGACGAAGGAGATGCGCGAGGTGCCGCGATCCACCAGCAGCGCGAGGTAGAGCTCGCGCGCGATGTCCGAGCCTTCCTCGATGTAGATGCGGTTCACCTGCTTGCCGGCCGGGCCGGTCTGGTGGGTGACGAGCGTGCGGCCCAGCATCTGCTTGGCCAGCTCGGCCGCTTCGCCCACGGACTTGGCCAGACGCACGCCGCCCTTCTCGCCCGCTTCCGGCTCCTTGAACTTGCCCTTGCCCCGTCCGCCCGCGTGGATCTGCGCCTTGACGACCCAGAGCGGCCCGCCGAGTTCGCCCGCCGCGGATTTGGCTTCGTCGGCCTTCAGCACGACCCGGCCGTCGGACACCGGCGCACCGTAGCTGCGCAGGAGCGCCTTCGCCTGGTATTCGTGGATGTTCATTGAACTGTCCCATCGCTGATGATTTGCGGCGTGATGCCACAGAAACGGGCGCGATCAAAACGGGTTTTGCGCTACCAAGAGTAATTCCGCGCAAAATTCCGGGTTTGTGATCACGGGCTAGAAAGGTGTGATCACAAGCGGGGATGCCCCGTCCTCCGGCGATCCGGACGCCCAAGGAAAAGGGCGCGCCGGAGATCCGGCGCGCCCCCTGAAACTGCGTCGGACCGACTCAGGCGAGCGAGGAGTCGATGCCCTTGCAGGCCTCGACGAGGCCCTTCACCGCATTGACCGACTTGTCGAACATCGCCTGCTCGTCCTCGTTGAGCTTGATGTCGACGATCTTCTCGATCCCGCCCGCGCCGATGATGGTGGGCACGCCCACATACATGCCGTTCAGGCCGAAGGCGCCGTCCACATAGGCCGCGCAGGGCAACAGGCGCTTCTGGTCCTTGAGATAGGCTTCCGCCATCTCGATGGCCGAGGTGGCGGGCGCATAGAAGGCCGAGCCGGTCTTCAGGAGGCCCACGATCTCGGCGCCGCCGTCACGGGTGCGCTGCACGATCTGGTCGAGCTTCTCCTGCGTGGTCCAGCCCATCTGCACGAGGTCGGGCAGCGGGATGCCGGCAACCGTCGAGTAGCGGACGAGCGGCACCATCGTGTCGCCGTGGCCGCCCAGAACGAAGGCCGTCACGTCGCGCATCGAGACGTTGAACTCGACCGACAGGAAATGCCGGAAGCGCGCCGAGTCGAGCACGCCCGCCATGCCCACCACCTTCTCGGCCGGCAGGCCCGAGAATTGCTGCAGCGCCCAGACCATCGCGTCGAGCGGGTTGGTGATGCAGATCACGAAGGCGTTCGGCGCATGGGCCTTGATGCCCTCGCCGACCGATTTCATCACCTTGAGGTTGATGCCGATCAGGTCGTCGCGGCTCATGCCGGGCTTGCGCGGCACACCGGCCGTCACGATGCAGACGTCGGCGCCGGCGATCTCTTCGTAGCTGTTCGCGCCCTTCATCACGGCGTCGAAGCCTTCCGAGGGGCCCGATTGCGCGATGTCCAGAGCCTTGCCCTGAGGGGTGCCTTCGGCGATGTCGAACAGGACGACGTCGCCCAGTTCCTTGATCGCGGCGAGATGGGCGAGCGTGCCGCCGATCTGCCCCGCACCGATCAGCGCAATCTTGGGTCTGGCCATGAGTGGATCTCCCGTGAGGAATTGTCGCGGCGATGGGTAGACCTTCGTTTTCATGCGCGCAAGCCTCGTGCAGGGCACCGGAGGGTGTTCGGCTGTTTCTCCGCAGATGTTTGCGCTAAAGGCAGGGCGGCCTCCGGGCCCGCGGCCGGCGGCGCGGTATCCAGTCGCATACCGCAACGGCCCGACTGATTCGGAGTGAGCAATGGACGGCTACGGCTTCTGGGCGCTGGCGGTGATCGCCTCGGTGCTCGTGGGGATGAGCAAGGGCGGCCTGCCGGTGGTGGGCATCATGAGCGTGCCGCTCCTGTCGCTCGTGATCTCGCCGGTGACGGCGGCGGGGCTGCTGCTGCCGATCTATGTCGTCTCGGACATGTTCGGGCTTTACGCCTACCGGCACGAGTTCGACCTCAAGGTGCTGAAGATCCTGATCCCGGGCGCCACGGCCGGGGTCTTCGTGGGCTGGCTCACCGCAAGCGCGGTGCCCGAGGCCGCGGTCGAGGGGCTGGTGGGGCTGATCGGCGCGGTCTTTGCCGCGAACCTGCTTCTGCGCCGGACCGATCCGCCCGCGAAGCCCGCGCGCCTTTTGCCCGGCCTCGTCTGGGGCACGGCCACGGGATTCACCAGCTTCGTGAGCCACGCGGGCGCCCCGCCCTATCAGGTCTATGTCCTGCCGCTGAAGATGCCGAAGATCGTCTTCGCCGGCACCTCGACCATCCTCTTCGCCTATGTCAACGCGATCAAGCTGATCCCCTATGCGGCTCTGGGCCAGCTCTCGACCGAGAACCTGCGCGTCGCGGCCTGGCTCATGGCGCCCGCGGCCGTCTCGGTCTTCTTCGGCTACCGGCTGGTGCAGATCGTGCCGCAGGCGCTGTTCTTCCGCATCGTGACGTGGGCGCTCCTGCTGATCTCGCTGCGGCTGATCTGGCAGGCTGTCGCCTGATTTCTGCGCCGCGGCAAATCAGGACTTGCCGAATATGCCGGAACTGTGCTCCCAAGCGCAAGATTGTTGCTTGGAGGAGAATCGTCATGGCGCATCAGGCTCATCCCTTCCGCTCCGTGCTCTATATTCCCGGCTCGAAGGAGCGGGCGCTGGAGAAGGCGCAGGGCCTTGCCGCCGATGCGATCATCTTCGATCTCGAGGATGCCGTCGCCCATGACGAGAAGATCCATGCGCGCGAGCTGCTGAAGGCCACGCTCGAGACCGCCGATTACGGCCACCGCTTCCGCATCGTGCGGGTGAACGGGATGGACACCGAGTGGGGCCGCGCCGATCTCGAGGCCTTCGCGGAGGCAAAGGCGGATGCGATCCTCCTTCCCAAGGTCTCGCGGGCGGCGGATCTGGAGGCGGTGGCCGCCCTCGTGCCGGACCTGCCGCTCTGGGCCATGATGGAGACGGCGCAGGGCATGCTCAACGCCGCCGAGATCGCGGCCCATCCGCGCCTCACCGGCATGGTGATGGGCACGAACGCCCTCGCCAAGGAGCTCGGCAGCCGCTACCGGCCCGACCGTCTGGCGATGCAGACGGGGCTGGGCCTCTGCCTGCTCGCGGCCCGCGCCCATGGGCTCACCATCGTCGACGGCGTCTACAACGCCTTCAAGGACGAGGAGGGCCTGCGCGCCGAATGCGAGCAGGGCCGCGACATGGGCTTCGACGGCAAGACGCTGATCCATCCCGCCCAGCTCGAGATCGCGAACGCGGTCTTCTCGCCCTCGCCGGCCGAGATCGAGCTGGCCAACCGCCAGATCGCCGCCTTCGAGGAGGCAGAACGCCACGGGCAGGGCGTGGCCGTTGTGGATGGCAAGATCGTCGAGAACCTGCATATCGTGACCGCGCGGCAGACTCTGGCCAAGGCCGAGGCGATTGCCGCGTTCAGGGCAAGCTGAGGAACGATATGCTTCTGTTGATCTTGGGGGTCGCGCTCTGGTCCGCGGCCCATCTGTTCAAACGGGTGGCTCCGGGTCTTCGCCAGCCGCTGGGGAATGCCGGCAAGGGGATTGCCGCACTGCTTCTCGTGGCGTCGCTGGTGATGATGGTGCTGGGCTACCGTCAGGCCGAGTTCATCCCGGTCTATGCGCCGGCACCGGGCATCGGGCACGCGAACAACCTCCTGATGCTGATCGGGCTGATCATCTTCGGCGCCGGCATGTCGAAGGGCTGGCTCTGGACGAAGATCCGCCACCCGATGCTCTACGGCGTGCTGATCTGGGTCGTGGCGCACCTCCTCGTGAACGGCGACGTGGCCTCGCTGATCCTGTTCGGCGGCATGGGCCTCTGGGCACTGGCCGAGATCGTG
Organism: Cereibacter johrii; assembly: GCF_001720585.1. Taxonomy (GTDB): domain Bacteria; phylum Pseudomonadota; class Alphaproteobacteria; order Rhodobacterales; family Rhodobacteraceae; genus Cereibacter_A; species Cereibacter_A johrii. The sequence continues at coordinate 36,607 of NZ_MABH01000166.1, read as the reverse complement.
CTGATCAACAGGCAGACCGCATGGCAGCGCCCCGTCTCGGGCGGGCCCAAACGCGATCTCGCCCTCGTGGGCGTGGTTCTGGTGATGTACGGGCTGATCGCCCTCGTCCATATCTGGACGGGCCACAACCCCTTCCTCGGAACCTACGCATGAAACTCTACCGCTACCTGACCGAAGACGACACCTCCGCCTTCTGCCACAAGGTGACCGCCGCGCTGAACAAGGGGTGGCACCTGCATGGCGACCCCTCCTACGCCTTCGATGCGGCCAGGGGCGTCATGCGCTGCGGTCAGGCGGTGGTGAAGGACGTGCCGGGCACCTACACGCCCGAGACCAAGCTGGGAGACCACTGAATGAAGACCAACGCGGGCCGTTTCTTCGAGGATTACCGGCTAGGCGAGACCATCGCCCATGCCGTGCCGCGCACCGTCTCGGGCGGCGAGCGGGCGCTCTATCACGCGCTCTATCCGGCGCGCCATGCGCTCTCTTCCTCGGATGAATTCGCCCGCGCCTGCGGCCTTCCGGCCGCGCCGGTCGACGAGCTGATGGCCTTCCATCTGGTGTTCGGCAAGACGGTGCCGGACATCAGCCTGAACGCGGTGGCGAACCTCGGCTATGCCGAGGGTCGCTGGCTGAAGCCGGTCTTTCCGGGCGATACGCTGCGCGCGGAAAGCACCGTCATCGGGTTGAAGGAAAATTCCAACGGGGCCTCGGGCGTGGTCTGGGTCCGCACCCGCGGGCTGAACCAGCGGGACGAGGCCGTGCTGTCCTATGTGCGCTGGGTCATGGTGCGCAAGCGCGACACCGCAGCCCCCGCCCCCGCCCCCACCGTGCCCGAGCTTGCGGGATCGGTCGCGGCCTCGGACCTCGTGATCCCCGAGGGGCTGAGCTTTGTCGATTACGACCTGACGCTTGCGGGCGAGCCGCACCGCTGGGACGACTTTGCGGTGGGCGAGAAGATCGACCATGTGGACGGTATCACCGTCGAGGAGAGCGAGCACATGCTCGCGACCCGGCTCTGGCAGAACACGGCCAAGGTCCATTTCGACGCCACCAACCGCCCCGACGGGCGGCGGCTGATCTATGGCGGCCATGTGATCTCGCTGGCGCGGACCCTGAGCTTCAACGGGCTGGCGAACGCGCAGATGATCGTGGCGCTGAACGCGGGCGCGCACGCCAATCCCTGCTTCGCCGGCGACACGGTGCGGGCCTGGTCGGAGGTGCTCGACAAGGCCGAGACCGCCGCGCCGGGGGTGGGGGCGCTGCGGCTCCGGCTGGTGGCGATGAAGCACGGCACCGAGCCCTTCGTGACCCGGTCGGAGGATGGCAAGTATCTGCCCGGCGTCCTCCTGGATCTCGACTACTGGGCGCTCGTGCCACGTTGACGTGCCCTGAAGGCCCCCCCCGCATGATTGCGCAAACATGTGATCACGGGCCCGCATCTTGTGATCACATGACGAATTTTTTTGGGTTGATGCCCTGTTTTGAAGCGCGAGCCGGGTGCGGCCCTCGTGACTCGGGCAAAAAAACCGCTATTGAGTGACCAGCGAGACAGCCGCCCCACCCGGCGGGGCCGGCCAGCGAAAGGCAACGACATGGCTGAAACGAAGCGGGTCGAGCGGCCCCTTTCCCCCCATCTCCAGATCTACCGGGTGCAGCTGACCTCCACGACCTCGATCTTCACCCGCCTGACCGGCAACGGTCTGATCGTCGGCACGATGCTCGTGACATGGTGGCTGCTCGCCGCGGCGCTGAGCCCCGAGCAGTTCGAGACGGCCGACTGGGTCCTGACCTCGTGGTTCGGCGACATCGTGCTGCTGCTGTCGGTCTGGGCGCTCTGGTATCACTATCTCGCCGGCCTGCGGCACCTCTACTGGGACACCGGCAAGGGTCTCGAGATCAAGACCGCCGAGAAGCTGGGCATGGCCTGCATCGGCGGCTCGCTGGTCCTGACCCTCCTCACCGTCATCATCATCTGAAAGGGCGCCCCATGCGTTTCATCACCGCCCGCAAGCGCGCCGAAGGCATGGGTGCCGCCCATCACGGCACCGACCGGCACTGGTACATGATCGTCAGCGCGGTGGGCCTCGCCGTGCTGATCCCGATCTTCGTCTACATCGTCGGCAACGCCATCGGCGAAGGCCGCGAGCGCGTGCTCGAGATCTTCTCGCACCCGTTCAATGCGATCCTGTCGGGCCTCGTGCTGTTCTTCGGCATGCGCCACTTCGCCGAAGGCTCGACCATGATGATCGAGGACTACTGGCAGGGCGTGCCGCGGCGCCTGCTGGTGATCTGCGCCCAATCCTTCGCCTATGGCGTGGCGGCGATCGGGCTGTTCGCCCTCGCCAAGATCGCCCTCTGAGGACCTGACCGATGGCAGCTTACAATTACGAGACGCATGACTACGACGTCGTGGTGGTGGGTGCCGGCGGTGCCGGCCTCCGCGCGACGCTCGGCATGGCCGAACAGGGCCTCCGCACCGCCTGCGTCACCAAGGTTTTCCCCACGCGCAGCCACACGGTGGCGGCGCAGGGCGGCATCGCCGCCTCGCTCGCCAACATGGGCCCCGACAACTGGCAGTGGCACATGTACGACACCGTGAAGGGGTCGGACTGGCTGGGCGATACGGACGCGATGGAATATCTCGCCCGCGAGGCCCCGAAGGCGGTCTACGAGCTCGAGCACTACGGCGTGCCCTTCTCGCGCACCGAGGAAGGCAAGATCTACCAGCGCCCCTTCGGCGGCCACACCACCCAGTTCGGCGAGGGCCCGCCGGTGCAGCGCACCTGCGCCGCGGCCGACCGGACAGGCCACGCGATCCTGCACACGCTCTATGGCCAGTCGGTCAAGAACAACGCCGAGTTCTTCATCGAATATTTCGCGCTGGATCTCATCATCCAGGACGGCCGCTGCACCGGCGTCGTGGCCTGGAAGCTGGAAGACGGCACGATCCATGTCTTCAACGCCAAGCTGACGGTTCTGGCCACCGGCGGCTACGGCCGCGCCTATTTCTCGGCCACCTCGGCCCATACCTGCACCGGCGACGGCGGCGGGATGGTGGCGCGGGCGGGCCTGCCGCTGCAGGACATGGAATTCGTGCAGTTCCACCCGACCGGCATCTACGGCTCGGGCTGCCTCATCACCGAGGGCGCGCGCGGCGAGGGCGGCTATCTCACCAACTCGAACGGCGAACGGTTCATGGAGCGCTACGCTCCGACCTACAAGGATCTTGCCTCCCGCGACGTGGTCAGCCGCTGCATGACGCTCGAGATCCGCGAGGGCCGCGGCGTGGGCGAGCATGGCGACCATATCCACCTGCACCTGAACCACCTGCCCCCCGAGACGCTGGCCCTGCGCCTGCCGGGCATCTCGGAATCGGCCAAGATCTTCGCGGGGGTCGATCTCCACAAGGAGCCGATCCCGGTGCTGCCGACCGTGCATTACAACATGGGCGGCATTCCCACGAACTACTGGGGCGAGGTGCTGGCGCCCACCGAGGGCGATCCCGACCGCGTCTTCCCGGGCCTGATGGCCGTGGGCGAGGCAGGCTGCGCCTCGGTGCACGGGGCGAACCGCCTCGGCTCGAACTCGCTCATCGACCTCGTGGTCTTCGGCCGCGCCGCGGCGATCCGCGCGGGCCAGATCGTGAAGCCGCACGAGTTCCACCCCGACGTGCCGAAGGGCCAGGTGGACGAGATCCTCGGCCGGTTCGACGATCTGCGCCACGCGAGCGGCGCGGTGCCGACGGCCGAGCTGCGGCTCGAGATGCAGCGCACCATGCAGGCCGACGCGGCGGTGTTCCGCACCGACAAGACGCTGGCCGAAGGCGTCGAGAAGATGAAGGGCATCGCGTCGAAGCTCTCGGACCTGAAGGTCACCGACCGCAGCCTCATCTGGAACTCGGACCTGATGGAGACGCTCGAGCTCACCAACCTGATGCCGAACGCGCTCGCGACCATCGTCGCGGCCGAGGCGCGGAAGGAGAGCCGCGGGGCCCACGCCCACGAGGACTGGCCGAACCGCGACGACGAGAACTGGCGCGTGCACAGCCTCGCCACCGTGACGGGCAACGAGGTCACGCTGACCACCCGGCCCGTCCATCTCGATCCGCTGACGAAGCAGACCGAGGGCGGGATCGATCTGAAGAAGATCGCCCCCAAGGCGCGGGTCTACTGATGCGCGGCGCGGTCCTCCTCTCCGGCGCCCTCGTCCTCGCCGCCTGCAGCCCGCAGACCGTGGCCGACAGCGTGGCCCGGCGGACCGCACGCACCGTGGTGCTGCCGGTGGTCGAGCAATACATGCCCGGCCCCGCGGCCCAGGGGGTCACCACCTGTATCATCGACAATGCCACCGCGCAGGAGCTGAATGCGCTCGCCCGCGACGTGGGCGTGCGGGCCGGCACCACGACGGTGCAGAACGTCCTGACCGTCGCCACGCGGCCCGAGACCATCCGGTGCCTGCAGACGAGCGGCCTGCCGCTCCTGCCCGCGGTCTAGCCCATGCGCGCGCTGCCCGCCCTGCCGCTCCTCTTCCTGCTCGCCGCCTGCGGCCCCATGTCGGTGCAGCGGGCCGAGGAGGTCTGCTTCGAACGCGCCCGCCTCGCCGAGGCGCCGCGCGGAACGATCGGCGTGGGCGCGGGCAAGGGCGGCATGGTCAGCGACCTCGAACTGACGGTGACCTCGGACTATCTCATGGGCCGGGACCCCTCGGCCCTCTTCGACGCCTGCGTCTATCAGAAATCCGGCCAGCCCCCGACGCGGCCGTTCTACTCCCGCTAAGACCAGAAGGGATGAACCATGGTCCAGCTCACGCTCCCCAAGAATTCCAAGGTCCGCACCGGCAAGACCTGGCCGAAGCCCGCGGATGCGAAGAACGTCCGCAAGTTCATGATCTACCGCTGGGATCCGGACACGGGCGAGAACCCGCGCGTCGACACCTACTTCCTCGACATGGACAAGTGCGGGCCGATGGTCCTCGACGCGCTCATCAAGATCAAGAACGAGGTCGATCCCACCCTCACCTTCCGACGCTCCTGCCGTGAAGGGATCTGCGGCTCCTGCGCGATGAACATCGACGGGATCAACACGCTGGCCTGCATCTACGGTCTCGACGAGATCAAGGGCGACGTGAAGATCTACCCGCTGCCGCACATGCCGGTGATCAAGGACCTGATCCCCGACCTGTCGCTGTTCTACGCGCAGCATGCCTCGATCATGCCCTGGCTCGAGACGAAGACGGTGGAGCCCGCCAAGGAATGGCGCCAGTCGGTCGAGGACCGGGCCAAGCTCGACGGCCTCTATGAATGCGTGATGTGCGCCTGCTGCTCGACCTCCTGCCCGAGCTACTGGTGGAACGGCGACCGCTATCTGGGGCCGGCGGCGCTCCTGCACGCCTACCGCTGGATCGTCGACAGCCGCGACGAGGCCACGCCGGAGCGTCTCGACATGCTCGAGGACCCGTTCAAGCTCTACCGCTGCCACACGATCATGAACTGCGCCAAGACCTGCCCCAAGGGTCTGAACCCGGCAAAGGCCATCGCCGAAATCAAGAAGATGATGGTCGAACGCGTCATCTGACGTCGCGCGGCGCCCGCCCGGGGGCGCCGCCCCTCTCCGCCACCGGACCGGACGGCCGCCGCCAGAGCCGCACGCCCCCCGCCCGTCACCGCCCCGCAGACCCTCCCCCCTGCCACGCTTTCACTCTGCCCAAATATCCTCGGGGGGCGCCGCCCCACCGGGGCGGCGGAGGGGGGCAGACAGCCCCCCTCTTCGCCAGAGGAGAAGGCTCCGCGGGGAGGACGCGGAGGCTTTCCGGCAGCCAGGGCCGCCGCAGAGGGCCCTAATGCAGCGTGTGCCGGGCCATCAGCTCGTAGGTGCCCGCATTGGGGCAGAAGCTGCAGTCGGCCGGCTCGACCCGGTCGGCCTCGGCCAGCGTGCATTTGCACAGCTTGGTGCTGCCGCACCGCCGACAGACGTCCAGCAGGTCGAGATAATCGGCATAGGCATGTTGCACCGCGGCGGGCTCCAGCCCGAAGACCTGCGCCATCTGCAGCAGGCGCTCGCCCACATCCTCGGGCATGCGCGCGAACTGTTCCATCTGCCAGCGCGTGATCCCCAGATCGTCCAGATCGCGGTCGCTCAGCGCATGGATTTCCTGAAGCCGGTGCCAACGGTCGAAGAGGGCGCGAACTCGGTTCAGCATGGCTATTCCCCTTGGGTCTGATCCTATTTCATCGACCCTTGAGTATCCTTTTCCCGGGCAGCCAAACATGATCCCGGTCAAGTTTTCTGACCGCATCAGCCGATGAGATGTCGCAGCCCCTGCGTCACATCGGTGCGCACCGCCAGCCGGAGGCCCGGTTCGTCGCCCGCCCGCAGCGCCGCGAGAATGTTCCGGTGGTGCTGCGGCGGCTCGTTGCGCCGAAGTCGGCCATAGAGGGCGCGCATCGTGGGCCCGAGCTGCAGCCAGACCGTCTCGGCCATGGCCAGCATGGCCGGGGCCTGCGCGCGCAGATAGAGCGTGCGGTGAAACTCGAGGTTGGTGCGGATGTAGGCCACCGCATCCGCCTTCGCGACCGCCTCGGCATTGGCCGCATTGATCGCGGCCAGCCGGTCGATCAGCGCGAAATGCGCCCGCGGCAGGGCCCGCGCCGCCAGCTCCGGCTCCAGAAGCGCCCGGATCGCCGCCAGTTCCTCGATTCGCTCGGGGCTGAGTTCGGGCGTGGCCACCCGTCCCGAGGAGGAGAGCGACAGGGCCCCCTCGGCCACCAGCCGCCGCACCGCCTCGCGCGCGGGCGTCATCGAGACCTCGAAGCTGCGCGCCAGACCGCGCAGCGTCAGCGCCTGCCCCGGCGCCAGCTCGCCATGCATCACCTGCGCGCGCAGGCTGCGGTAGAGCCGCTCGTGCGCGGAGGCGGTCAGATCGGAGGGGCGGGACGGGTTCTGCATGGGCGCGAGCAAGCACCGCCCGGCGGCTCCGGTCAATCCCCGAAGCGGAAGCCGTGCAGCGCCTGCCCCTGCCGCCGCAGCCAGGCCCGGTGCAGGGCATAGTCGGGATCCAGCCGCGCCACCTCGGCCCAGAAGGCGGGCGAGTGGTTCATCTGCGCGAGATGGGCGACCTCGTGGGCCGCCACATAATCGAGGATCGGCGGAGGCGCGAGAATCAGCCGCCACGAGAACATGAGGCAGCCGTCCTGCGTGCAGGAGCCCCAGCGCGACCGCGTGTCGCGCAGCGTGAGCCGGGCATAGGGCCGGCCGAGGTTGCGGGCATGGCGGTCGCAGGCGACGGCCAGCCGCTCGCGCGCCATGGCCTTGAGGAAGGTCGCAAGGCGCAGCGGCACCGAGGCCGGATCTCCCGGCACGAGGAGCGAATCGTCCGTGACCCGCACCGAGCGCCCGCTGCCCGTCCGAACGGTGAGCGGGCGCCCTTCGAGAGGCAGGACCGATCCGAGCCCCACCGCGGCGGCCTCGGGCACGTCCGAAAGCGCGCGGCGGATCCACCCCTCCTGATCGCGGACGAAGGCCAGCGCCTCGGCCTCGCGGGCGCGCAGCGGCAGCGTCAGCGTCACGCGACCGTCAAGCCGCGACACCCGCAGCGAAAAGCGCCGGGCCTGCGCCGAGCGGCGCAGCGTGATCTCGACGGGCGGCGAACCGGGCAAGACGGGCATCGGGGGCTCCTTCGGGCGCCAGATTAGCGGGGCCCGGGGCAGAGAAAAGCCCTGAAAATCCGGGGAAACGCAGGGGTCGGAAAGGCTTTGACACTCCGGGGGGCTTGTGGCATGGCTCCCCAATTCTGCAGCAGCCAGCCTTGCAAGGGGATCACCATGCCCAAGGAAGAATGGGGCACGAAGCGCATCTGCCCGACGACGGGCAAGCGCTTCTACGACCTCAACCGCACGCCCGTCGTCAGCCCCTACACCGGCGAAGTCGTGGACATCGAAAGCGCGCGCCGCAAGGCGGTCGCCGCGGTCATCTCGCGCGCGACCCCCGAGAAGGACGACGACATTCTCGTGGACGATATCGAGACTGAAGACGATCTGCTCGACACGGAAGCGACCGAGGATTCGGATGTCGATGACGATCTGCTCGAGGACGATTCGGACGACAACGTGTCGCTCGACGACCTGGCCGACGTGGCCGGCGACGACGAGGAAGGCTGACCGCATCGGGGGGCGAATTTTCCTCTTGCGCCCCCCGCCGCGAGCCTCTAGATAGCCCGAGCGAACCGGAAGCGGTTCGCGAAGCCCAAGCGGATCGGCAACGATCCGCACCTCCGGTGGGGTCATAGCTCAGTTGGGAGAGCGCTTGAATGGCATTCAAGAGGTCGGCGGTTCGATCCCGCCTGGCTCCACCAATAAAACTCCCAGACTGAAACAGCGACGCAGCGGGATCCACGCGAGTGGCATCCATCGTCTGCGCCGATCCCGATCCGGCAGCTTCCTGCGGCCCGGCCCCTGACAGGTCGGCAGGCATGCCCGGTCCCACGACCGGCAATATGCACCCGAGATCAGGCGGTGCCGGAGCCCGGGATCCGGGAGGCCTCCCGCCGACCGCTCTTCCGCGACGGAACCGCTGCGCCGGAGCACGGTTGTTCTCCCGCAGTTCATTCCCGGAGGATCTCATGAAGAAATTTTTCGTCCTGCTCCCCGTCGTGGCCTTCGCCGCAGGCTGCCAGACCGCCGACCAGACGACCGCGGCCAGCGCGCTGGGCGGCGCGGCTCTCGGCGCAGCCGTGTCGAGCAACGATGACCGCGTGCAGGGCGCAGCTCTCGGGGCCGCGGCCGGCGCCGTGGCGGGCACGCTCATCGGGCCGACCGGCTCGGGCACCTGCTACTACCGCAACACCCGCGGCCAGCGCTTCACCGGCCCCTGCTGAGCCCCCCGCTGTTGCCGACAGGATGACGGGGCCCCGCGATCCGCGGGGCCTTCGGACCTCGAATGCCCTCAGGGCAGGATCTCGAACCGGTCCACATCCACCATGCCCCGGTCGGTGATCTTCAGATGCGGGATCACAGGCAGCGCGAGGAAGGCAAGCTGCAGGAAGGGCTCCTCCAGCGTCACGCCAAGGCTGCGCGCGGCCTCGCGGAGCGTCACCAGCGCGTCCCGCACCTCCTCAAAGGGCCGCAGGCTCATGAGCCCGCCCACCGGCAGGGCGAGCTCCGCGAGGATCTCGCCTCCGGCCGCCACCGCAAAACCGCCTTCGAGCGCGCGCAGCCGATTCGCGGCCAGCGCCATATCGGCATAATCGATCCCCACCACCGCGAGATTGTGGTGGTCGTGGCAGACCGTCGAGGCGATCGCGCCGCGCGCCATGCCGAAGCCGCGCACGAAGCCGGTGGCGCGGCCGCCCGTCTTGCCATGCCGCTCGATGACCGCGATCCGTGCGAGATCGCGGGCGGGATCCGGGCGCTTGTCGCCGTCCACGGGCTCGATCTCCGCCGTCAGATGCTCGGTGATGATCTTGCCGGGCAGGATGCCGATGACCGGGGTCTCGGCCCGGTTGCCGGGGCAGCGGAAGGCCTCGGGCGCGATCCGGGCCACCTTGACCGACGCCCGCGCCACCGGCTCGACGCAGGGCCGCGCGGCAAAGGCCGCCTCGTCGGCCACGACGCCCCCCGCCAGCACCAGCGCCGCATGGCAGCCTTCGAGCGAATCGAGCACCGCGATATCGGCGCGGCGGCCCGGAGCGATCAGGCCGCGATCCTTCAACCCGAAGGCCTCGGCCGCCGACAGGCTCGCCGCGCGGTAGACAGCCAGCGGCGGCGCGCCCAGCCGGATCGCGGTGCGGATCATGTGGTCGATATGCCCATGTTCGGCGATGTCGAGCGGGTTGCGGTCATCCGTGCAGAGGCAGAGGTAGGGCGCATGGCGCTCGTTCAGGATGGAGACGAGCGCATGCAGATCCTTCGACACCGACCCCTCGCGGATCAGCACCCGCATTCCCTTGCGCAGCTTCTCGAGCGCCTCTTCCGCCGTGGTGGCCTCGTGCTCGGTGCGGATCCCCGCCGCGATATAGCCGTTCAGATCCTTGCCCCGCAGCAGCGGCGCATGGCCGTCGATGTGGCGGCCGCGGAAGGCCTCGAGCTTGGCCAGGCAGCCGGGGGCCTTCATCAGGACGCCCGGAAAGTTCATGAATTCGGCCAGCCCGATCACCCGGGGATGATCCATCAGCGGCGCGAGATCGCCTGCCTCGAGCGCGGCGCCCGCCGTCTCCATATGCGTGGAGGGCACGCAGGAGGAGAGCTGCACCCGCAGATCCATCACCAGATGGGCCGAGGCCTCGAGGAAATAGCGGATGCCCTCGAGCCCGCAGACATTGGCGATCTCGTGCGGATCGCAGATCGCGGTGGTGATGCCGCGCGGCGTCACGCAGCGGTCGAATTCGAAGGGCGTGACCAGCGAGCTTTCGACATGAAGGTGGGTGTCGATGAAGCCCGGCACGAGGATCCGGCCCCGGCAATCGATCTCGCGCCGGCCCGCGTAGGTGCCGAAGGTGCCGACGATCCGGTCGCCGCAGATCGCCACATCCGTCTGCACCAGTTCGCCCGTCACGAGATCGAAGACGCGGCCGTGCTTGAGGACGAGATCGGCCGGAACGAGGCCCCGCCCCTGGTCGATACAATCGGAAAGGCTGCGGCTCATGGATCCTCCTGTCGCTCGTCTCAGAGAAACCCAAGGCCGCGGGCGCGTCCAGCGGATTGGGGCTTCCCTGACGCACAGGCACCGGCGCGACGGCCTGCGGAGAGTTTTTCGCTCTTGCACATGGCGGCGGGGGATGATCCTTCTCGAGTCTCATACCGAGAGATTTTCCATGCACCCGCTGCGCGGCATCGGCCTCAAGGTCGCCTCCGTCCTCATCTTCATCGTCATGTCCGCGCTCATCAAGGCGACGTCAGACCGGGTTCCCGCAGGCGAGGCGGTGTTCTTCCGCTCGTTCTTCGCCATGCCCGTGATCTTCGTCTGGCTGGCCTGGCGGCACGAATTGCGCACGGGCCTCAAGGCGGTCAATCCGATGGGCCATGTCTGGCGCGGGGTGGTGGGCACCCTTGCCATGGGGCTCGGCTTCGCGGGGCTGGCCTACTTGCCCCTGCCCGAGGTCACCGCGCTCGGCTATGCGGCGCCGCTTCTCACCGTGATCTTCGCCGCGATGTTCCTTGGCGAGGAGGTGCGTGCCTTCCGCATCTCGGCGGTCGCCCTGGGGCTCGTCGGCGTGCTGATCGTGCTCTCTCCCCGCCTCACGGTGCTGTCGGGCGGGATGGGCCATCGCGAGGCCTTCGGCGCGGCGCTCGTGGTGGGCGGGGCGGTCTTCGCCGGGCTCGCGCAGGTCTTCATCCGCAAACTCGTCCATAGCGAGGCCACCTCGGCCATCGTCTTCTATTTCTCGCTGACGGCGACGCTCCTGTCCTTCGTGACGCTGCCCTTCGGCTGGGTCTGGCCTACGCCCACCGAGGCCGCCCTGCTGATCGGGGCGGGCGTTCTGGGCGGCATCGCACAGATCCTGCTGACCTCGGCCTACCGCTTCGCCGACGCCTCGCTGGTCGCGCCCTTCGAATATGCCTCGATGATCTTCGCGCTGCTGATCGGCTACCTCGCCTTCGACGAGGTGCCGACGCTGGTCATGCTCGGCGGCGCGAGCCTCGTGGTGGCCGCGGGCATCCTCATCATCTGGCGCGAGCGCCGGCTGGGGCTCGAGCGGGCGCGGCAGCGCAAGGCCATGTCGCCCCTGGGCTAGGGCCAGGGCAGGATGCGGTCGGCGGGGGCCGACCTTTGCAGCACATGGCGTACGTTCGGCATGTCGTTCGAGGCCACCCAGTCGGCCCCGCCGGGCCGCGCCGCCCATCGCGCCAGAAGCCGCCGCTCGAGCTCGGCCTCGGGCACGTCGAGGAAGAGCGTGAGATCGAAGAAGCCGCGCAACCGCCGCCAGGGCTCCTCGTCGAGAAGGAGGTAGTTGCCCTCCACCACGAGGATCCTGTCCTCGTCGGTCACCACATCGGCCGCGGCGCGCGCAAGCTCCATGCTGCGGTCGAAGACCGGGATCGCGATCTCGCCGCCCGCCCTGAGCCGCTCCATCAGGGCAAGAAACCCCCAGACGTCGAAAGTCTCGGGCGCGCCCTTGCGATGGGAAAGGCCGCGCCGGGCCAGCACGCGGTCGTCGAAATGGAACCCGTCCATCGGCACCAGCCGGGCGCCGGCGCCGAGGCCTGCCACCAGCGCCTCGCCCAGCGTGGACTTGCCCGCTCCGGGAGGGCCGGCGAGGCCCACGATGAACCGCCCCCGCCCCTCCGCCGCCGCCCGGATCTCCTGTGCCAGTGTGTCGGGCGTCATGCGAACTCGTTGAGGCTTTCGGGGGCCATGGCGCCCGTCATCAGCGCCACGGCATCCGACATCGAATGACGCCTGGGATCGATCACGCAGAGCCTCCGCCCCAGCCGGTGCACATGCACCCGGTCTGCCACCTCGAACACATGGGGCATGTTGTGGCTGATGAGCACGATGGGCAAGCCCCGCCGCTTCACATCGAGGATCAGCTCCAGAACGCGGCGGCTCTCCTTCACGCCCAGCGCCGCCGTGGGTTCGTCCATGATGACCACCTTCGAGCCGAAGGCCGCCGCCCGCGCGACCGCCACCCCCTGACGCTGCCCGCCCGAGAGCGTCTCGACCGCCTGCCCGATGTTCTGGATCGTCATCAGCCCCAGCTCGGTCAGCTTCTCGCGCGCCTTCTGCTCCATCGCGGGGCGGTCGAGGGCGCGCAGCCACCTGCCCATGAAGCCCGGCTTCCGGATCTCGCGTCCGAGGAACATGTTGTCCGCGATCGACAGGGCGGGCGACAGGGCGAGGTTCTGGTAGACCGTCTCGATCCCCGCCTCGCGCGCATCGAGCGGCGAGGCGAACTGCATGGGCCTGCCGTCGAGCTCGATGCTGCCCTCGTCCACCCGGATCGCCCCCGAGAGCGCCTTGATGAGCGAGGATTTCCCCGCGCCATTGTCGCCGATCACCGCGAGGATCTCGCCCGGATAGAGATCGAAGTCGCAGCGGTCGAGGGCGGTGACGCGGCCGTAGCGTTTCACGAGGCCCCGGGCCTTCAGGATCGGTTCCATCACGCAGCCGCCTTTCTGATCCACTGGTCCACGGCCACCGCCGCGATGATGAGCATGCCGATGAGCAGGTAGGTCCATTGCGGATCCGTCCCCATGAGCTTCAGCCCCAGCGAGAAGACCCCCACGATCAGCGCGCCGAAGAGCATCCCCAAGACCGATCCCCGCCCGCCGAACAGGCTGATGCCGCCGATCACCACGGCCGTGATCGATTCGATATTGGCGAACTGGCCCGCCGTGGGCGAGACCGAGCCGAGCCGGCCGATCATCACCCAGCCCGCCAGCGCGCAGATCAGGCCCGAAAGCGTGTAGACGGTGACGAGCACGTTGCGGGTCTGCACGCCCGCGAGCTCGGCCGCATCGGGATCGTCGCCCACCGCATAGACATGGCGGCCCCAGGCGGTCTGGCGCAGCACATACGCGATGACGAGCACCAGAAGGATCAGGAGCACCGCGCCGTAGGTGAAGCCCGCCCCGCCCCGCCCGGCCTCGTCCGCGCCGAGCCGGAAGGTGTTGCCGAAGAACTGCAGGATCGGCGCCTGGGCCGAGATGTCCTGCGAGCGGATCGTCTCGTTGGCGGAATAGAGGAAGTTCGCGGCCAGCACGATCTGCCACATGCCCAGCGTGACGATGAAGGGCGGAAGCTTCATCCGCGCGACGAGGGTGCCGTTCACGAACCCGATGCCCGCGCCCGCCGCAAGGCCGCAGAGCACCGAGAGCGGCGCCGGGATCCCGTAGCGGAAGGTGAACTGGCCCATGATGACCGAGGAGAGCACCATGATCGCGCCGACCGACAGGTCGATCCCCGCCGTCAGCACGACGAGCGTCTGCGCCGCGCCCACGATGCCCACGATGGCCACCTGCTGCAGAATGAGCGTGAGGGTGAAGGCCGAGAAGAACTTCTGGCCGAGCAGCGCGCCGAAGATCGAGACCGAGACGACGAGGACGATCAGCGGCACCAGCGAGGGTGTCTGGTGCAGAAGATGCCGGGCCTGCTGAACGAAGCTCCTGCGCTGCTCGAACTCGGCCACGGAGTCGGGGCTGCGGTTCAACGCAGCCTCGAATCCCTGCGGCCCGTGGGTTTCCGTTGCCATCTTCCTAGACCTCCCGTTGCCGCGCGCCTGGCCGCGCTCCCCGATCCGCGCGAAGCGGCGCAGGATGGATCTGTCCGCAGCCGCGCTGCGGGCCGCCCGTGACGGACCCCGGGCGCGGGCTCCGTCCTCTCAGCATCGTCCGGCGGGCCGGGGGGTGCGACCGGCCCGCCGGAACGGGCGCGTCGCTCAGCCCCAGCAGAGCTCCGCACCCTTGGTGCTGTCGATGGACTCCACCCCCTCGACCGGTTGGTCGGTCACCAGCGCCACGCCGGTGTCGGTGAAATCCTTGCCTTCGCTGGCGGCGGGCTTGGTGCCATCCTTGGCGAAGGCCGCGATGGCCTCGACCCCCAGCGCCGCCATTTGCAGCGGATATTGCTGCGAGGTGGCGCCGATCACGCCGTCCTTGACATTCTGCACGCCGGGGCAGCCGCCATCGACCGAGACGATCAGCACATCCGCTTCACGGCCGATGGATTTCAACGCCTCGTAGGCGCCCGCCGCCGCGGGCTCATTGATCGTGTGGACGAGGTTGATGGTCGGATCCTGTGCAAGCAGGCTCTCCATCGCGCGCCGACCGCCCTCCTCGTTGCCCTGCGTCACCTCCTGCCCCACGATCCGCGCATCGTCCTCGTCGCCCCAGCGGGTCTTGTCGCCGAGCTCGATGCCGAAGCCCTGCAGGAACCCCTGGTTGCGCAGCACGTCGACAGACGGCTGCGACACGTCGAGGTTCAGGAGCGCGATCCGCGCGTCGCCGGCCTCGTCGCCCATCCGCGCCCTGGCCCATTTCCCGATCAGCTCGCCCGCGAGGAAATTGTCGGTGGCGAAGGTGCCGTCGGCCGCGTCGATCGGATCGAGCGGCGTGTCGAGCGCGATCACGAGAAGGCCCGCCTCCCGCGCCTTCTGCACCGAGGGCACGATGCCCTTCGTGTCCGAGGCGGTGATGAGGATGCCCTTGGCCCCGTCGGCGATGCAGGTCTCGATGGCCGCCACCTGGCTCTCGCTGTCGCCGTCGATGCGGCCCGCATAGGACTTGAGCGTGATCCCCAGTTCCTGCGCCTTCGCGGTGGCGCCTTCCTTCATCTTCACGAAGAAGGGGTTGGTATCGGTCTTGGTGATCAGGCAGGCCGTCATGTCCTGCGCGAGGGCCGGCACGGCCGACAGGGCAAGCGCCGCCGCGCCCCCCATGAGGGCGAACTTGAATTGGGTCACGATGTCTCCTCCCGGAAGCGGGCCTCTCTCCCCCCGCCGTTCATGTGGCGCTGGCGTCCTCCCGCCGCGACGCCTTCATGGAAGCTGATTCCCGATCTTGCGTCAATAAATAATTCAAAGTGATTTAGTATTGACAGGATGGCCCTCCGCCGTGCCAATGGATAAGGGAGGCCCGCTCGTCGGGCAGGGAGAGCGGGGTGAGACAGGGACAGGAGACGGCGGAACGGTCGGGCGGGGCCGAGCCCGGGCTGCGCGGCTCGAACCAGAGCGGAATGCGCGCGCATAACGAGCGCCTCGTGCTGTCGCTCGTCCGCCGCGAAGGGGCGCTGGCCAAGTCCGACATCGCGCGGATGACGGGGCTGTCGGCACAGACCGTCTCGGTCATCATGCGCGAGCTCGAGCGCGACGGCCTCCTGCGCCGGGGCGAGCCGATCCGCGGGCGGATCGGCCAGCCGTCGGTGCCGATGTCGCTCGCGCCGGAGGGCGCCTATTTCCTCGGCCTCAAGATCGGCCGCCGCTCGGCCGAGCTGGTGCTGATCGACTTCCTCGGCCGGCCCGTGGCCTCGCGCCGGAGGCTCTATCCCTATCCCACGCCCGATGCGGTGGTGGCCTTCACCGCCGAGATCCTGCCCCGGCTGATGGAGAGCCTGCCGCCAGAGGCGCGGGCGCGCGTGGGGGGCCTCGGCATCGCCATGCCGTTCCAGCTTTGGAACTGGGTGAGCTATGTGGGGGCGCCGCAGGCCGAGATGGACGCCTGGCGCACGCGCGACATCCAGACCGAGCTCGCCGCCCTGACCGGCCTGCCCGTCCATGTCCGCAACGATGCGACGGCCGCCTGCGGGGCGGAACTCGTCTTCGGCAGCGGCGGGCGGCCCAAGGACTTCCTCTACTTCTACTTCGCCTATTTCATCGGGGGCGGCCTCGTCCTCAACGGCCATCTCTTCGCGGGGCGGACGGGCAATGCGGCGGGCGTGGGCCCGATGCCGGTGCCGGGCCGCGACGGCCAGATGCGGAGGCTTCTGAACGTGGCGTCGATGTCCGTCCTCGCCGAGGCGATGGAGCGGGCGGGCGAGCCCTCGGCCGCGCTCTGGGAGGATCCCGAGCGCTGGGAGGTGAGCGGCCCGATCCTCGAGGAATGGCTCGAGGGGGCGGCGGCCGGCCTCGCCTCGGCCATCCTCTCGGCCGCCGCGCTGGTCGAGATGGAGACGGTGGTGATCGACGGCTGGATGCCGCCCGCGATCCGGGCCGACATCGTGCGCCGCACCCATGCGGCGCTGCACCGGCTGGACCTGTCGGGCATCGAGCCGCCGCTGATCCGGGAGGGCACGGTCGGCGCCCAGGCCCGCGCTCTCGGAGCGGCTGCGATCCCCCTGTCGCAGCGCTACCTCGTCGAGGCCATGGGAGCCGGGCAGGAGAGCTAGCCTTTTCGCGCCGCCGCCGCTTGACTTGTGAAGGTCATAACACCAATTTGGCCGAAATCTGGCTGAACGTGAAAGAAATTCATGACCTCACGACCTTTCGCACCCGGAAAGGAGGCGCCGGCGGCATGTCTCTGGCTCTGATTGCCGCTCTCCCGTTTCTCGGGGCCCTGCTTCCGGGCCTGATGATCCGATCGGGTCGCACCGCCTGCGCCGTCGTCACAGGCAGCGTCACCGCCCTCGCGCTTCTGATGCTGGGGCTCCATGCCCCCGCCGTGCTCCGGGGCGAGATCGTGCAGACGCGCATCGACTGGATGCCCGGCCTCGGTCTCAATGCGAATTTCTTTCTCGACGGGCTCGGACTTCTGTTCGCCGGGCTGATCCTCGGGATCGGCCTGCTCATCATCCTCTATGCGCGCTTCTATCTCTCGCGGCAGGATTCGATGGGGCAGTTCTACAGCTATCTCATGCTGTTCCAGGGCGCGATGGTGGGAATCGTCCTGTCGGACAATATCCTTCTGCTCCTCGTCTTCTGGGAGCTGACCTCGCTCTCCTCCTTCCTGCTCATCGGCTACTGGAAGCATCTGCCCGCGGGCCGTCAGGGCGCCCGGATGGCGCTGACCGTCACCGGCATGGGCGGCCTCTCGATGATCGCGGGGATGCTGATCCTCGGCCAGATCGCGGGCAGCTACGATCTCACGGTGATCCTTCAGGCCCGGGACGCGATTCAGGCTTCGGAGTGGTATCTGCCGGCGCTGGTGCTGATCCTGCTCGGCTGTTTCACCAAATCGGCGCAGTTCCCGTTCCATTTCTGGCTGCCGCACGCCATGGCCGCGCCCACGCCGGTCTCGGCCTATCTGCATTCGGCCACGATGGTGAAGGCCGGGCTCTTCCTCATGGCGCGGATGTGGCCCGCGCTGGCCGGCACGCCGGAGTGGTTCTATCTCGTCGCCACCACCGGCCTCGTGACCATGGTCGTCGCCGCCAAGATCGCGCTCTTCAAGGACGATCTGAAGGCGCTTCTCGCCTTCTCGACCGTCTCGCATCTGGGCCTCATCACGATGCTCCTGGGCTTCGGCACCAAGTCCGCCGCCATCGCCGCCATCTTCCACATCATCAATCACGCGACCTTCAAGGCCGCCCTCTTCATGACCGCAGGCATCGTCGACCACGAGGCCCACACGCGCGACCTGAAGCGTCTCGGCGGCCTGCGCAAGCTGATGCCCATCCCCTTCACCATCGGCACCGTCGCGGCGCTCTCGATGGCGGGCATCCCGCCGCTGAACGGGTTCCTCTCGAAGGAGATGATGCTCGAGGAGGCCGCCCACACCGTCTGGTCCGGCCAGGCCTGGCTGATGCCGGTCTTCGCCACGCTGGGCGCGCTCTTCTCGGTGGCCTATTCGCTGCGCTTCGTGGCCCACACCTTCCTCGGGCCGGTGCGCGACGACTATCCCCACCGCCCGCACGATCCGGGCTTCGGCATGTGGGCGGCCCCCGCCTTCCTCGCGGCGCTCGTCGTGGCCATCGGCCTTGCGCCGATGCCGATGGCGGCCTGGCTGGTGGATGCGGCGGCGGGCGCCACCATCGGCGAGGCGGTCCATGCCCATATCTACCACTGGCACGGGCTGACCCCCGCGCTCTGGATGTCGGTCGCGGCCATCGGCGGCGGCCTCGTGCTCCTTGGCCTCCATGCGCCGCTGATGCGCGCCTGGCTCGCCACTCCGCGCCCCGAGGCCAAGCGCCTGTTCGACGGCCTGGTCGAACCGCTCGCCGCCTTCGCGCGGCGGCTCTCCTCGGGGCTGCATGACGGGGCGCTCAGCCGCTATTTCGCCATCGCCACCTTCGCGATTCTCGCGGCGGGTCTCTATGCCTTCTTCTCGGGCGGCCATTCGGCCGGAATGCGGGCGCCGACGCCGGTCGAGGTGGTGCCTGCCGCGGGCTGGCTCCTCCTGATCGTCTCGACCGTGACACTGGTCCTCTTCCACCACAACCGCGTGGTGGCGCTGGTGGTGCTGGGCGTGGTGGGCCTCGTCGTCTCGATGGGGTTCGCCTATCTCTCCGCCCCCGATCTCGCCCTGACGCAGATCCTCGTCGAGGTGGCGACGGTGATGCTTCTGCTGCTCGCGCTGAACTTCCTGCCCAAGCGCACGCCGATGGAAAGCTCGGCCTCGCGGCGGTTCCGCGACGGGATCCTGTCGGCGGGTGCGGGCCTCGGCGTGGGCTGCCTCATCTACATGATGATGACGCGGGACTTCGCCTTCTCCACCATCGCGGATTATCACCTCGCGAATGCCAAGACGGGCGGCGGCGGCACCAATGTCGTCAACGTGATCCTCGTCGACTTCCGGGGCTACGACACGTTCGGCGAGATCACGGTGCTGGGCATCGCGGCCCTCGTGATCTTCGCCGTCACCGAGACGATCCTGCGGCCCGGCCCGGCCAACAGCCGCCTCCTCTCCTGGGCACAGGAGCATCGGCACGCGGGCGACCGCCATCCGCTGATGCTCGTGGTGGCCACGCGGCTGATGCTGCCGGTGGCGATCGTCGTGGGCGTCTACATCTTCCTGCGCGGCCACAACATGCCGGGCGGCGGCTTCATCGCGGGCCTCGTGGTGGCCATCGCCGCGCTCATGCAATACATGGCCTCGGGCTTCGGCTGGACGGCCGCGCGCAAGCGGGTCGAATATCATGCGCTGATCGCGATGGGCGTCCTCATCGCCGGCGCGGCCGGGGTCGGCGCCTGGTTCGCGGGACGGCCGTTCCTGACCTCGGACTACGGCTATGTCCACCTGCCCCCGCTCGAGGAGTTCGAACTGGCCACCGCCATGATCTTCGACACCGGCGTCTTCCTCGCCGTGCTGGGGGCCGTCCTGCTGGCGCTCGCCTCGATCTCGCGGATCGCCGTGCGCGCCGGCGAGGAGGGTTCCTCCACGCCCTATGACATCGACCTGCCGCGCGACGGCTTCGGAGACCGCTGATGGAGATCCTCGTCGCTTCCGCCGTGGGCACCCTGACAGCCGCCGGGATCTACCTGATCCTGCGGATGCGGACCTTTCCCGTGATCGTGGGCCTGGCCCTCCTGAGCTATGCCGTGAACGTCTTCATCTTCGCCTCCGGCCGCCTCGCGGTCGGGCTGCCGCCGGTCCTGTCCAAGACCGCGCAGGGCTACACCGACCCGCTGACCCAGGCGCTCGTGCTGACGGCCATCGTGATCTCCTTCGGCATGACCGCGGTGATCGTGATGGTGGCGCTCGGCGCCTTCCTCGAGGCCGGCACCGACCGGATGGACAGCGACGACGAGGCCGGCCAATGAACCACTGGATCATTGCCCCCGTCGTCCTTCCCGCGGTGATCGCGCCCCTGATCGTGCTGCTCATGCGCCACGATCTCGTGCTGCAACGGGTCTTCTCGCTGGCCGCGACCGTCGCGCTCTGCGGGGTGGCCGCCGTCCTGCTGGCCACCGCCGCCACCAACCCGCCCGAGGCCTATTTCCTCGGCAACTGGCCCGCGCCCTTCGGCATCGTGCTGGTCCTCGACCGGCTGGCGGCGATGATGGTGGCGCTGACGGCCTTTCTCGCGCTGATGGTGCAGCTCTATGCGATCGGCAGCGGCTGGGACCGGCGCGGCCAGCATTTCCACGCGCTCTTCCAGTTCCAGCTCATGGGGATCTGCGGCGCCTTCCTGACGGGCGACGCCTTCAACCTCTTCGTCTTCTTCGAGGTTCTGCTGATCGCGAGCTACGGGCTCATGATCCACGGCGGCGGCCGGGCGCGGCTGCGCTCGGGCGTGCAATATGTGGCCTACAATCTCGTGGGCTCGACGCTCTTCCTCTTCGCGCTGGCCACGATCTACTCGGTGACGGGAACGCTCAACATGGCCGATCTGGCCGAGCGGGTCGCCACCCTGCCCGAGGGCGAGGCCGCCATCCTGCGCGTCGCGGGCGTGCTGCTGCTGGCCGTCTTCGCGATCAAGGGCGCGCTGGTGCCGTTCCAGTTCTGGCTGCCCGGCACCTATGCCTCGGCACCGGGGCCGGTGGCCGCGCTCTTCGCCGTCATGACCAAGGTGGGCGCCTATGCGGTGATCCGGGTCTTCAGCCTGATCTTCCCGCCCGAGACGCCCGCCACCGGCGCCTTCTTCGCCGAGCTCCTCTTGCCCGCGGCGCTGGTGACTCTCGCCCTCGGCGCGGTGGGCGTTCTGGGCGCGGCGAGCCTCGGGCGGCTCGTGGCCTTCGGCGCCATCGCCTCGATGGGCACGCTCTTCACCGCGATCTCGGGCTTCTCGCCCGAGACGACCGCCGCGGCGCTGTTCTACCTCCTGCATTCGACGCTGGCGACGGCGGTCCTGTTCCTCGTGGCCGATCTCGTGCTTGCACGGCGCGGCAGCGAAGACCTGATCCAGCGCCGCCCGCCCATCGCGCAGGAAGGGCTCATCGCCTCGCTCTTCTTCGTGGGCGCCATCGCGCTGGCGGGGATGCCGCCGCTCTCGGGCTTCCTCGGCAAGCTCCAGATCCTCGACGCGCTGCGCGGCCCGAACATGGTGGCTGTCTGGGGCACGGTGCTCGTGACCTCGCTCCTGATGATCGTGGGCTTCGCGCGGGCGGGCAGCCTCCTGTTCTGGAAGTCGCATGAAACGCTGATGGAGGCCGATCCGCACGAGCCCGACGTGCTGTCCTTCGCCGCGGTGGGCGGCCTTGTCGCCGCTCTCGTCGCGCTGACGCTCGCGGCGGGCCCAGTGTCGAGCGCGCTCGGCTCGGTCGCCTCGGAACTGGCCGAGCGCACGCCCTATATCGCCGCGAACCGCCTCACGGAGCAGCCGCAATGATCCGCAGGCTCTTTCCCCATCCCTGGCTCACGGTCACGCTGATCGTCGTCTGGATGCTGCTCGTCAACAAGCTGGCCCTGGGCAGCCTCGTCTTCGCCGTGCTGCTCGGGATCGCCATCCCGCTGCTCGTGGCGCCCTACTGGCCGGGACAGACCCAGCTCAGAAGCCCGCTGCGCCTCGCGGCCTATGTGGTTCTGGTGATCTGGGATATCATCCAGGCCAATCTCACGGTCGCCAGGATCGTGCTGTTCTATCCGACCGACAGGATCCGCTCGGCCTGGATCGCCGTTCCGATCGAGCTCACCTCGCCCGAGGCGATCTCGATGCTGGCGGGCACGATCACCCTCACGCCCGGGACGGTCGTGACCGACGTCTCGGCCTGCGGACGGGTGCTGCTCGTCCACTGCCTGCACGCGCCCGACCCCGACGCGGTGCGCGAGGAGATCAAGACCCGCTACGAAGCCCGCCTCAAGAGGATCTTCGCATGATCGCACTCGCCCTGACCTACGCCCTCGGCTGCTTCGGCGTGGCGCTCCTGTTCAATCTCGTGCGGCTCTTGCAGGGGCCGACCATCGCCGACCGGATCCTTGCGCTCGATACGATGGTCATCAACATGATCGCGCTGATCGTGCTCTACGGGATCCGCGGCGGCGGCACGATGACCTTCGAGGCCGCGCTGCTCTTCGCGATGACGGGCTTCGTCTCGACGGTGGCCTACGCGAAGTTCGTCCTGCGCGGCAACATCATCGAGTGATTCCCATGGACATGGCCCTCGAGATCCTCATTTCCGCCCTGCTCGTCATCGCCGGCACCTTCGGCCTGATCGGCAGCTTCGGCCTCCTGCGGCTGCGCGATGCGGTGCAGCGGCTCCATGCGCCGACCAAGGCCACCACGGTGGGGGTGGGCGCTGCGCTGATCGCCTCGGTGATCGACCTCTACCACTATCAGGACACGCTCACCTGGCAGGAGCTTCTGGTCGCCGCCTTCCTCTTCATCACAGCGCCGATCACCGCCCTCTTCCTCGGCAAGATCCACATGCACCAGAGCATCCCGCGCGAGAAGCTGCCCGACACCGGCACGAAGCGCGACTGGGCCACGTTCGATCCGACCTTCAAGGGCCCCGAGCCGAAGCTGCCCGGAGACTGACCTTGCGCTGACGCTTCGCGGGCAGCCTGCAAACGATGCGCGGCCCCGCGACGCTACCTAACGTCGCTTGACCGGCGGCGGGCCGCATGCTTCTGGAGCAGGAGCTTTGCTCCGCGGAAAGGTGCGCCCTCCAATGCTCGATCTGACGTCTCACTGGGCGGGGATTCTCTCCCTCGTCATATTCGTGGCTGCCTACATCCTCGTGGTGTTCGAGGAGGCCACGCACCTGCGCAAGAGCAAGCCGGTGATGCTGGCCGCGGGCCTCATCTGGTTGCTGATCGGGCTGGCCTATGCGATCGCCGGCCGCGGCGAGGAAACCTACGAGCTTTCCGCCCACATCATCGAGGAATATGGCGAGCTGTTCCTGTTCCTGCTCGTCGCCATCACCTATGTGAACACGCTCGAGGAGCGGCGCGGCTTCGAGGTGCTGCGGGCGAAGCTCGTGAGCATGGGGCTCAGCTACCGCAGCCTGTTCCTCCTCACGGGCATGCTCGCCTTCTTCCTGTCCGGCATCCTCGACAATCTGACGACCGCCCTCGTGATGGGCACGGTGGTCATGGCGCTCGGCTCGCACTCGCCGCGCTTCGTCACCATCGGCTGCATCTCGATCGTCGTGGCTGCCAATGCGGGCGGCGCCTTCACTCCCTTCGGCGACATCACCACCCTGATGGTCTGGCAGAAGGGCAAGCTCGACTTCTTCGAATTCTTCGCCATCCTGATCCCCTCGCTCGTGAACTGGGCGGTGCCCGCCGCGATCCTGTTCTTCGCCGTGCCGAAGGGCACTCCGGCCGCGCAGACCGAGACGATCCGCGCCAAGCCCGGCGCGCTCGGCGTGGCGATCCTCTTCGCCGCCACCATCGTGACCGCCGTCAGCTTCAAGAACTTCCTCAACCTGCCGCCGGCCCTCGGCATGATGCTGGGCCTCGGCTATCTCCAGATCTGGTCCTATGTCCTCAAGCAGAAGGGCACGCGCTGGCGCGACGACGACATGGTGCTCGACAGTTTCCACCAGATCCAGCGGGTCGAATGGGACACGCTGCTGTTCTTCTTCGGCATCATCTTCGCCGTGGGCGGGCTGGGCGTGCTTGGCTACCTCACGCTCGCCTCCGAGCTCCTCTACACCGACCTCGGCCCGACCGCGGCCAACATCATCATCGGCGCCCTCTCGGCCATCGTCGACAACATTCCGCTGATGTTCGCGGTCCTGACGATGGACCCCGCCATGTCGCACGGCGAATGGCTGCTCATCACGCTCACCTGCGGCGTGGGGGGCTCGATGCTCGCGATCGGTTCGGCGGCAGGCGTCGCGCTCATGGGGCAGGCCAAGGGCGCCTACACCTTCATGGCGCACCTGAAATGGACCTGGGCCATTGCGCTCGGCTATTTCGCCTCGATCGGCGCGCACCTTTTCATCAACGCGCACCATTTCTGAGGTCCGGGCCGCGCCTTCCGGGCGCGGCCGTCCCGCCCCGCCGCGGTGGCCGCTCAGGCGTGGCCCGCGGTGGACGAGAGCGTCAGCGGGTCGATCCCCATATGCCGCAGCATCCCGGTCCACTTGCCGGGATCGTCGTCCGAGAAGACCAGCTCGGAGGGCGCCTCGGCCGTCAGCCAGTCGTTGCGCTGCACCTCCGCCTCGAGCTGTCCCGGCCCCCAGCCGGAATAGCCCAGTGCCATCAGCGCCGAGCTCGGCCCCTGCCCCCGCGCCAGCGCCTCGAGGATGTCGACGGTGGCGGTCATGCCGAACTTGCCCGAGACGAGCATGGTGGCCCCCACGCTCATGTAGTCGGGCGAATGGAGCACGAATCCCCGTCCCCGCTCCATCGGCCCGCCGAGATGCACCCGGATGTCGCGGCCGTTCGGCGCGCGGGGGATGTTCAGCTGCTCGAGCATGCCCGCGAAACTGAGGTCTTCCACCGGCTTGTTGATGACAAGCCCCATAGCGCCGTCGGGCGAATGAGCGCAGATCAGCACGAGGCTGCGTTCGAATCGCGGATCTGCCATGCTGGGCATGGCGATGAGCAGGCTTCCTGAGAGATCCATGCGCGCCTCCCTTTTACCGACTATGGGGCGGCGCGGGCACCGGCTCAAGGGGGTGGCGCCGCCACAGTCGCGCGAGGCGTGGGCAGGTTGGCGCACTTGTGACTTTCCAACCGACCCCTGCTGCGGAATTGTGCGGCCATGCTGATCCGATTGTTCCTCGCCTCGTGCCTGGCCCTTGCCGCTCTGCCGGCGGCCGCGACTCCGCCCGACCAGATCCTCAAGGCCGAGCTCCTGCCCGGCTGGCGCGAGGGCGGCCGGCATATCGCGGCCCTCCGGCTGAAGCTCGCGCCCGGGTGGAAGACCTACTGGCGCAGCCCCGGCGAGGCGGGCATCCCGCCCGAATTCGACTGGAGCGGCTCCCGGAACGTGTCCGGC
The DNA here is from genome assembly GCF_001720585.1 of Cereibacter johrii. Lineage (GTDB taxonomy): Bacteria > Pseudomonadota > Alphaproteobacteria > Rhodobacterales > Rhodobacteraceae > Cereibacter_A > Cereibacter_A johrii. The sequence goes on along the minus strand of NZ_MABH01000166.1, from coordinate 11,411 downwards.
GTGCGGATGCACTGGCCCGTGCCGCATGTCTTCAGCCTGAACGGGATGCAGACCATCGGATACCGCGACGAGGTGGTGCTGCCCTTCGAGGTCGAGACCCGCGACGCGCGACAGCCCGTCCGTCTGAGGGCGCGGGTCGATCTGGGCGTCTGCCGCGACATCTGCGTTCCCGCCGAATTCGAGCTCGACGGAGAGCTGGGGCCCGTGGGCGCGCCCGATCCGGTCATCTCGGCCGCGCTCCGGTCGCGCCCCGAAACCGGCCGCGAGGCGGGCGTGGGCCGGGTGGCCTGCCGGGTGGACCCGATCGACGACGGGCTGCGGCTCACGGCCGAGCTCGACCTCCCCGCGACGGGTGGCGACGAGATGGTGGTGATGGAGCCCGGAACGCCCGAGATCTGGACCTCCGAGGCGGTCACCTCCCGGCAGGGGGCCCGGCTCGTCGCCGTGTCCGACATGGTCGGGCCGGACGGCGCGCCCTTCGCCCTCGACCGCTCGGCGGTGACGCTCACCGTTCTGGGCGACCGCCGCGCGGTCGAGATCCGGGGCTGCCCGGCCCCCTGAGGCGGGACCGCCGCGGCTGCGGCCGCCGGGGCGGGGGCTCGATGCCCCCGGCGCGGCGTCCTCCCCGCGCGGCACCGCCCGGCCGCCGCGCTGTCCGCCGTCCTGCTTTGGGCACACTGAGTCCCGCTGTGCCGGGATCGGCTCCCCCCGCTACGGGCTTCCATGTCCGGGGACCCCGCTCGCGCCCGCCTCAGCGCGCGAGCCGCGCCTTCACCTCCAGAAGATCCGCCCAGGCCTCGCGCTTGGCCTCGGGATTGCGCAACAGATAGGCCGGATGGCACATCGGCATCACCGGCCGGCCCCAGGCCTCGGCCCAGCGGCCGCGGAGCCGGGTGATGCCCGTCCGCCCCAGCAGCGCCGCACAGGCCGTGTTTCCCGTCACCACGATCAGGTCGGGCGCGGCCAGCTCCACATGCCGCGCGAGGAAGGGCGTCATCATCGCCACCTCCTCCGCCGAGGGATCGCGATTCTGCGGCGGCCGCCAGGGCATCACATTGGTGATATAGAGCGCGCTAGCCGGGTCCGGGCTCGTGCGGGCGAGGCCGATCGCCGCGAACATCCGGTCGAGAAGCTGCCCCGCCCGGCCCACGAAGGGCCGGCCCGCCGCATCCTCCTCCCGCCCCGGCGCCTCGCCGATCAGCATCAGCCGCGCCGCCGGATTGCCGTCGCAGAAGACCGTGTTCCGCGCGCCCCGCTTCAGATCGCAATGGTCGTAGGCCGCCATCGCCTCCCGCAGCGCCTCGAGGGTGGGCGCCGCCGCGGCCGCGCGCCGCGCTTCCTCCACCGGATCGGCCGCTGCAACCGGATCGAGCGCGGCCGTCGCCGCCACCGCGGCGGCGGCAGCAGCCTTCGGCACCGGCTGCGCGTCGCCCAGCTCGTAGCGGTTCACCGGCGCATCGAGGATCGCCTCGGTCGCGCCGAGATCCACCTGCCAGGCCAGCGCCGCCAGCGCCGCGTTCCAGTCCAGCCCGTCCATCGCCCCTCCGACTCGCGCGCCGACCCTAGGCCGCGGCCCGCCTCCCGGCAACCGCCTTGCCCCGCGGGGCCCGCCTTCCTATAAGCGCCGCAGCCCGGTCCTCGAGGGAGTTGCCCATGACCTTCCGCGCCCGCCACCTGCTCGGCATCGAGCATCTGGCCCCCGACGAGATCCGCTCCGTCCTCGACCTCGCCGACAGTTATGTGGATCTCAACCGCCGCACGATGAAGCAGTCGGACGCGCTGGCGGGGATGACCCAGATCAACATGTTCTTCGAGAATTCGACCCGCACCCAGTCGAGCTTCGAGCTTGCGGGCAAGCGGCTCGGCGCGGATGTGATGAACATGGCGGTGGCGCAGAGCTCGGTGAAGAAGGGCGAGACGCTCCTCGACACCGCCATGACGCTGAACGCGATGCATCCCGATCTCCTCGTGGTGCGCCACCCGGCCTCGGGGGCGGTCAACCTTCTGGCCTCCAAGGTGAATTGCGCCGTCCTCAATGCGGGCGACGGGCGGCACGAACATCCGACCCAGGCACTTCTCGATGCGCTCACCATCCGCCGCGCCAAGGGCCGCATCCAGCGCCTGACGGTCGCCATCTGCGGCGACATCGCCCACAGCCGGGTGGCGCGCTCGAACCTGATCCTGCTCGGCAAGATGGAGAACCGCGTGCGGCTGATCGCGCCGCCCACGCTCATGCCGCCGGGGGTGGGCGAGTTCGGCTGCGAGCTTTACGACGACATGAAGAAGGGCCTCGAGGGTGCCGACGTGGTGATGATGCTGCGCCTCCAGAAGGAGCGGATGGACGGGGCCTTCATCCCCTCCGAGCGCGAATATTACCACCGGTTCGGGCTCGATGCCGAGAAGCTGGCCTTTGCGAAGGAGGATGCGATCGTCATGCATCCGGGCCCGATGAACCGCGGCGTCGAGATCGACGGCACACTTGCCGACGACATCAACCGCTCGGTGATCCAGGATCAGGTCGAGATGGGGGTGGCGGTGCGCATGGCCTGCATGGATCTTCTGGCGCGGAACCTGCGCGCCGAACGGGGCCGCGCGGCCGTGGGGGTGATGGCATGAGCCTCCTTCTCAGCAACGCCCGCCTGATCGACCCCGAGGCCGGCACCGAGACCGAGGGCGACCTGCTGATCGAGGGCGGCCTCATCGCCGCCGTGGGCGCGCTCGAGCCGCCGCCCGGCGCCGAGGTGATCGACTGCGGCGGCAAGTGCCTCGCCCCCGGCATCGTCGATCTCGGCGTGAAGGTGGGCGAGCCCGGCGAGCGCCACCGCGAGAGCTTCCGCTCGGCGGGTCTTGCCGCTGCCGCGGGCGGCGTCACCACGATCGTCGCGCGCCCCGACACGCTGCCCGCCATCGACACGCCCGAGGTGCTGGAATTCGTCACCCGCCGCGCCGCCGAGGCGAGCCCGGTCCGCATCCGCCACATGGCGGCGCTGACCAAGGGCCGCGAGGGGCGCGAGATGGTCGAGCTCGGCTTCCTGCTCGACACCGGCGCCGTGGCCTTCTCCGACTGCGACCATGTGATCGAGACCACCAAGGTCGCCGCCCGCTGCATGACCTATGCCCGCAGCCTCGGCGCGCTCGTGATCGGCCATCCGCAGGATCCGGGACTTTCGGCCGGCGCTTCCGCCACCAACGGCAAGTTCGCGAGCCTGCGCGGCATCCCGGCCGTCCATCCGATGGCCGAGCGCATGGGCTTCGACCGCGACATGGCGCTGGTCGAGATGTCGGGCGTGCGCTACCACGCCGACCAGGTCACCACCGCCCGCACCCTGCCCGCGCTCGAGCGGGCCAAGGCCAACGGGCTCGACGTGACGGCGGGCGTGGGCATCCACCACCTGACGCTGAACGAGTTCGATGTCGGCGACTACCGCACCTTCTTCAAGCTGAAGCCGCCGCTGCGCTCGGAAGAGGACCGGCTCGCGATGGTCGAGGCGGTGGGCTCGGGGCTGATCGACATCATCTCCTCGATGCACACGCCGCAGGACGAGGAGTCGAAGCGCCTGCCCTTCGAGGAAGCCGCCTGGGGTGCCGTGGCGCTCGAGACCTTCCTGCCCGCGGCCCTCCGGCTCTACCATGCGGGCCTCCTGACCCTGCCGCAGCTCTTCCGGGCCATGGCGCTCAACCCCGCACGGCGGCTCGGCCTGCCGCAAGGGCGGCTCTCAGAGGGGGCGCCCGCCGATCTCGTGCTCTTCGACCCCGACGCGCCCTTCGTGCTCGACCGCTTCACCCTGCGCTCGAAATCGAAGAACACGCCCTTCGACGGGCAGCGGATGGAGGGGCGGGTGCTCGCGACCTATGTCGGCGGCCGCCGGGTCTACGCCGCGGGCGAATGAGCCATCGCCCCCGGCCTGTCATTCGCGCTTCGCGAACGGCAGGCCATCCTCGGGGCCCGGCCTGCGGGCAACAGGCCATCCTCGCAACCCCGGCCTGCGACGGCAGGCCATCTTCATAACCTGGGCCTGCGGCGGCACGCCCCCTTCGCGCCGGGGCCTCGGCCGGACCAGAATAGAGCAGATCCGTCCCGGCGCCCGGGACCAGCAGAGCGGGAGTGAGTGAGATGCCGGCCATCGAAAGCGGCCTTTGGGCGCTGATCCTGACGGGGGTGCTGGGCTATCTGCTCGGCTCGATCCCGTTCGGCATCGTCATCACCCGCGCGCTGGGGCTGGGCGACCTGCGCAAGATCGGCTCGGGCAATATCGGCGCCACCAACGTGCTCCGGACGGGCAACAAGCCCGCGGCGCTGGCCACGCTGCTCCTCGATTCGGGCAAGGGCGCCATCGCCGTGCTGATCGCGCGCGCGGCCGTGGGCGAGGATGCGGCGCAGCTTGCGGCCTTCACCTCGTTTCTGGGGCACCTCTTTCCGGTCTGGCTCGGCTTCCGCGGCGGCAAGGGGGTCGCGACCTTCCTCGGCACGCTCCTGGCGCTCGCCTGGCCCGTGGGCCTTGCCTGCTGCCTCACCTGGCTCGCGACCGCGGCCTTGGGCCGGATCTCCTCGCTCTCGGCCCTCGTGGCTGCGGCGAGCGGTGTCCTCTGGATGATCCTGCTGGGCTTCGGCCAGATGGCGGCGCTGGGGGCGGTGCTCGCGGTGCTGATCTTCATCCGCCACCATGCGAACATCCGCCGGATCCTCGCGGGCACCGAGCCGCGGATCGGGAAGAAGTAACCGCCCGGGGGCCGGTCCGCGGCAGCGCCGGCGAGGGGGGGCTCGATGCCCCCCGAGCCGGCACCCCCGGCCGGGTCCGCGATCCGGGGCGCCGCAGGCCCGCTCAGTAGCTCATGTCGGGATAGATCCGGCGCAGGTCGCCCTCCCAGGGGCCGTGGAACCGCTCGAGCAGCAGATCCGCCACCGTCCGCCCCGAGGCCACGCTCTCGGCCAGCACCTCGAGATGGCCCGCCTCGTCGGCCAGTCCCTCGCCCGCCAGCGCCCGGGCGCGGAGCCCGCCCTCGGCGATCGCCACCGCCTCGCGGGCCACGTCGAGGAGCCGCACGCCCCCCGCCTCGCCCTGCAGCCCGTCGACCGAAGCCGCCACGCGCAGCCCCTCGCGGGTCTCCGCGCTCCAGTCCCGGGCGAGATCCCAGGCGGCATCGAGGGCCGCGCCGTCATACATGAGCCCGACCCAGAAGGCGGGCAGCGCCACCAGATGCGACAGCGGGCCCGCGTCGGCCCCGCGCATCTCGATGTATTTCTTCACCCGCGCCTCGGGAAAGACCGTGGTCATGTGATCGGCCCAGTCCGACAGCGTGGGCTTCTCGCCCGGCAGCGCGGGCAGTTCGCCCTTCAGGAAGTCGCGGAACGACTGGCCCAGCGCGTCGATATACTGCCCATCGCGGTAGACGAAATACATGGGCACATCGAGCACCCAGTCCACATAGCGCTGGAAGCCCATCCCCTCCTCGAAGGCGAAGGGCAGCATGCCCGTGCGCGAGGCGTCGAGGCTGCGCCAGATGCGCGAGCGCCAGCTCTTGTGGCCGTTCACACGGCCGTCGAAGAAGGGCGACGAGGCGAAGAGCGCGGTGGCGACCGGCTGCAGCGCCAGCGCGACGCGCAGCTTCTTCACCATGTCGGCTTCCGAGCCATAGTCGAGATTCACCTGCACGGTGCAGGTGCGATACATCATCTGGGTGCCGTGGGTGCCCACGCGCCCCATGTAATCGGTCATCAGCCGGTAGCGCCCCTTGGGCATCACCGGCATCTCCTCGTGGCTCCAGATCGGGGCCGCGCCCACGCCCATGAAGCGCACGCCCATCGGTCCCGCCACCTCGGCCACCTCGCGCAGGTGGCTCTCGAGCTCCGCCTTGGTCTCATGCACCGACAGGAGCGGCGCGCCCGACAGCTCCAGCTGCCCCCCCGGTTCCAGCGAGACATTGGCGCCGTCGCGCTGGAGCCCGATGATCGCATCCCGCTCCATGACCGGCTCCCAGCCGAACCGGTCGCGCAGGCCTTCGAGGATGGCGCGCACCGAGGCCGCCCCCTCGTAGGGCAGCGGCTTCAGGTCGGCGGTCAGATAGCCGAACTTCTCGTGCTCGGTGCCGATGCGCCAGTCCTGCGCCGGCTTGCAGCCCGCTTCCATATAGGCCGCCAACTGCTCGTAACTCTCGATCGGCCCGCCGCCGGACTGGGGAATGGACATGCACGCGCTCCGATCGCTTGTTCGGGACGCAAGACCTGTCGCGTCGTCGCAGTCAAGTCAAGACCGCGCGCGAGGGCCTCCGCCAGATCAGCTGCCCTGCCGGCGGGGCTTGCGACGAAAGGCTGATGACATTGCCGCCCGGCGCCGGCGCCTCCGCAGGCCCGGAGAGGGCCGCGAGCAGGCGGCTCGTGTCGAGGCCGGGCAGGGCCGCGAAAGCGTCGAACAGGCGGTGAGCCCCCTCGGCGCCCACGGGAATGGACAGGAGCTGCCCGTCCGACTGGCGCAGCCGCCAGTGCCGCTCTCCCCGGATGAGGACGAGGCGCAACTCCTCGAGATCGTCGAGGGCCACATAGCCGCCCCAGTCCGGGCCGAGATAGCCGATCTGGCCCTCGTCCAGTTCGACGAGGCCGGCCGCCCCGCCGCTCTGGCCGAAGCGCATCCGGCGGAGCGCGATCACCGCCCAGCCCGCGGCCACGGCGAAGGCGAGCCCGCCCAGCGGCACGAAGAACCACCCGCCCAGCGAGCCGAGCCAGAGCGCCCCGGCCATCGCGGCCGCCGCCGCGGCAGGTTCGCGCCAGCGGAGGAGGAGCCCCTCCACCTCCGGCCGCAGAAAGCTCACAGCCAGTCTCCGAGCACCGACTGCCAGAGCGTGAGCGCCGCCACCGCCGCCGTATCCGCGCGCAGGATGCGCGGGCCGAGGCTCACGGGCACCACCTGCTCCATCCGGCGGAGGCGCGCCTGCTCCTCCTCCGAAAAGCCGCCCTCGGGCCCGATCAGGATGGCCCAGGGCCCGGGCGACGGCCGCTTCGGCGGCTCCTCGAAGCCGCGCGCCTCAAGGCCGCCCGCGGCCTCGAGAAGCCCCGCCCGCGCCCCCACGAGGCTCTCGTCGCACCACATGATCCGCCGTTCGGCCGGCCAGTCGGCCAGGAGCCGCTCGAGGCTCGCCAGATCGGCCACCTCGGGCACGAAGGTGCCGCCGCATTGTTCCGCCGCCTCGACGGCATGGGCCTGCAGCCGGTCCTGCCGGATCCGCTCGGAATTGGTGAAGCGGGTCTGCACCGGCAGGATCCGCGCCGCGCCCATCTCGGCCGCCTTTTCGACGATGAAATCGGTGCGCGCCTTCTTGATCGGCGCGAACAGGAGCCAGAGGTCGGGCGGCAGACGGAGCGGCGCGGTCTGGTGCGTGCAGAGGAGCGTGCCGCCCCGCTTGCCCGCCTCGGACACCTCGGCGCGCCACTCGCCGTCCCGGCCGTTGAAAAGGGACACCGCCGCCCCCCGCGCCAGCCGCATGACCCCGAACAGGTAATGGGCCTGATCCTGCGTCAGAGGAACGGGTTGCCCGGGTCCGAGGGGCTGCTCTACATAAAGCCTGACTTTCGCATCCGACATGGGGGCACCTTATGCAGCAGCCGCGCCAAGCGCCAGAGGCTCCCGCCGGGGGACCGGCGGCCGGGACGACGCAGGGCACGGTGGCCGATGCCCCGCCCGGAAACTGGGTCGACAGGCTCGCGCCCGCCGCGACGCGGCCCTATCTGCGCCTGTCGCGCGCCGACCGGCCGATCGGGACATGGCTTCTGCTGATCCCCTGCTTCTGGGCGGTGGCGCTGGCGGCGCTGGCCGACCCCGAGGGCTACCGGCCGCTCGACCTCTGGCTCGTGATCGGCAGCGCGGTCGGCGCCTTCCTCATGCGCGGAGCGGGCTGCACCTGGAACGACATCACCGACCGCGACTTCGACGCGGCCGTGGCGCGCACCCGCTCGCGCCCGATCCCCTCGGGGCAGGTCAGTGCGAAGGCCGCGGCGGTCTGGATGGTGGTGCAGGCGCTGGTGGCCTCGCTCATCCTCTTCAGCTTCAACGGCACCGCGATCCTGCTGGGCGTGGCCTCGCTCGCCCTCGTCTGCATCTATCCCTTCGCCAAGCGCTTCACCTGGTGGCCGCAGGCCTTCCTTGGGCTCGCCTTCAACTGGGGCGCGCTGCTTCTCTGGGCCGCCCATGCCGGCAGTCTCGGATGGGCGCCGGTGGCGCTCTATGCCTCGGGGATCGCCTGGACGCTGTTCTACGACACGATCTACGCCCATCAGGACAAGGAGGACGATGCACTGATCGGGGTGCGCTCGACCGCGCGGCTCTTCGGGCAGCATACGGGCAAGTGGCTCGTGGCCTTCATGATGGCGGCGACGCTCCTGATGACGCTCGCCGTGCTGCTGGCCGTGCTGCCGCAGGGCTCTGGCCTCCAACTCGTGATCGCACTCGCAGGCGTCTGGGGCTTCGGCGCCCACATGACCTGGCAGATCGCCCGGCTCGACACCGAGGACACCGGGCGCTGCCTCCGGCTCTTCCGCTCGAACCGGGACGCGGGCCTGATCCCTGCGCTGTTTCTCGCCACAGCCGCGCTCCTTTGATTGAAGGGGCGGGGCTCAGCGCCTAAAGCACGGGACGACCGACGACCTTTCGACGGGAGAATCCGCGCCATGCGCCTGAAACCGAGCCTCCTTGCCTCCGCCGCCTTCCTCACGGCCGCGGCGCTTGCCGTGGTGGGGGCCTCCTGGGCCGCGACCGTGATCGAGAACCGTTCCGTCGAGGCCGTGCAGTCCCGGCTCACCGCCGCGGGCCTCACCTTCGTCGAGGTCCATGCCGACGGGCTGCAGGTCTGGCTGCGCGGCACCGCCCCGAACGAGGCCACGCGCTTCCGCGCCGTGAACCTCGCGGGGGGCGCGGTCGATGCCACGCGGCTGCGCGACGCGCTCGAGGTGACGCCCGTGCGCGAGATCGAGGCGCCGCGCTTCTCGGTCGAGATGCTGCGCAACGACGATGGCGTGTCGCTGATCGGCCTGCTGCCCGAGGCGGGCGGCACCGAGGATCTGGTCAATGCCGCGCGCGGCCTCGGCACCGGGCTTCAGGTGGCCGACATGCTGGAGACGGCCGATTTCCCGACGCCCGAGGGCTGGTCCCCGGCGCTCGCCTTCGGGCTCGAGGCCCTGCGCCTCCTGCCGCAATCCAAGATCTCGGTCGATGCCGACCGGGTCTCGATCACCGCCATCTCGAACAGCGAGGACGAGAAGCGCAAGCTCGAGGGGCAGCTTTTGCGGCTCGCGCCCGAGGGGCTGGAGCTCGTCATGAACATCTCGGCGCCGCGGCCGGTGCTCACGCCCTTCACGCTGCGCTTCGTGATGGACGAGGAGGGCGCCCGCTTCGACGCCTGTTCGGCCGACACGACGCGGGCGCGCGACCGGATCCTCGCCGCCGGCACCGCGGCCGGCGTGACCGACGAGACCACCTGCACCATCGGGCTGGGCGTGCCCTCGCCCCGCTGGGCGGAGGCCGCCGAGGCGGGCGTGCGGACCGTGGCCGAGCTCGGCGCGGGCAGCGTGACCTTCTCGGATGCCGACGTGACGCTGGAGGGCAAGCCCGGCACGCCGCGCGCCCAGTTCGACCGGGCGGTGGGCGCGCTCGAGGCGGCGCTGCCCAAGGTCTTCTCGCTCGAAGCGACGCTGCCCCCTGCCCCGCAGGCGGTGGCCGAGGGCCCGGCCGAGTTCCGCGCCAGCCTGTCGGATCAGGGCCGGGTCGAGCTGTCGGGGCGCGTGACCGACGAGCTGACGCGCAAGGCGGTGGACAGTTTCGCCCGCGCCCAGTTCGGCGCGAGCAAGGTGCGCAGCGCGACGCGGCTCGACGGCGAACTGCCCGAGGGCTGGCCCACGCGGGTCCTCGCGGGGCTCGAGTCGCTGGCGCAGCTTCATTCGGGCGAGCTTCTGGTGCGGGCCGACACGGTCGAGGTGACCGGGGTCACCGGCTCGAAACAGGCCAGCGGCCGCATTTCGCAGGTGCTGTCGGCACGGCTGGGCCAGGGCCGCAGCTTCAAGGTGGATATCGTCTACGACAAGAAGTTCGACCCCGAGGCCGCGCTGCCCACCCCGCAGGAATGCATGTCCCGCATCCGCCGCGTGCTCGCCGGGCAGAAGATCACCTTCGAACCGGGCTCGGCCGAGATCGACCGGAGCGCGCGGGGCACGCTCGACGGGCTGGCCGAGGTGTTCAAGGTCTGCAAGGCCATGCCGCTCGAGATCTCGGGCCATACCGACAGCCAGGGCAGCGAGGGCGGCAACAAGGCCCTGAGCCAGGCCCGGGCCGAGGCGGTGCTTCTCGCGCTGCAGGGCCGGCGCGTGGACGTGGGCCGGATGAAGGCCGTGGGCTACGGCGAAGAGCGCCCGATCGCCGACAACGGCAACGAGGAGGGCCGCGAGGCCAACCGCCGGATCGAGTTCACGTTGCTGGGCGAGGACGGCAATCCGGTTGACGACGCGGCTCCGGTCGTGGAGGAAACGGCGGAAGCCACGCCGGCCGACGGCACGGAGGCCGCTGCGGACGACGAGCCCTCGGCGGCGCCGGCCGAAATGACGCTGCGCCCGAAGCGCCGTCCCGAGGAGGACTGACCGGGGCCCCGTCCGGGGACCCCCGCCGCACGAGGGGCCGGATCGGGAGCGCCGCCCGGCCGCCCGCCTCCGGCTCTGGCCGGAGGGACCACCCGACGCGCCCCTGACGGGCAACCGACCGAGAAGAGCATGAACCGCACCGAATTCATCATCGCGACTGCCGTCATCCTGTTCGTGGCCTTCGGCATGGGCTGGCTCGCCCACTGGCTCGTCAGCCGCTTCTCGCGCGTGACGGGCGACATGTCCGAGGTGGACCGGCTGGCCCAGCATCTCCACGAGGCCGAGGAACAGCGCGATCAGGCGGTGCTCTATCTCGAAAGCCGCGAGGCCGAACTCGGCGCGCAGCTGGCGCAGACCGAGGCCGAGCTGCGCGCCACGATGGACGGTCTGCGCGAGGCCCGCGCGGAAACCGAGGAACTGCGCGACTATATCGACCGGATCAGGGCCGGCTGACCTCGCCGGAGCCCAGCAGATCGGCCACCAGCCGCGAGGCCGGATCGGCCAGCGCATCGATCACGTCGAAATGATGCCGCCCCGGCTCCACATGCCAGGGGCAGGACCAGGCCTCCGACAGAAGCCGCGCCTGCCACAGGAAGGCGGGCCGCTCCTGCCCGCCCACATGGACGGTGACGGCGGTCGTGGGGCGGCGCGCGGCGCGGGCGGGGCTCTCGGTCGCGGCCTCGGCCGGATCGAGCCGCAACGTGTCGTTCATGGCGGTGGGGATCAGCGGCTCCAGCTCGGACAAGGGCGAGATCGGCACGCAGCGCAGCAGCCGCGCCGCGAGATCGGGCGC